>NZ_VCQL01000003.1:0-320876 GCF_005937175.1 Halomonas sp. ATBC28 | reverse complement strand
ATGACCCAGCCAAAAGGCGCGGGTAGGGTTGAGTTCACAGGTCATGGTGATCTCCAAAACCAACAAGAGATCATTAGTGTGAAGAGGCGTAATTAGCTTGAGTAGATGGGTTTGGTGGCTCGCTTACAATCAAAGTAGCGAAGCCGTCGCCTCCAGCTCTACGCAAATTGCCAGCGGCAGCCAGGATCTCGCTTCGCGTACAGAGCAACAAGCCGCAGCTTTGCAGCAAACCGCCGCGAGTATGGATGAAATTTCATCGATTGTGCAGCAAAACGCAGATACTGCCGGTCAAGCACAGCAATTGACCCAGGACGCCGCGCAACAGGCGAATAGTGGTAAGCAGGCATCTGAACGCACCAGCCTACTGATGCGGGAATTAGAAGAGACCTCGCACAAAGTCCATGACATTATTCAGGTGATTGACTCAATCGCCTTTCAAACCAATATCCTGGCGTTGAATGCATCGGTAGAAGCTGCCCGGGCTGGCGAGCACGGTAGAGGCTTTGCGGTGGTGGCCAGCGAAGTTCGCTCCTTAGCCACCAAGACCTCCACCTCATCGAAAGAAATACGCACCATGATTGAAGATATCTCACAGCGTATTGTTGTCGGTGCGGAACAAGCAGCGAAAAATGGCCATGATATGGCGGAGATCAACGAAGCTATTCGTAAAGTGACGGAAATGATGCAAGAGCTTGCTCTCGCCGCAAAGGAGCAGGAGTCGGGCATTAGCCAAGTCAGCACAGCGGTATCCCAGATGGACTCGGCGACCCAGGAAAATGTATCGCTGGTTGAAGAGACCAGCACCGCGTCAGCCTCACTCCAGGATGAAGCTACTCGTTTGGCCGAGTTAGTCACGACCTTCAAACTTAAGCGCGTAACGCACGGTGGCTCGGAATCCCCCACCGCCTCTTCATCACCGCAGGCACTTGCAGCGTCTAACGCTTACTCAACTAGAAAACTGCCCAATGCCACACCTGATTGGGAAGAGTTTTAATTCATGTTTTTGGGCCAGCTTGACTGGCCCTTTTTCCATTGGTCTTCCGCTTCAGGTCATAAAAATTAGCGGCTCGTTAAATGCGAATATCGACATAATACAACTTGCGGATGGCGCCCTGTATGCCGCTAAAAGCAAAGGCAAGCATCAGCAAGCGATTCACAAACCTTAGTCGCTCACGTCAAAACAGTGCTGCAACTGCTGCTCAGCGACGTCGCTGCCCATCGCCGTTAACTTAGCGATATTGCGCTCAGGAATCGCGTCGGTATCGCCGTAAAACTCGATCGCCTTTTCAACACTCTCTTCACGTAGCAGATGCACCATGGCATAGGGAGAGCGATTGGTATAGTTGGCAGCGTCATCGGGCTCAGCCCCGTCGAAGCAGTAATCGGGATGAAAAGTAGCGAGCTGATAGACCCCTTCATATCCCTGATCGACCAAGATACTTTCGGCCAGCTCAACAAAATCCAGGTAGTGATCAAAGCTTTTAAAAAGCGTAGGAAATACCAGCAACGTCGTTTCAGTTTCAGGGTGTTCGTCCAGCCACGCTACCTCGACCATCAGCTCTTCAAGCGCCACTTCAATTTTTTTAGAGCGCACAACCTCAACGCGGATGGCTTCACGCGCTAGCTCCCGCTGAGCGAACGGGCAAATATCGTGGGCGACAATGAAGGTGCGCACCCAGTTCAGCGTTTGCGCGGCTACTTGGTCATCTGCGTGTTGGTTATCTGTGTGCATAGCACCCTCATGATCATGGTTAGGTCGGCGATGGCCGACGCTTTATGCGCAGCAGTTTACCAACTGTTCATGACCAACTACACGTGCTCTTGGTAGCGCTTCAGGGCGACTTCATAGGATTTATGGATATGGTCGTCCATTAATTCACGCGCTGCTTTAGCATCCCGCTGTAGCGCCAGCTCCACCAGCTGATGATGCTGCTCGTCCAGCTCTTGACGTATCGTCGGCATTTTTGGCCCCAAACGTCGGTAGCGATCGAACTGGTCGTGTAACTGCTCAATAAAACGCAATAACCAGACTGACCCACACGGCGCCACCAGGGTGCGGTGAAACTGTGTATGCAGATGCTCCCACTCTTCGCCTTTATCCAGGGTTATATCGGCCCGTTTCAGGCGATGTGCGGCGGCAAGCAAATCGGCCTCCCAAAGCGAGTCACCGTTAGCAATAGCTCGCTCTAGCGCCATCCCCTCCATTTCCAGGCGCATTTGGGCAATATCGTCCAGTTCATCCCGCGATAGCTTCGGCACCCGAAAGCCGCGCTGATTCTCCTGCACCAGCAACCCATAAGCCGCCAATCTATTGAGCGCTTCTCGCAGCGGGCTCAAACCGACTTGATAGCGCTCTTTGAGCGCATTGATAGCGAGCTTTTCACCGGCCACAAAACGCCCACCCACCAAATCCTTGCGTAAATGATCAAACACGCGACTTGATGCGGTACCCGCTGGCCCCACTGGCCCTACTGACTTGGCTGACGTAGGTAGAGAATTATTCATCACGATGTCCTTTGTTTATCTCAGTTCCCGCTGTCCATTCTGTTTTGACTGTTGACGTTGGGTCGGGCACTACCTATATTCTATTTTAGACAAGATAATCGATTTTTTAACCTACAAACGATAAATAAGGTCTAGGTATGCTTCTGATCTCCTCTTTGGCTTCGCGGGATATGCATCAATGACACCACCCGCCACCTCCTGGCAACTTTTCTGGGCCTTTTTCCGCATCGGCATCTTTGGTTTCGGTGGCGGCCCCGCCATGATCCCATTAGTGCGCGCCGAGGTCGTCACCCGTCACCATTGGTTAACCGATGAAGAGTTTGCCGATGTACTGGCGATTGGTAATACCTTACCCGGCCCCATTGCCACCAAGATGCCCGGCTATATTGGCTATCGTGTAGGTGGAGTCGTCGGCTGTATTGCGGCCGTCATTGCTATTATCGTCCCGATGATTGTGGCGATGATTGTCATGTTAGGCATTTTCAGCCGTTACCGTGATGTGGCTTGGATTCGCGGCATGGGCCAAGCCGTGGTGCCGGTGGTCATGGTGATGATGGCGCAGCTCACATGGGACTTTTTTGATAAATCCCAGGCCGCTCTTGGCTGGCTGGTCAGCATTGCCATGGCCATCATTGCCGCCGGGCTGATCTACTGGCTTGGCATTCACCCAGGCTGGGTGATTGGCGCCATTCTACTTGCCGCCCTCCTGCGCCCTGCCGGTAAGAAAAAAGCGGAGGGAGCGGCATGATTTATTGGGATCTCTTCCTAGCCTTTTTTATCCCAAACATTATCGGCTATGGCGGCGGCCCGGCCATTATTCCACTGATCGAAGCCGAAGTGGTTGGCCGTTATGGCTGGATGACCGCACAAACCTTCGCGGAAACATTAGCCCTCGGCAACGCATTACCTAGCCCTATCGCGACCAAAATGGCCGGCTATGTGGGCTATGAAGTAGCGGGTATTGGCGGTGCCTTCATTGCCGTAGCTGCCACAGTGATCCCTACGCTGCTACTCATGTTAGGCGCGTTAGGGTTGCTCTACCGTCATCGTGATTCCCCCCGGGTTAAGCGCATGAGCCAATGGGTGCGCCCAGTCATCGCCATGATGATGGCCTGGCTGACCTTGGGGTTTCTGCTCGAAAGCCTTAATACCAGCGGGGCGATTCATACCCTGATCATTGGCATAGTCGCCGCTATAGCACTGATTCGTTTTAACACGCACCCCGCCTTTGTGGTTATGGGCGCCCTGGTTTATGGAGGGCTTATTATTCCGTAAAGATAACTCAAACTTTACAAAAACTTATAAGTAACACCACTCAACACGCCAAAACTCACAACAATTCATGGATCAATGGGGTAAACAATGACACTTAAATCGCTATTCACTACCACCGCCTTAGCAGCAGCACTTTCTATACCCGCCTTTGCAACAGCTGCTGATAATTATCCTGAAAAGCCAATCGAATTTATTGTGCCCTGGGGGCCAGGTGGCGGCAGCGACTTGCTAATGCGTTTGGTAAGCAAACATCTTGAAACAGAGTTAGGCCAAGCGGTGCCTGTGATTAATATGCCTGGAGCAAGTGGAACGGTAGGACTGCGTGAAGCCTCACGCCGAGATAGCGATGGATACACTATTTCGCAAATACATGAAGGTTTGCTGATCGCGCACCATTCGGGGGTGACAGACCTCAACTGGGACGATTTTGATGTCGTTTCCATGATGACCAGCGATAACTCGGTCATCGTAGTAAATGCCGATACTGGTTGGGAAACACTCGAAGACATGCTCGAAGATGTCACCTCAAACCCAGGTGAGTATCGGATGGGCGTTACATTAGGTGGTATTCCACACTTATGGGCAGTGCAATTTGAAGAATCCACAGGCACTCAGTTTGGCTATGTGGGGTATGAAGGGACTGGAGAAAGGTTACGTGCGCTCGCGGGTGGGCATATCACAGTGGCTATAGAGGACTATTACTCAGCACGCGCCTTCGTAGAAAATGGCGATTTGAACGTGTTAGCAGCGGCTACTTCTGAACGCATTGAAGAACTACCTGATACACCCACACTTAAAGAACTGGGGCATGATCTTGAGTTTTTAGTTACTCGTGGGGTTGTTGTGCCCAAAGGAACACCCGAGTCGGTCGTTTCAACACTGGAAAGTGCGCTTAAAAATGTCGCTAATAGTGAAGGGTTTAAAACCGACATTGAGAATGTAGGCGGCACAGTGCGTTACCTTAACAGAGAAGACTATACCGCTTATTTAGAGCGTAATAACGAGTTCATTGAAAACAACGCCCACCTCCTTAATTAAGGTAACGTTGTGCTTTAGGAGGTTTTTATGGAGCGCAGAAGCGCAGAGACAGCTCTAATCCCGGCGTTACAAGTGCTGTCTTACCTTATCATCGCCCTCGGTGCTTTATTCATGGCCTTCAAGGCCGGCTCATTGCCGGCCTCTCGTTGGGAACCCATGAGTGCAGGTACTTTCCCACAAATTATCTTTTTCAGTATTGCAATTTTATGCGGCATGGCAGTTATCTTTGAACTCTCCAAACACGGCTTACCGCGTACAACCTTTTGCATTGCCTGGAGAAGACTAACCGCACTTAAAGCCGTCATCATCAACCTGGTGCTATTTACTGTGTATATGATAGCAATGCCTATTGCGGGATTTATTATCAGCACTTTTGTATATCTGCTTACTACACAGCTTTACCTAGCCCCCAGGAAGGCTACTACCGTAGCGATTGCCATCTTCGTCGCCATTCTCTTTTCTGCTGGGCCTTACTATTTATTTTCTGAGGCCTTCAACATCTATCTTCCTCGTGCTCAATGGTAACGTAACCTATGACTGATGCTTTCCTCGTAGCGCTAGGGGGCGTGACCGAGCCCTATACGCTATTACTCATGGCAGTAGCGACTTTTGCAGGTATTGTTGCCGCCGCAATACCCGGCTTTACGATTACCATGGCCATAGTCCTTACGTTGCCTCTTACATTTGCCATGCCCCCCATGCAGGGCATTGCGGTCATGCTATCTGTCTACGTAGGTGGACTAAGCGGTGGCTTATTTAGTGCCGCTCTGCTGGGCATCCCAGGCACGCCCTCATCAGTTGCAACCACCTTTGATGCCTTCCCTATGGCTCGACAAGGTCATCCTGGGAAAGCACTATCCTTGGGATTATTTGCTTCATTCGTGGGCTCTATTATTTCTATTGCTGTGCTGATCGTGGCCGCGCCTCCACTCGCACTTCTAGCGGTTAAGTTAGGACCCTGGGAATATTTTGCGCTTATTATTTTTGCTTTGACTGTCATAGCAAGCCTAGTGGGTGACTCTCTTATCAGGGGGCTAATCGCGGGTCTAATCGGGATCGGCATCGCCACTATTGGGCCTGACCCACTCATGGGGCGCGAGCGTTTTACCTTTGGCTATGAAATCCTGACCGCGGGCATACCGTTCCTGGTTGTATTAATAGGCATGTACGCCATGAGCCAGCTACTCTCCGAATTAGAGCCTGCCGCCGGAGACAAACAGCCCTCTTCTGGCGCATTAATCAGTGGAGACATGCGCCCTCACCTTTGGCAAACCATAAAAGACATCTTATTGAAGCCCGCCAATGTTATACGCTCATCATTGCTCGGTGTGTTTATTGGTGCAGTACCCGGTGCAGGTAGCTCAATTTCTAATCTATTAGCTTACGACCAAGCTAAACGAGCGTCTAAGCACCCAGAAACTTTTGGTAAGGGTGAACCACAGGGCGTTGTTGCTTCTGAGTCAGGCAACTCATCAACGGTAGGCGGCAGCTTAATACCATTGATAGCGTTAGGCATACCAGGGTCTCCCGCCGATGCAGTTCTCATGGCAGCCATCATGGTACACGGCATCAGCATTGGCCCGCGCTTAATACTTGATCATCCCGACTTGGTTTACAGCATGTTTATTGCCATGGCGATAGCTTCTGTCTTCATGCTGTTAATAGGCGTTATTTTAATGAGGGCTTTTTTACGCCTACTAAATGTACCTAAGTATATTGTTGTTCCCGTTGTATTAGCTTGCTGTGCAATTGGTACTTACACCCTGAACAACCGCTTATCCGACCTTTATCTACTTGCCTGCATTGGTGCAGTGGGATATCTGCTTAAAAAACTGGATTATCCGCTAGCACCTCTTGTACTTGGCGTTGTATTGGGCCCTATAGCAGAAACCAACTTAAGACGGGCCTTCCAGACAAGCACTGACTGGACGCTCTTCTTCACTCGGCCAATATCAGCGCTGCTGCTTACACTGGCGGTTGTTTCTGTGATTTACAGTATTTATAGCTATATGAAACAGCGCCGCCTAATGGCTCGCCGTCTAGATGCCACATCTAAATAGGAATCACAATGCATACTGACCCACACTATTACCCTTCCGCCTCACGTCGTATGGTCACGTTTGGAAAACGTGGAATGGTCGCTACGTCTCAGTCGCTTGCTGCACAAGTCGGCATAGATATGTTACGAAAAGGTGGCAATGCCATTGATGCTGCCATTGCTACAGCTGCTGCTTTAACCGTCGTTGAGCCAACCTCTAATGGTATTGGTAGCGATGCTTTTGCTCTTGTGTGGGTAAAAGGTGAGCTACATGGCCTCAATGCTAGCGGCCCTGCGCCAAAGAGTATTTCATGTGATGCCGTCAAGGCCCTGGGTCATGAGGAAATGCCCGCCCATGGATTAGTGCCAATCACAGTACCCGGTGCGCCAGGCGCCTGGGCTGCGCTTTCAGAGCGTTTTGGTAAACTGCCTTTTGAGCAGCTGTTAGCGCCAGCAATAGAATTAGCTGACGAAGGTTTTGCTGTATCAGCAGTAGCCAGCCAACTCTGGAAAAGTGCAGAAGAGCGTTATGGAAAATACGGGACAGATGAATTTGCCTCCTGGTTTACGCACTTCACTCCCAATGGGCAGGCTCCCAAAGCAGGTGACATTTGGCGCTCTCCTGATATGGCAAAAACGCTGCGTGAAATTGCCAATAGCCATGCGGATGCGTTTTATCAAGGCAGCCTAGCGGATGCGATGGATGCCTTTTCACGTCAGCATGGCGGCTTCTTACGCAAAGAAGATTTACAAGCTTTCAAACCAGAATGGGTCAAACCCATAAGTGTCCGATATCGCGGCCATGATATTTGGGAAATTCCTCCCAACGGCAGCGGATTAATTGTGCTTCAAGCCTTGGGTATTCTTGAATCTTTAGGCGAACAGTCAAATGATCAGATAGACACTATCCACCGCCGGATAGAGGCTACAAAACTTGGTTACGTAGACGGCTTAAACTACATTACTGAACGCTCATCTATGCAGCCGAGCGTTGAGCAGATGCTATCGAATGAGTACCTTTCGCAACGCGCAGAGCTTATTGGCCAAGACGCCATTGACCCCATTCATGGCAATCCATTAAGGGGGGGCACCGTTTACCTGGCAACCGCTGATGATGAAGGTAATATGGTGTCATTCATTCAAAGCAACTTTGAAGGCTTTGGCTCTGGCATCGTAGTACCGGGCACCGGCATTAGCCTGCAAAACCGTGGCTGGTCGTTCTCCCTCGACCCGCAGCACCCTAATGCACTAGCCCCCGGCAAGCGCACCTACCACACCATCATCCCAGGCTTTATCACCAAAGATAACCAAGCCGTTGGGCCGTTCGGTGTGATGGGTGGCTATATGCAGCCCCAGGGCCATGTGCAGGTGGTAACGGCGATGCTTGAGGATCAACTGAATCCTCAGGCGGCGCTCGATATGCCGCGTTGGAAATGGACCAAAGGCAAAACCATCGAAGTTGAAGCCGACTTCCCCAATCACTTAGCGCTTGCCCTGGCACGCCGCGGCCACGACATCGTTAAAGTCGCCGATTCAATCAGCTTTGGCCGTGGCCAAATCATTCTGCGCGATCCTGACACCGGCGTACTCCAAGGTGGCACCGAGCCACGCACCGATGGGGCTGTGCTCCCCTGGTAATATCTCACCACTAAACTGGGTCTCCGCCGTGTTGCCGTTGAAGGCAACCGGCGGCTGAGCTGGCTATCCACGCTCAACCACCGCATCATGGCACTCTTTTTTTCGTCGGTACTTTTTGCCAGCCTAACTATGTCTCCACCACCTTCTGAATCGACTTCCTCACCACTAAGCGGCTTTTTTGGCGTATTTCGCTATAGCCGACGTGCACTTGGCTTAGTCTGGGAAACCTCTCGCTGGATGATGCTTGGGCTGGCGCTGTGCACGCTGGTCGCAGGGGTTCTGCCTGCCGTGGCGGCCTGGGTGGGTCAGTTGATTGTGGATGGGGTGGTGAGTGCCATGGAAGCCCATCAAGCAGCCACTGATCCCAATCTGCTAGCGTCCATCACACCGGTGCTAACGCTGGTGGGGATCGAAGCCGTGATTATTGCGCTCATTGCCCTGGCCCAGCGCGGCCTCTCAGCCCAACAGTCACTGCTGCGTGCGCTGCTGGGGCAGAAGGTCAATGTGATGATTCTGGAGAAAGCGGGACAACTGTCACTTAGCCAGTTTGAAGATTCAGAGCTTTACGACCAGCTCACGCGAGCGCGCCGTGAAGCATCTACGCGCCCGCTTGCACTGGTGAATAAAACCTTTGGGCTGCTGCAAAACGCTATCTCGCTGGGTAGCTTCGGCGTGCTACTGGTGCAGTTCTCCCCTTGGGCGCTGCTGATTTTGGTGGCAGGCGCCCTACCGGTATTTATCTCAGAGGCCAAATTCTCGGGCGATGCTTTCAGGCTGTTTCGCTGGCGCTCGCCGCAAACCCGTATGCAGATCTATTTAGAGACGGTGCTTGCAAGGGAAGACAGCATTAAAGAGGTCAAACTGTTTGGCCTTGAAGGGCTGTTTCTCAAGCGCTATCGCGACATTTTTACCAAATTGTTTGCTGAGGATCGCCGCCTAACTTTGCGTCGTGAAAGCTGGGGGTTTCTGCTCGGCCTGCTTGGCACCTTAACCTTTTACGCCGCCTACGCCTGGGTGGTGATTGAAACGATTGCCGGGGCGCTTACCCTGGGCCAGATGACCATGTACCTGATGGTCTTCAAGCAGGGTCAGGCCGCGCTCTCCGCAAGCCTCACCGCGATCAGCGGCATGTACGAGGATAACCTCTACCTCTCCAATCTTTATGAGTATCTTGAGCAGCCAGTGGAGGGAGAGAGCGGTACACTCACTCAGGGGGCACTGCCCGGTGACGGGCTGCGCTTTGAGCACGTTAGCTTCTCCTACCCTGGCGGCGACTCTGTTCTCCAAGATCCGGTTCTTCACGATATCTCACTGCACCTCTGCCCTGGGCAGAGCCTGGCTTTGGTAGGCGAAAACGGCTCGGGTAAGACGACCCTTATCAAGCTGCTCACGCGGCTCTACCACCCAACCCAAGGCCGAATTCTGTTAGATGGTAGCGACCTGCGGGATTGGAGTACCCAAGCACTACGTGAACGCACCGGGGTGATTTTTCAGGACTTCGTGCGCTATCAGTTGCAGGTGGGCGAAAACCTTGGTGTCGGCGATACTCATGCCTTTAACGACCAAGAAAGGTGGCAGAACGCCGCTCGTCACGGTATGGCGGATGAGTTTATTACTCGCATGGCCAACGGCTACAAAACCCAGCTTGGCCGCTGGTTTAAAAATGGCCAAGAGCTCTCTGGTGGCCAGTGGCAGAAAATTGCCCTCTCCCGAGCGTATATGCGCGAAAACGCGGACATTTTGGTACTGGATGAACCTACCGCTGCCATGGATGCTGCCGCAGAAGCCGAAATATTTGCCCGCTTTCGCGAGCACAGCCGCAATAAAATGGCGATATTGATCTCTCACCGTTTTTCCACAGTACGCAGCGCTGATCTCATTCTGGTTATTGATCAAGGGCATATCGTTGAACGCGGCACCCATGAAGAACTCCTGGCCACTGCAGGCCGCTATGCGAAACTATTTCAACTCCAGGCAGCGGGTTATAAATAGCCACTAAAATATTAATAATTCTTATTATAATTATGTTTAAACTCTTACCACGCTAATTAAAATCTCGAACGTGAACAAACGTCACAAGCGTTACAAATCTGTCGACCGTTCTAACGCTTTAAAGGTAATGTGCTCTCATGGTTTGACACTACAGGAGTGGCACATATGAACCGTCTTCATCAGATAAGAGTTAAGTATGCTCTTGCCTTTATCAGCGTTGCGTTAGCACTACTGGTTATTGTGGTAGCCGATGCACTGCTGGTTAATATGGTAAAAAGCCGTTTAGATACGTTTATCACCAACTATATTCCGGCGACTTCAGCCACACTCAACGGCGACCGAGACCTTTATCAAGCACGCGTTGCTGAGATTGAGTATCTGTTATCTGACCCCAGCTCCGAGCGAGCAACAGCGTTAATCGCCGAGTTTGAAGAGAATGCTCAGCAGGCTTATGACCGCATGGGGCTCTACGCCGAACTAATGCAGAACTACCCAGAGCTAACCAAGCAACTAGCTAACTTTGAAACGCTGTATAGCGATTGGAAACAAGAGGCAACACGTGTTTTTGAGCTGCACCAAAGCGGTAATACCGCAGCAGCATTAACGATGCTATCCGGTTCATCATTAGACGACTTTAATGCACTGCGTGATATATATGATGTATCGGGAATAAATATTGAGACAGCCACTTATCAAGCAGAAGCAGCGGTGGTTGATAGAATCCAAGTGCAGCAAACATCCACTATTATTGTTGCTTTAATCATCTTTATTGCTGCAACGCTTATTGCGCTACTGGGGCCGCTAATGATGTCTCGGGCTATCCGTCAAATTAGTGGACGTATTAAAGAGATTACCGAAGGCGATGGCGATTTAACCGCGCGGATTGAGAGTCAACGCCGTGATGAAATTGGTGAATTGGCACAACAGTTCAATGCCTTTATTAAACGCATTGACGATACGCTTCAGTCAGTTAGCAGCAGTACCGTTAGCCTGCAGCATGCATCTACTGAAATTGCCAAAGGCAGTCAGGAGCTTGCGGCACGTACTGAGCAAGCTGCTGCGAATTTACAGCAAACCTCTGCTTCGATGGAGCAAATCGCAGCAGTGGTCAACAACGCCTCTGATTCTGCCCAGCAGGCTGACCAGTTGGCGCTTTCAACCCGGGATCTCGCTCAACAGGGTTTGCACTCCATGCACAGTGTTGAGCAGACAATGGATACGATTAACGACTCTTCCTCTGAAATCAGCAGCATCGTCAACCTTATTGATAGCATCGCTTTTCAAACCAATATCCTGGCGCTGAATGCGTCTGTAGAGGCCGCCCGCGCAGGCGAGCATGGCCGAGGCTTTGCGGTAGTTGCCCAAGAGGTACGTATATTGGCCAGCCGCTCAAGTGATGCATCCAAAAACATTGCCACTCTGATCAATACGTCGTTAAACCGCACAAAGGTGGGCGTTGACCAAGTGAAACAAACCGGCGTCACCATGCAGGAGATGGTAAAAAGCATCGAGCGTGTGGCGGACGTGATTGCTGAGATCAGTGCTGGTGCTAAAGAACAGAGTGTAGGTATCGGTCAAGTAAATGACGCAGTCAACGAGCTGGATAGCATGACCCAGCACAATGCCTCCATGGTAGAAGAGTCCAGCGCTGCGGCGGCGGAACTAAGAGAACAAGCCGACCGACTGGGCGTGCTAGTGGGAGGCTTCAAGCTCAGCAATGCTAACGCGCAACCAGCTCTTGGCAAAGCAGCGCTTGCCCCTACAGCTAATAAGCCCTCACCTACGCCTAATGTCCCGCGTCGTTTAGCGAGCTCACAGCAGCCTGAATGGGAGTCGTTTTAAGCAATCTCCCTTAGTTTTCTAAGTATCCTTGGACTCATACTGAGTCCAAGGAAGTTTCGTTACCGGCTTATATGCTCATCCATTTCAGCAAGCTCTTCGTCTAGCCGCAGCCGCTCATCGTAGTCATCAAAGGTATATGTATGCTGTCTGGTGCTTTAATTATTGATGATGATTGTAGTGTCCAACTATTGGGCAGAATGCTACTACGCCAGCACGGTTATCAGGTGGTGACGGCAAGCAGTTTTGGCGAGCTGGTGCGCCAACCCGACCTACTCAATGTCGAGCTGATCTTGCTTGATCTCGGGCTAGGTGAATTTACGAGCCTTGATATTCTGGAATATCTTTATGATTTACGCTTAAACGCTTCAATTTTATTAATTAGCAATTATACGGAAGAAACTGCCGCGCATGCGCTTGCAGCAGGTGAAGCAAAAGGCTTGAAAATGTTAGGTTTCCTATCTAAATCCAAGCTACTCACCGGTCTAACGACATTTCTGGGGCCATTAAAAAAAGCGCCCAAAGCGCCTACAAGCGTTGAATTGGCGAAGGCCATTCGTGAACAACAGCTTTTTCTAGCTTTTCAACCCCAAATAAGCCTGCAACAAGGCACTCAACAAGGGCAGGTTATTGGCGTTGAAGCGCTGGTACGCTGGCAAGACCCTCAACGCGGCGTGCTATACCCCGACAGTTTTATACCTCTAGCAGAGCAAAACGACCTGATGCTTCCACTCACTTGGTACGTTATTGAGCTTGCCATGAAGCAGCAAGCCCAATGGTTGTCACAAGGGTGGGACTTAGACGTCTCGATAAATATACCGGCGGCCTTTATTCAAGCAGAAGGCGTACTAGACGCGTTTGATCAACTCACCCAAGCGCATCATGCTGTGCTTAGCAAGATCACCCTGGAACTCACCGAAACAGCGGGGGTTGAGTGCTTGGGCTACGCTAGCTACGTGCTCAAAGCGTTGCGACAACGGGGCTGCAAACTGGCGTTAGATGACTTTGGTACCGGCCACTCTTCGCTGACACAGCTCTATCGGTTGCCTTTCAGCGAGCTCAAAATTGACCGTAGCTTTGTCTCACTGATCGATCAGGACAAAGAAGCACTGGTGATAACAGAGTCGATTGTCGACTTAGGCAAACGCCTGGGACTGACTGTTGTCGCCGAAGGTATCGAAACGTCGGCACAGTTCACTCGGCTTGTTGAAGCCGGGTGCACTGTTGGACAAGGCTACGGTATTGCACACCCGTTAACCGCCGACGCTTTCAACACCTGGTTACGCGAGTACTCACCGTCCGCCCCCTAATAACGCATCAAACGAACATGCTTTCTTGCTCCAAAGCCAGCTTAGTAGTGGCCTCAAGAGCAACTAAACGCTTCAGATAGATCATCAATTCGCTTAATGGGGCTTCTAGCGCTGCTTGCTCCAATTGGCTTGCTTGCTCAGCAATCGCAGCACAGCCTAGAGAGGAAGCGGCACCCTTTAGTGAATGGGCTTCTAGGCACAAGGCTTGTCGATCCTCTGACTGCCAGTAGGCATTCAAGCGAGCGATACGTTCACCAAGCCGTGTTAAAAACGTGGTCAGCAGCGCATCCAGTGCCTTGGGTTCAAAGGTACTTTGCAGCTCTTCGCAAAGACGCTTATCGAGTACTTGAACTGCCCCAGCGCTATCACCCAGCGATTCGGGGCTTTTAATAGGAACGGTAGCGTGAATACTGACAGATTCAACGCTTTCATCATTTAACAGATAGCGGCCAATCACCTGATGCAACTCATCGCGCGTAAAAGGCTTGTGAATCATATCGTCCATGCCGCTTTGAATGCAGCGCTCTCGGTGCTCAGGCATCACATTGGCGGTCATCGCCACTATGGGCAACTTAGGCAGTTGATGCACAGCTTCATAATCGCGCCAGCGTTGGGTGGTTTCCGTGCCATCCAGCTTAGGCATCTGCATATCCATTAACACCAAATCAAATCGACCATGGTCTGCTTTCAACTGATCGAGCGCTTCCTGGCCGTTCTCTGCAACCGATACCTGCTGGCCAAGGCGCTCAAGCATGACGCGTGCCACCGTTTGATTTAGCGGGTTATCCTCTACCACCAAGATATGGTGATGGGAGGGCATTGCTGGCAGGTGTTCACCGCTTTGGTAAATGGCCAAAGGTTCGGTTTCCGGCAGGCTGACGGTGAACCAGAATCGACTGCCGAGCCCCTGCTGGCTGTTAACACCTATCTCGCCCTGCATGGCATCGACCAACCGCTTACAGATTGCGAGCCCAAGCCCCGTGCCTTCGTGACGACGCGCCATTGAGGTATCCACTTGCGAGAACGCCGAGAACAGCTGTGCTTGATCCGCTTCCGCGATACCACAGCCAGTATCGTGTACCTCCATAAGAATATTATCGTCTCCAAGAGGTTTTATCTGGCATTTGACGAACCCCTCTTCCGTGAACTTCAAGGCATTATTGATTAAGTTCATCATGACTTGGCGCAGCCGCGCGATGTCTCCCAGCACATAACGGGGCAGCGCCGGGTCGATAGCGTAACTAAAGGAGACCTTCGCCTTTGGTTCGCGGAGGGTATAGCTTTCACAAAGCTGGTCGATGCATTGGTGAAGATCAAACGGCTGGATATCCAGATCGAGGCGCCCCGACTCAATTTTGGTGTAGTCGAGAATATCGTTGATCACCGCGCGTAGGCTCTCCGCACTGCGCTTAAGAGCGGCTAAATAAGTCTCTGCACTTGTTGTTTTAACCTCCTCGCTTAACAAATCCGCCATACCCACGACACCATTTAACGGGGTTCGAATTTCATGACTCATCACCGCCATAAACTCAGATTTTGCCAGACTCGCTTTCTCTGCTTGCCTAGCTGCCTCATTTAGCTCTTGGCTCTTGGTTTCTAACGCCTGAGCCTTACGATGACTGGAGCGCCCTTCTAGAATCAGCGCGCGAACCAACATGCCACCTGAAAGCATTAACAGGACAATAAGCAACAGCACCAATCCGTTGAGACTTGTCAATGCGCGGTGTTCCTCACTATGCATATGGGAAACATGGGCGTTGGTTTCGATCAAAATGTTACCGCTGAGTTGCTGTAGCTCAGCCGTTTGCTGCAGGAGGATAGCCGTTAACTCGCTATTTAACTGGGTAGGGTTGTCCCATACCGTTTCGAGTAGGGTTTCCATCTCTAGAATGCGGATGTGAGCTTGTTGAATGACCGCCTCAATATCCTCGAGTTTCGCCACGACTTTTCCTATTTCACCTTGAAAAAAAAGTGATTGTCGGCTGAAGAGAATCTCAAAACGCAGCAACACATCATCAACCGTAGCCTTCCCAGCACTCGTTTCGAATAGCGACAAGCGCAATTCGCGCACCTCTCGATCAAACTGATACCCGGCCCATAACACATTTTCGAGCAACCGCTCCTCCTGCGCATGCTGACGGTTATAAATAACCCCACCGGTGGTTAGCGCTGAAAGAAAAAAAAGGATCGCCGAGAATGTAGCGACCCTGGTACGGCGGGAAAAATAGAACTTAAAAAAAGCCAGCATGATTGCTACTCGGTTATATTACTCAACGTCGATTCGTGTCACCTGCCACACAGAGCGCGAAAATATCTCTTCATCTAGCAGTTCGGGGTGCTGGTCAAAGGGGTAAATGACAAATAGCGGCCCCTGATCACGAATTCGCAGCGCTTTGCCGTTTGCCTGCATAGCCAGAATGACATCGTAATTCTCAAAATCGCTGATAGGCACCGTCGCGGCGTACTCATTCAACGCTACCACACGAATATTCTCCCCCTCGGCACCGACGGCTTCCAGGATAGCTCGCCCCAATGGGCCAGAGAAGCGCATCACGCCGTCGTGCCAGGGCGTGCGGGTAATCGTTTCGTGCTGCGCCAAGCCTTCTAGCATCGCTTTATCAAAATGGGCTTCGTCACCCACATTCGTCTGCCCCACCTTTCCACTCACCACCAATATCACCGGGCCTTCAGGTACTTCCAGGGCGATAGTGTGGGTCGACAGCAAGGCAAGTCCTACCGCGACGATGAAAACCACGAATTTAACAACCATAGGGCGACGTATCATGCTGCACCTCGGTGCTGACCGTTGAAAGTGCAGAAATTGTATATCGGCCGTTGGCGGGCTAACTGTGAACCTTTGTGTCAACGCATCATCATCCACTAAACTTAACGCGTGAGCTTGCCGCCTCTACACGGGTGACATTTATAAGACGACAATAAGGGAAATTAGCATGCATATTGGCGTACTTGAAGATGACCTCGACCAACAGGCCTTTATTGAGCAGTGCCTACTAACGGCAGAACACCAAGTCTCGCTGTTTAGTCGCTCTAGCGAGCTTCGCCGGGCGACGCAGCAGCACACCTTTGACCTGCTCATTATCGATTGGCGCCTGCCCGACAGCGACGGCATGGATGTGGTTGCTCATCTTCGCCAGCACGACAGCTGGCATGGGCCAATCCTGTTTATTACCGCCAGCCAGGGCGAAGACGATGTTGTTAAAGCCCTGGAGCGAGGCGCCGATGATTTTCTCGCCAAGCCCCTTCGCCCCAGTGAGCTGATTGCCAGAGTGAGTGCGTTAGGTAGACGCTCTGGCTATGCCACATCGCGCCCTGCACCGGCCTGTCCCGAGATATTTACCCTGCATACCGATGAGCACTACATCAGCGTGGCGGGCGACGCCATTGATTTAACCGAACGTGAATACCGGTTAGCCACGCTGTTTTTCTCTAAAATGGGTGAGCTAATTACCCGTGCGCACTTACTAGAGCTGGTGTGGGGCATTAAAGGAGATATTTCGACGCGTACCGTTGACACCCACGTAAGCCGCCTACGCCGCAAGCTGGAACTGGATGGTCGGCATGGCCTGCGTCTACGTAGCGTTTACCAATCGGGGTATCGCATGGAAACTTGCCAGCCCCCCCACCTTGAACAAGTCGCTAAATAGATTGACGCTCATATAAGCATCGGTTAAAACATAAGAGCTCCCCTTTAAGGGGCAGTTCTTTTTTATTAACGAAACTTTTTCAGAGACCTTCTCATGCGCTGGCAAATCCCCGCGACACGAATGAATAAGCTGCATCGCATTATTAATAATGCGGTATCAGCTTATTATTGTCGCGCGCCAGAGATGTAAAGAGGAAATTGGCCGCGGCAAGTGTCGCGGCCATGTTGTTTTATCGTTACCTTTGAGACTCCCTGATCGCGATGTTGCCCGGCCTCCTAACCCAGGAGACCGACCCCATGGCAATCGCAACCATTACCCGCAAACTACTCAGCGCTTTCACCCACTATCGTACCCAGCGGCGCTTTTACGAAGACCCGCGCTTTCATGACCCGCACCTGTTAAAAGATATCGGTTTACGCTGGGAGCAGGGCCATCTGGTATCCATTCATGGTGTAGAGGAACCAAGTCAGCGCAACCAACGCCATCAGGCTGAAACCCGCGATGCCTACGAAAAATGTCCACACTGTGGGAGTAGGTTGGCATAGCCAACGCCCCGGTCACAGGAAGTGGCCGGGGCGTTTTCACTTTATAACTCCCACACACGCTCATTTTTACGTGCCAGCCAAGAGCCAGACTTGTTCTTGGCATTGAAAAAAAACAGAGGTCTTGTTATTTTGAACCACCATTTCTTTTTTAGAGAACAACGATTCGGAGTATCTATGGAATTTCGGCAAGCTATCCACAGTGAACATGCGAAGCAACTAGACACCCAAGGGCTTCGCGACCAATTCTTAATCGAAGAGTTATTCGTAAAAAATCAGTTGACGCTGGTATATAGCCACCTTGATAGGCTCATCGTTGGTGGTGTAATTCCGGTCGACCAGCCCGTCCCTATATCTACGTCCATGTGCAAGCATACAGGCACCGATTATTTCCTCGAGCGCCGAGAACTAGGCACGATTAATATCGGTGGGCCTGGGAAGATTACCGTGGATGGTACGCAGCATTCTGTGAATACCCATGAAGCACTTTATATTGGTAAGGGAGGCCGTGAAGTGCAGTTTGAAAGCACTGACACTTCCAATCCTGCCGCTTTTTATATCTGCTGCACCCCAGCCCATCAGACTTACCCCACACGCAAAGTCACGCTGGATGAAGCATCTCCCCAAACACTAGGCAATGCCGCGAATAGTAACGAGCGCACCATTTATAAATACTTGGTACCCGACGTGCTTCCAACCTGCCAGTTACTCATGGGCATGACGCGCCTGGAAGAAGGCAGTCTCTGGAATACCATGCCTTGCCACACCCATGAGCGTCGTATGGAGGCATACCTCTATTTCGATATGGCTGATGATAGCGTGGTCTTTCATATGATGGGCGAGCCACAAGAAACGCGGCACTTGGTCGTCCGCAACCGACAGGTGGCCCTTTCACCCAGTTGGTCCGTTCACACCGGAGTTGGCACAGGTAGATACACCTTTATCTGGGCAATGGCGGGTGAAAACCAGACTTTCTCCGATATGGATCATATTGTGATGGATGACCTGCGCTAACGTACAAGGAGCCATAATGAGTAATGCTTTATTCAATCTAAGTGGCAAAACAGCCATTATAACCGGCTGCAATACCGGACTTGGCCAAGGTATGGCCTTAGGGCTCGCGGAGGCGGGCTGTAATATTGTTGGGGTTAATCGACGTTCACCTGCAGAAACCCAGCAAGGCGTCGAAGCAATGGGAGTGCAATTCCTGGCGATTGAAGCCGACTTGGGAAGTACCACGCCTATCGCTGAGATAATGCACAAAACCGAGCAGCAATTTGGAACAGCTGACATCTTAATTAATAACGCTGGCATTATTCGTCGCGCTGATGCGTTGGAGTTTACTGAGCAAGACTGGGACGACGTTCTCGACGTAAATCTCAAGAGCCTATTCTTTCTTTCCCAGGCATTCGCACGAGCCTGCATTCATCGGAAAGGTCGAGGAAAGATCATCAACATCGCATCAATGCTATCTTTTCAGGGCGGCATAAGGGTGCCATCGTACACCGCCTCAAAAAGCGGTGTGCTGGGTCTAACACGGCTAATGGCGAATGAGTGGGCCCACCTAGGCATAAACGTTAATGCTATCGCCCCTGGTTATATGGCTACGAACAATACAGAAGCGTTAAGAAATGACCCGGAGCGCAGTACGGAAATTTTAAAACGTATTCCAGCTGGCCAATGGGGCTCGCCCGAGGATCTTGCTGGTGCTGCGGTATTTCTCGCCTCTAACGCATCCAATTATGTACACGGTCATACACTCGCTGTCGATGGCGGCTGGCTTGCTCGCTAGCCATAGCCTTCCTTCAAACAAAAGGCGCCAACTATTAAGTCGGCGCCTAATGGCTCTGATGCCAGGTGCTTTGATTCCCACATTACTAAATTTAAGAAGCTTCTACAGGGTCAGAAAATTTGTACTCATGAAAACCCAGTCCAGAAGAAACACGTTGCCCGGCCTTAAACAGTAACTTGATATACTCGTCTCGCTTTTGCTCATCGTAACGAACAACAGGAAAAGACAAGCTTAGCGCCGCCACCGCCTTACCAAATCTATCAAATACAGGCACTGAAAGGCAGCGCACCCCCAGCTCAGCCTCTTCCCTGTCTTCAGCAACACCAGTAGAACGAATTTTAGGCAATTCATTCATCACGGCTTCCGTGCTAGTCAACGTATGTTGAGTACGTGCTATGAACTCTGTGGTTTCAAGAATCTGACGCGCTTTATCTTCATCCATCCAGGCTAATAAGGTCTTGCCCATGGCAGTTGAGTACACAGGGCTACGTCTTCCAATGCGCGAATTCATGCACAGATTGAAATGAGAGTCATATTTATGCAGATACACAATATGCTGGCCATCTTCATCCAGAGCGCCTAAATGAATAGCCTCATGGGTGTACTCAGACAGCGCCCGCATTTCAGTATTAGCCAGCTGAATCATATCCACGTTTTCGAGAGCCGCCCCACCCAGCTCAAAGAGCTTCAGCGTAAGAGCATATTTTTCCGTCTCCTCTTCCTGTACGACATACCCAAGCTCTTTCATGGTTTGCAGAAAGCGATACGCCGTGCTTTTAGAAGTGAAAGAGCGCTGCGAGAGCTCAGAGAGGCCTATGCTCGGTTGCTCGGCAAGCCCTTCAAGAATAGCGAAAACCTTCATGACGGCTGCCACATTGTCAGGCTTTTGCGAAGCGGCCATATATCACATACCTCGTTTCATAAAAATTGGACTGATGGTCTGAATTTACCTCAAAAAACATCTAATTGCCATCTCCATAAGAGAGCAACCCAATCGGAATAAGGCAGAAACTCGACCAAAGCATAAAAGAAACGCCGTTTCAATTTTAAAGACACGATGATACATTAAATACGAACCCGAGGGCCATTAAATGAAATTCTCATTCATAACGCTTGAACACGGCATGGGTTCGGACACTATCTAATAACACTAACAACGGAGAAAATATGACTATATTCCGCCAGGGGAAATGGGTAGCAGGAATCGCGGCAACCTGTACTGTACTGACGCTTTCCAGTACCGCATGGTCGGCAGAAAACATTCTGACTATGAAGTTAGAGCAAACGACCAATGATCATGCTTTAACGCTTCCCAAAATTGCTATTACACGGATATTTGAAGACTCCTCATCGTTAATGTTCGAAAAGTCTTGGTTCTGGCAAGATGGCGTTCATGAAAGCGGCTGGCCAAAACACGATGAAGCATTCGTTAATTACTCTTTCCCCTCGTTCCAGCTAGACCAACAAAATCAGTGGTCATTGACACCACAGGTTGGTGCAAAATTCAGATCCAACGTAACTCGCGCCCTGGCAGGCTTAAGGATAGGCTACAAAGGAGATGGCTGGGGGTTAGCAGGACGCTACCGTTACGAACATGACACTAGCCATGAAACTGCAATAGAAAGCCGTGCGGGACGGATAGATCTATATGCTACCTATAACGTAAATGACGACTGGATGCTGCTTTATAATCCCCATTACCATTTCAAACATGAAAGCAGCTCTCCAAACTTCGGCACTGGCGACCGCGACTACGTAGAACATGAATTCCTTGTCTTCAATAGCTTGAACGCTAATAACACTATCTTCGGCGGGTATGTTCATAGAGATCGCAATAGCTCAGATGCTGGCATGGATCCTGGGCAACGTAACAGTTCTTTGCTAATTGGTTATCAGTATAAATTTTAGTGTATAAAAAGGTAGGAGAAATTAATTTCTCCTACCTACTATCATCTCTGGACTAGGTAAACTGATAGCTAATTAGCAAACAAAAAGCACTTAAAGCTAAGAGAGAAATTACAATGCTAACAATACACGCCGCCATGGACAAAATATTAAAGCTCACATGCTGCCTACTTTTTATATCGATGGTGGGTGTCGCTAGTTGGCAAGTAATAGCTCGTTATGTACTCAACACACCTAGCACGATATCAGAAGCCCTGCTCAGATTTTCACTGGTATGGTTATCAATGCTAGCAATTGCTTACGTTACCGGCCAACGAGAGCATGTCAGCTTAACGTTACTCACCGACAAATTAACAGGAAAATGGAAAATTGGCTGCGACTTTTTAATGGAGTTTTTATTTATTGTATTCTCTGCCGTAGTACTTATTTATGGAGGCATGCAAGCGACCTCAAATAGCATGAGCCAAATTTACCCAATGCTTAATATACCCAAAGGTCTTCTCTACCTATCACTTCCTGCATCTGGAGCAATTATTATTGTTTACTGCCTTAATAATTTCTGCCTTATTTATAAAAATATATTTTTAACCAGGAGTCAGGCGTCATGATGTTAGATGCTGGCATTATATTAATAGCAACATTTCTTGGCCTGCTTATCATTGGCGTGCCGATTGGCATTTGTATTGCTGTCTCTTCAATGGCAACCATACTGATAGCCCTACCGCCTGAAATTGCTATTTTCACGACTGCTCAAAAAATGGTATCAAGCTTGGATAGCTTTACACTTTTGGCAGTACCCTTTTTTATTCTTTCCGGGGTTTTGATGAATCATGGGGGGATCGCTTTAAGATTGGTTAACTTTGCCAAGTTGTTCAGTGGCCGGATCCCTGGCTCGCTAGCACATACCAATATCATGGGTAATATGATGTTTGGTGCTATTTCCGGATCCGCGATTGCTGCCTCTACCTCCATCGGTGGTGTGATGGTACCCATGAGTGAAAAGGAAGGCTATAGTCGCCCTTTTTCTGCAGCTGCCAATATCGCTTCCGCTCCAACGGGTATGCTGATCCCCCCAACTACTGCTTTCATCCTTTACGCGCTAGCAAGCGGAGGTACATCTATTTCAGCGCTCTTTGCTGGCGGCTTGGTCGCTGGCTGCTTGTGGGGGCTAGGCTGTATGCTAGTTGCCTATATGACGGCGAAGTCTCGTGGCTACACCACAAAAATTGATTTACGTAACTCATCAGTGTGGAAGGTAATAACAGATGCCCTTCCAAGCCTGTTTTTGATTGTAATCATTATTGGTGGGATCGTACTTGGCGTTTTCACAGCCGTAGAAGCATCTGCTATTTCAGTTATATATACGATGCTGCTAACTATCTGCTTTTATAGAACCATTAATTTTTCGACGTTTCAGTCAGCGCTTATAAAAGCACTTGAAACGACGGGTGTTATTATGTTTTTGCTAGCAGCCTCTGCTGCAATGTCATTCGCCATGTCGATTACCGGGCTGCCCTCCGCCTTAAGCAGCATTATTCTTGGACTTTCTGACAACCCTGTAATTGTATTGCTAGTCATCACTGTGATGCTGTTAGCTATCGGATGTTTCATGGATATCGGCCCAGCCATCTTGATTTTCACACCAATACTATTGCCCATCACTAATCAGATAGGGCTTGATCCCGTCCATTTTGGGATCGTGATGGTATTCAATCTTTGCATTGGTACCATTACCCCGCCTGTTGGAACCGGTTTATTTGTAGGCGCTGGCATCGCAAAAGAGAAGGTAGAAAACTTACTTCTCCCACTATTACCTTTTTATATTGTCATTATGTTTACGCTGCTTTTGATCACCTACATCCCACAAATAACGCTATTCCTACCCAGACTCATGGGCCTTTAATCTCATAATCATAAATGGAGCATATCCACATGCAAGTATTTAGTGTAAAGCACAGCACTCTTTTAAGGCAGAACGAGCGGTTTATTGAAAAAAATGAAGTAACTGATCTGATCAATAAAACCATTCACAACCTGATTAATATACAGGATGAAACGGGTGAATTTCTGCTGCACCTTGATGATGGGAGAACCATAGATACCAAGGGCTGGGCCGGCTGGGAATGGACACATGGCATTGGCCTCTACGGCATTTATAAGTACTACGAACAAACTGGTGATAGCAACGCTTTGGACATTATTGACAAATGGTTCAAAGAGCGATTCAACGAGCGCTTAGCAACAAAAAACGTAAATACAGTATGCCCTTTTCTAACCCTTGCCTACCGCTATGAAGAGACTGGTCGTAAGGAGTGGCTCCCCTACCTGCAAGCTTGGGCCGAGTGGGTGATGTATGACATGCCCCGTACAGAAAAAGGGGGCTTACAGCATATTGTTTATAACAATGAGAACCATCAGCAAATCTGGGATGACACATTAATGATGAGTGTTCTTCCGCTAGCTAAGATTGGCCTCTTGCTAAATAAACCTGAGTACGTAGAGGAAGCCAAATACCAGTTCTTAATTCACATCCAATACTTAATGGATAGACAAACCGGTGCCTGGTTTCACGGCTGGACATTTGACGGCAACCATAATTACGCCAACGCTCTTTGGGCTCGAGGTAATAGCTGGCTCACCATTGTTATCCCTGAGTTTTTAGAACTATTGGATTTACCCGACAGCGATTCTTTCAGACGTTTCCTTATCCAGGCGCTTGAGTCCCAGGTAGAGGCACTGGGCAAATGGCAATCAGACTCTGGCCTTTGGCATACCCTGCTGGATGACTCTGACTCTTATCTTGAGGCGTCAGCAACAGCGGGATTTGCTTATGGCCTTTTAAAGGCAGTAAGACTGCGTTATATCGATGCTGCACATTTCCCTATGGCTGAAAAAGCCGTCAAGGGTGTTATCGAAAACATCAATTCAGAAGGTGAACTTGAACAGGTTTCTTTCGGAACAGCGATGGGAGAAAACCTCGATTACTACAGAAACATCCCTTTAACTTCGATGCCTTATGGCCAGGCTATGGCTATTTTGTGCTTATCTGAATACATGCGGACATATCTGTAACTGCAGTAAGTCCATAGGACGCTCTACACCAATAATATCAAACCAAGGAGTTGATCATGACCACGCCACATTACGCAAAAACACTTTTAACTGCTGCGATTGCTGCACTCTCACTAGGTACTGGGGCTGTTCACGCCCAGGACAATATCAATCTTAAGCTAGCCTATGCGCAAAATTCACAACCGGTAAAAGACGCGTTAGCCCTCTTTGGAGAGCTTGTTGAAGAGAAAACGAATGGCTCCATCAGCGTATCTTATTTTCCCGATAGCCAATTAGGGGGCGAAAGCGAACTGGTTGAATTACTCCAAGCTGGCGCTATTGATATGACCAAGGTTTCGGGCGGGCTAATGGGAAGCTTTTCGCCTCTTTATGATGTTTTTTCAATGCCTTATCTATTTGACGATCAGGAACATTTTTATCAAGTCATGAACGATAAAGAAATCATGCAAAATGTTTATCACTCAACAGAAGACCAAGGTTTTGTTGGCGTTGGCTGGTACGACTCAGGCCAGCGTAACTTTTATACTACCGGCGACCCAATAGAGAGTGTTGAGGATCTATCGGGTAAAAAAATCCGCGTAATGCAAAGCCAAACCGCCATTGATACGATGGAGTTACTCGGAGCGTCCCCTGTAGTTATGGCCCAAGAAGAAGTTTACACCGCTTTACAACAAGGCGTTTTAGACGGTGCGGAAAACAATGAATTTGCCCTTACCGCCGCCCGCCATGGAGAAGTTGTTGATCATTACACTCTTGATGGCCATACGCGTATTCCCGATATTATCCTCATTAGCAACAGAGTTCTTGAGTCGCTCTCTGAGGAACAGCGTAATGCTGTCACGGAGGCCATCCATGAATCGACTGAATTCCAGACTGAGCAGTGGCTGGAAGCTATAGCTAGCGCTAGAACTCAAATTAGAGATGAGTTCGGCGTTGAAATTAACGAAGTAGACATCGCTCCTTTCCAGGAAGCTGTACAGCCCATGTATGAAGAACTTGAAAACGTGCCAGAGCAGTACGCTATATATCAGCAAATTAAATCGGTGAATACGCAGTAACCATGTAGGGCTAAGAGGTGTGGCGCGGATCATCACGTCATACCTCGTCCACTTTTATTACCCTCCTCTCACGATAAACTTCAGCGAAATGGGTCAAAAAGTTCGCTATTTCGTGCGTGCTTGTATTTTGGAGATTTTATGAATATTGGCATTAGAGCCCATGACCTGCCTATGCAGTCACTAGAAAGCCTTGTGGAAGATATTTCGCATAGAGATATCAGCTCAGTACAATTAGCGCTAAATAAATCATTTGACTTTAGAACTGAGCCCGGCTTTTTAACACCGGGTTTGGCAAACCATATTAACAACGCTTTTCGCCAAGCTAATATTCAAATTGCTGTCCTTGGCTGCTATGTCAATATCATACACCCAGATATTAACCAAAGGCAGCAAGCCTTAAATCGTTTTAAAGAACACCTGCGATATGTGCGCGACTTTGGCTGCAGCATAGTTGGCACTGAAACGGGTAACATAAACGCTGACATTATATATACGGAAGAAAATTTTGCAGAGGCACCTTTTCTAGCAATGGTGGATAGCGTTAAGGAGCTGGTAGCGGAGGCAGAAAAATTTGGTGCTATCGTGGGTATAGAGCCTGGCGTTAACCACCCGCTTCATAGCCCGGAGAAAGTAAAACGTCTGCTTGAAGAGGTAAAATCTAACAATTTACAGATAATCTTTGACCCCGTTAACTTTTTAACAAGTGATAATTATCTTAACCAGAATGAGATACTTCAGGAAGCCATCAACTCATGGGGCGATAGAGTAGTTATTCTCCATGCCAAAGATTTCATTGTGGAAGAAGGGAATTTACGCTTTGTGCCCCTGGGTCAAGGCTGGCTGGATTACGACCTTATCTTTGAGAAACTCGTCTCCCGAAAGCCACACATAAGTATCATTATGGATGAAATCGATCAAGGTGATATAAAGAAAAGCTCTGAATTTATTACCAAAACAAACAATAAATTCATTTGAATTATTGACAGCTATAAAAGCGACGGAATAAATCCGTCGCTAATTAAATGACAATATAGGAAAATGCTAAAGAACTATCTTAGCCTGCTGAGTTTTGGCCTTCCCATTTCATCCATAAGGGCGTTGCTACAAACCAAACGACCGTAACTGCTAGGATAACTCCTTTCATTGTTGATTCATTCACTGCATCAAACAGGTAAAGCAGTGGAAAAATTACCGTTAAAATGAGCATTGAAAATGAAATAATTTGCAGTAGCGAGCGCATTAGGTTGACTCCTGTGTTGATACAGAAGATGCCATGCCTGTGGATCGGCCGGCCTTTGCCGATGATCGAACACCTTGCTCAGTCCGTTGGCGCTGTGTAATAAAGCTAAGAACAATAAAAAGTGCCGCTGCGATAAACCACCCAGGCAAGGCTACAAAAAATATTTCAATACCGGCAAATTTTGCCATAAACAAGCAAATAACCAAGGTGATTAACCAAGTCCCTATCACCGGCACAGTGAACTTATGTCCAGCATGCTCTGCATAAAAGCTTTTTAACCCAAGCCTTGGTAATACCCAATAGTCGATAAAGATCACGGCGCCAATGGGCATTAGCAACAAACCGTAAAGAGCAACGAAACCCAATAGCTGCATTGCAACACCAGGGAACAGCGCCACAAAGGTGGTGAGAAGCCCCGTCCCAATCGTGACTTTAAAGCGTGAAACAGAAGGGATAATCGCCTGGAATGCTAACCCCGCCCGGTAAATAGTTGGGTTCGCCGTTGTCCAGCCGGCAATGATGACGCAGATTAATCCGGCCACCCCGAGCGCTTGGTCAGCAAGTGGCCCTGGCAAGGGGTTGGGGATCTGGCCAGCTTCCGAGGCTGCAATAACCGCAGCATCACTGGTCAATCCTGCCTCGTACATTTGAAAGGCAAAGAGCATAGAAGCCGACAACCAAGCCATAAAGTGGCCCACATACATTCCTGCGGCCGAGCCTATGCTATACCAACTCTTGCGGGCAAAGCGCAGTATCGTTAAATCAGCCATCCCCACGTGCATGGCCATATTGGCAAACCAAGCAAAGAAGATAACGTGCCAAATTGAAAAACTGGGCTGACCGGGCACTTCAACACCCGTCCAGATAGCCGTCTCCGCCAGCATCCATAAATCGCTTGCCGAGCTTGCTTCTGCGCCGGTGGCATCAATAAACCACTTCAAGGAAACAATGCCAAAACCCAAAAACATCAGTACCATCCAGGGGGCAGCGATGTTGGCAAACCAGGAAACAAAGCGATAACCATAGGCAGCGACCAACGTAATCACGATGCCAACACCGATAACACTAAGTACCCAGCCAAGACTATTGGGCAACAAATCGGCAAGGGTTGGCAGAGGAAAACCAAACCATACGCCGACTGCCGTGGCAGATACGGTAATCATTGCGCCAGCAAGAAAGCAGAAGGCCAGCCCGTTAGCTAAGTTATAGAGTATGACGGTATAGCGGCCAGCAATTTTTTCCAGATGACAATACAGTGTTAACCGAACCCGCGTTGCAATCGGTGCAGTGAGTAACAGCCAGCTCAATACCGCTAGTAAGTTACCGATTAAAAGCCCTACTACTACATCAAAAGCGGCGACCCCTGCTAATACAAAGAGCGGACCAATCATCAACTCTGTACCTGCAGTGTGCTCACCTGCATACATACCGATAAAACTTTTGAAGCCCAGCTGAGCCTTTTCTGGCACCGGCGTACGCTCATACTCTCCACCCCCAACAGCAGGCTTTGCTGCCGCTGGGGCTGAGTAATTTGCACTACTCATGGCGTGTACCTCTATTGTTGTTAGCGTTGCGTATCAAGCCTCCAGATACACCACATGGCTATGGGTATATTCATAAAGACCGTGCTTACCATCCGCCCCGCCGATACCTGACTTACGGACGCCGGCGTGGAAGCCTTGCATTGCTTCAAAGTTCTCTCGGTTGATATAGGTCTCGCCAAAATCAAGCTCACGGCAGGCCTGCATGGCGTTATTAAGACTCCGGGTATAAATCGATGAGGTAAGGCCGTATTCACAGTCATTGGCCAGTGCTATGGCTTCATCAAGGGTATCAATGATTTGAATGGGCAGAACCGGGCCAAAAATTTCCTGGCGCATAATGGCCATGTCTTGACGACAGCCCGCCAGCACCGTCGGCTGATAGTGAAATCCGGCCCCCAGATCAGCCACATTTCCGCCGGTAATCAATTCAGCCCCATTCCCACGTGCGGTTTCTACCATTTGGGCCACTTTATCCAGGCCAGCTCGGTTAATCATGGGGCCCATCTCAACATCGCTATCCGCTAGCGGGTCGCCATAGCGGGTGGCTTCCATTGCTTTAGCAATACGCGCAATAAATTCATCCGCAACGCCACGCTGGACATAAACGCGCTCGGCGCAATTGCATACCTGCCCGGTATTAATAATCCGTGAACTGCGGATCGCATTCACCGCCAGGTCGAGATCCGCATCATCCAGCACAATAGCAGGGGCTTTACCACCCAACTCCAGGTTGAGCTTGGTGATGTTGTTAGCGGCATTGGCCATAATGCGTGAACCCGTTTCCACGCTGCCGGTAAAGCTGATCATATCGACCTGCTGGCTAGCAGTAAGCGCGTTACCCGCTTCAGCGCCTGTGCCGCTGACCACGTTGAAAACACCTTTTGGCAAGCCAACTTCATCGAGCAAGCGGGCGAACTCAAAACAGTTATTGGGCGTTTCTTCGCTGGGCTTAATCACGATGGTATTGCCCGTGACTAATGCCGGTGCCATCTTGCGTGCGATCAGGAAAAACGGGAAATTCCAAGGCAAAATACCAGCCACCACCCCAAGCGGCTTGCGGAAAAGGAAAATGTTCTCTTTAGGGCGATCGCTTTGAATGATTTCACCTTCAATGCGGCGCCCCCATTCGGCCATATAATCCAAGTAGTCGGCAGTAAAGTTAACTTCAACTTCCGCCAACCCACTGATTTTGCCCTGCTCTTCCGTAATGGTACGTGCCAAATGGGCAACGTTATCACGCAGTTTATTGGCTAAACGGTGTAGAAATGCAGCACGCTCGACGGCAGGCGTCGCTGCCCAGCTCTTTTGCGCTGCACGCGCTGCATCTAACGCTCGTTCGACATCGTCAGCATTGGAGGCGGGAACACGCGATAATAATGCCTGGTTGGCGGGGTTAAATACTTCCAAGTGCTGCTGGGCCGCTTCAAATGAGCCGTTGATATAGTTTTGATAAATGGTTGGCTGTGTCATTCTGGTTCTCCTATTGTGATTATATTGGCCTTGATCAGACCATCTGCTGGTAAGTGCTAAATTGATCAATGCTGATTAAGAAGTGCTTACTAACAAGCACTAAGTTAATAAGTGCTGGAAGACTGGTTCGCGGCTTGCCCCTTGTAGCGTGCAACGGTTGCAAGCGCGCCCTGGCGAAGAAGGCTAATATCGATCCCCACCGCAATAAACTGGCAGCCAAGCGCCTGATAGCGGCGTGCGTCGTCTTCAAGCGGCGCCAGGATACCCACTGGCTTACCCGCCGCCTGCACCGTTTTAATAACCTTCTCAATTACTTTTTGAACGTCTGGGTGCCCCGGATTGCCTGGATGCCCCATTCCCACTGAGAGGTCGGCTGGGCCAATAAAGACCGCATCAACGCCATCCGTTGTTGCAATCGCTTCCGCCTGTTCAACGCCTTTAGGTGATTCAACCTGCACGATTAGGCAGATCGACTCATGCGCCTTAGTTAGGTAGTCATCCACGCCATCCCAGCAGGTTGCACGCACTAAGCCACCGCCGACGCCGCGTATGCCATGGGGTGGGTAGCGAGTAGCACGTACCAGGGCCGCGGCTTGCACTGCACTTTCCACCATTGGCACCATCAGTGTCTGAACGCCAATGTCGAGTAGTTGTTTGATCAACGCAGAGTCCTGGTTAACGCTGCGTACCACCGGCACCGCTGAATAGGGCGCCACTGCCTGTAGTTGAGCCAAAATAGTCGGCACCGTATTGGGGGCATGCTCACCATCAATCAGTAACCAATCAAAACCAGTGCTCGCCACTATTTCAGCGGCATAACCAGTCGCAAAACCAGCCCAGCAACCCCACATGGGGTCACTTTTAGCCAGCGCGCTTTTAAATGTATTAACAGGCATTTGCATGCAGTAGCTCCTTGAAAAGCGATAAAGACCGTTTACTGCAGATTGACGTACATGCCCCCATCAACCAGCAGCGAGGCACCAGTGACGTACTGCGCCATTTCTGAGGCGAGGAAAACGATAGGGCCAGCCAGATCCTCAGGACACCCTAAACGGCCCAAGGGGGTACGGCTTGCCATATAATCGCGCTTATCCTGATCGGCAAGGTCGTCTTTGTTGATATCTGTTTCGATCGTTCCGGGCAGGAGTGCGTTACAACGAATGCCATAGGGGCCTAATGCAATAGCGCAAGATTGCATCAGTGATAACAGCCCGGCTTTTGTGGGGGTGTAGTGGGTTTGCATGCCGCCGCCCACCAGAGCGCTGATAGAGCTGACCGCGATGATGGCGCCACCACGGCCCTGGCGCTTCATCTGATTCGCTGCCGCCTGTACGGCAAAAAAGGCGCCGTTAAGATTGGTATTGACCGTTTCAAGGTACAATTCGCGCGGCATATCGAGAAAGCTGTGGAACGGACAAATACCCGCGTTATTGACGAAAACATCGACGCCGCCAAAATTACTGACGGCGGCTTCTACCAGTAGCTCACCGGTCTCCGGATCACCCGCTGGGGCGCCAACGGCCACCGCTCTCTGGCCTAATGCTTCAATTTCTCGAATTAGCTCCTCAACCGCTGAGCGACTGGAGGGGCTACCACTATAGCCAATGACGACATTGGCCCCTTGTCGTGCGCACTCCAGAGCGGCAGCGCGGCCAATGCCCCGAGAGGCACCGGTGATAATGACGTTTTTATCAGTCAACAGCATAGTCAATTCCTTTTCAGTGATAGGTTCTGTTTACAAGTGGTAAATACGCTGCGCGTTCCCCACAAACAGCGCGTGCTGTTCCTTTTTATTGGCATCGGCGATCACCTCGGCATAGGCGTGCCAAATATCTGCATAGCGCGCGTAGAGTCCGTCGACAGGGTAATTAGAGGCAAATAGGCAGCGTTCGGTACCGAAAGCGTCCAGTGACTCAAGAATCAGCGGGCGAATACTGCCCAGCGTCCAGTGATGATCCAACATCCCAAAGCCACTCAGCTTTACGACGACATTATTCTGGGCGGCCAACAAGCGCATACCATCGCGCCATGCACGCCAGCCCTCTACCCCTTGGCGGTCGACGTACATGCCAGCATGGTTGAGCACAAACTGTGTCTCAGGATGGCGAGCAGCCAGAGCGGCGGCCTGAGCCATTTGCGAGGGATAAATCTGTAAATCAAACGAGAGCCCTAGGCGCGCGAGCTGGGCGAAATTTTCTCTCCATAGGGGCTCTTGCATATAGTGCCGGCCCACGTAGTCATACAGTGGGTCGCTATGCACATTAAGAATTTGGCGGACGCCACGCACACGCGCTGAAAGTGCACATTGGGTCTCCAACTGCGCTTGAGCATCGGGTTGAGAAAGATCCACGCCGGCGACTAGCGCCCAGTTAAGCTTATCGTGTTCAGCCAGTTCACCGGTTAGCCACTGTGTTTCGGCGATAGGATTAACGGCATCGGCTTCGACATGAACCAGCCCTAGCAGCTCAATATCACCACGCTCTTCAAGCAATGTCTGTGGCCCAAAGTCGCGGGCCATTGGAGTATAGTCACCCAACAAATTAACGGTTGGGTGTTCAAGCCAAGGCTGATTGCCTTGGCCAAGGGCCCAGAAATGTAAGTGCGGATCGACTACTTGCATGGCTGCCCTCCTGGGAGAAATGCGAACACTTCATCAAGAGGTACACTGACCGGCGAGTGATCGTGCTCCGTCTCCATGATGTCAGCCATATAGGCCCACCAGCGCTGCATTACCGGCAGTTCAGAAAGCTGATCGACCTGGTGATCATCACGCATGGCCATAATCGCAAACAGGTGGTGACTGTGCGGATCCAGAAAAATGCGGTACTCCTCAATGCCAGCATCGGCCAGAGCTTTTGAAAGCTCCGGCCAGAGCGCATCATGCCTGCGCCGGTATTCATCTGCTTGACCAGGATAGAGGGTCATTCGCAGTGCCTTGATTAGCATAAGTGGCTCCTTAAGTAGCAAATCGATGAGTATAAAAGACCACATTAACGCCGTCGGATACCGCAATCGCTTGCGCCTGCCCACTCCCCCTAGGTGATTCAACCTGTTGCATAAACTGCTCCTTCTACGCCAGTGGTACTAGTCAAAAGCCCCAAGCAGGTCAGGTAGGCCAAGTGTTAAGAAGGGTAAATACATGATGCACAGCAACCCAATAACGAGAACCATGAAGAAAGGCACGAGTGGGCGCATTGTCTTCATGTAATCAACCTCAGCGATCTTGCAACCCAATAGAACGATTAAAGCCACTGGTGGCGTCAGCGAGCCTAAAAGCAGAGCAATAATGACCACGACTGAAAAGTGGATCATGTCGAATCCGAACATTTGGGCAATCGGCGTCAATATCGGCACCATCAAGATCAGCGCTGAAATTGTCTCGATAAACATGCCGACGAGGATCAGTACCAGCACGATAAGCAGTAGCACGATGGCAGGCTCGCTGGTCATGCTAGAAAGCCAAGTAGCTAATGTTGCGGGCACGCCCTCTCGAGCAATGATCCAACTGAACAAGGCGGCACTGCCGAGAATGATCAGAATGCTCGCGGAAGTGATTACCGATTGAAGGGCAAAGCGGTAGGTATTTCTGACATTTAGGCGATGAGAAACCAGTCCATACCCGAGCCCATAGGCGACGGCCACAATACCTGCCTCGGTAGGCGTGAATAAACCACTCTGGATACCACCTACAATGATCACCGGCATCACCATCGCGGGTGCTGCTTTCAAAAACACCTTGCCGGTTTCGCCCAGGCTGGCTCTAAGATGACGAGGTGCACCGATTTCATCAGCTTTCCAGTAAACCAGTGCCATCATGATCATGGCGAGAAATAGGCCTGGAACGATACCGGCCAAAAACAGCGTACCAATGGAAAGCCCCGTCATAGCGCCATAGATCACCATGAGTAGACTAGGTGGAATAATGGGCCCCAAGATTGCCGAAGCGGCGGTAATCACTACCGCCCATTCTGGCTTGTAGCCCTCCTTTTTCATCGCCGGAATCATCATCCCTCCGACTGCAGCCACATCTGCCGAAGCCGAACCGGAGATTCCCGAGAACAGCACGCTCGTCAGGATATTCACCTGGCCTAATCCGCCCCGTATATGGCCCACTAAGGAACGGGAAAAACCAACGATTGACGAGGTGATACCACCGTAATTCATTAGATTCCCGGCGAAGATGTAGAGCGGGATGGCCAGCAAGGGGAAGCTATCCAAAGAGCTGAAAAAGCGCTGAGGCAACACCAGAAGTGGTACCCCGCCATCAATGACCAGGACGGCAACGGCGCTAAGCCCCATGGCGAAGGCGATGGGCACGCCGAGAGCGAGAAGAGCTGTAAATAATCCAAACATTAAGGCAACGATCATAGTAGCTCCTCTACGTCTGATGCTTTTTTCACTTCATCACGACGAACAATGAAAGCAAGGATCGTCAGCACGCCCCCAATGGGGATGGGTGTATACAGCCAAGCTCTAGAAATACCCAACGAGGGTTGCATGGTGCCCAAAGCGCGTAGTGTGAATAGGTACCCCCAGTAGGCTAAAACGGCACAGAAAATAATTGAGATGGCTGCTACTGCGAAACGCCTCACCCTTTCAAAGCGTCCGTTGTTAAACCGAAACAGCTCCACCTTTATTTCATCGCATTTGTAAACCACCACAGGGGTTCCCATAAGTACCAGCCAAACCAGCAGCATCCTCACCACTTCTTCTGTCCAGAAAAGTGGCAGCCCCAGGAGAAACCGGTTGATGACCTGTATGAAAATCAACGCCATGATCGCCGCAAAGATGGCGACGGTCATGGCGCCAAGGGTGGCAAATGCATTATCCAGATAACGACGCATTTGCGAGCTCCTTTTCAGAGTCACTGCTGTCCAATGGACTCAAGGAGTTCTACGGCACCAATATTGGCAGCAAACTCCTCGCGAAAGCCTGCCAGCGCTTCCTGGAAGGGCACGGGATCCACCTCATTGATAGCGATTCCCTCTTCTTCTAGCTGGCTAAACCAGGACTGCTCACGCTCAAACCACTCACTGCGTTGCATTTCAGCCGCTTCCCGGGCGGCCCGGTTTACCGCTTCACGGTCACTATCAGAAAGGTTGTTGTAAAAGGACTCGTTGATGGCAAAACTACCGTCGAAAAGAATATGACGTGTTTTGGACAGTGACTCGGCAACCTCAAATATGCGGAAGGTGTAACCAACTTCTGGGGTGCCTTCCATGGCATCGACAACACCTGCCTGTAACGCGGTGTAGACTTCCGGCATGGGTACAGGCGTCGGCTGAGCTTCCAGTGCGGAGAAGGTGCCCACAAACACGGGGGATTCCGGTACGCGAATCTTCAAGTTATTGAAATCGTCCGGGCCATCGATTTGGCCTTCGGCCAGATAGGTATCTCGATAACCTGCCAGAATCCAGTTAAGCGGCCTGATCCCGGAGGTGGTAACCAATTGCTCAATCAATTGGCCGCCTATTTCACCTGCCACCACGTTTTCCCAGTGATCAACGTCGCGATAAAGGTAAGGTAGTGTCAGCAGACCAAATTCGGGTACATAATTGGCATAGAGGCCCGATTCGCCATACCCCATCTCCAGTACGCCAAGCTCAACAGACTCAATAATTTCTCGTTGCCCTCCCATTTGCCCGGCGGGAAAGATTTCCACCTGGACTTCACCGTCACTGTATTCAGCTGCGAGATCGCGAAATCTTTCAGCTGCTAAATGCTGCTCGGAATCAGTCGAAATATGGTGTGCGAAACGAATTTTCGTTTCAGCATAGGCAGTGCCAAAGGGCATCATGAAGAGCAAGCCAGCGGCACCAACAGTAGTCAGTTTGGAGATTAAAAGACGCGAGGTGTTATTCATTTTCATTGTAGTTTCCTCTGGTATTACTGGGTTCAGTCCCCCTACTTTTTAGCAGGGGTCACTGCTCATCAGGCCGTCATTTAATGTTGGTAAGGCCTAGAAAGTTCACAGTCTGGATTAAGGCGTACGCCAAACCCTGGCTTGTCGAGCTTAGAAGCCGCCATACGGCCATTTTCAGGCACCGGCTCATCCAGCAGCAGCGGATTAAACATGGGCACGACTTCATCGGCTTTCGGCGCCATCATCAAGAACTCAGAGAACGGGCTGTTGTGGCGTGTGATCACAAAGTGGTAGCTGTAAACCGACGAACCGTGGGGTACAACCAGCTTGTTATGCGCGTCGGCCAGCGCTGAAATCTTGATCAACTCTGTAATACCACCGCACCACCCCACATCCGGTTGGATAACGTCACAGCACTCCATTTCCAGCAGCATACGGAAGCCCCAACGGGTGGCCTCGTGCTCACCAGTATTCACCAGCATGCCTTTGGGTACATCTCGCTTGAGCTGCGCGTAGCCCCAGTAGTCATCGGGTGGAAGCGCTTCTTCGATCCATTTCAGGTCGTATGCCTGGGCCCCCTGAGCTAGCCGTGTAGCGTAATTGACATCAAGGCTCATCCAGCAGTCATACATCAGCCAGAAGTCATCGCCGACAGCGCTGCGCATTTTCGCCAAGTGCTCCAGGTTCTTCCGTAGCCCTTCATCGCCTTCAGCTGGCCCATGAACGAGGGGCATTTTGCCGCCAATAAAGCCCATTTTCTTGGCGAGGTCAGGACGTGCGCCAGTGGCGTAAAACACCAGCTCATCGCGAACCGGGCCACCTAATAGCTGATGCACCGGCAGTTGCCGCACCTTACCCAGCAGATCCCAAAGCGCTAGATCAACGCAGGAAATCGTATTAATCACCACCCCTTTACGACCGTAATAGAGCGTGGCGTTAAACATCTGATCCCAAATTTTTTCGATTTCAGTTACCTGTTTACCCTCAATAAAGCGAGCAAGATGCTTCTCGACAATCCAAGCACCAATTTCGCCACCAGTGGTCACAGCAAACCCTACGGTTCCATCGCTTGCCTCTACCTCAACCACCAAGGTGCCCAGAACATTGAGTCCAAAGCTTCCACGTGTCATGCGGTACTCTGGGTACTTGCTCATGGGCGTCGCGATCTGAGAATCGATCCAGTGACCTTCGGCTTGGTCATGGTAGTCAGCACCGCCACCCCGGACGGTGTAAGCGCGCACCTGTTTGATAGTGGGTTCGCTCATAAACACTCCTCGTTATGCTTGTTAATGTCATCTTGTTGAGGAAGTTCTAAGTAAAATCGAGCAAGGTAGCCAATGATTATCTGGTTCGTCTCAATACCTTTAAGTTATCACGGAGCGTTAAGCCAGCAATGGCGCCAGCTTGCGCGAAACCGCTCAATAATTAGAATCCGAACCACTAGACTAATGTCGCACAGCCAACTGAAGTGCAAACACCATACCGTTTGGGTATCAATTCAACAGCGAGATGAGAATGGAAAGCTTTCAATTGTTGGTAGCAAGGCTTCGTTATAAGCACCTTCTTATGCTCTCGACATTAGGCAAAGTGGGCAACCTACACCAGACTGCCGTGGCCATGCATATGTCACAGCCTGCCGCGACACGTATGCTGAGTGAAATTGAGCGGGTGTTTGCGTGCCAGTTATTCGAGCGCATGGCAAAGGGAATGCGTCCGACCAAAGTGGGCGAAATGCTGGTGGAATTTGCTGATAATGCGTTAACCCGTTTGGATCGATGCGCCGAAGAGGTTCACCGCTACCAACTGGGTGGACGCGGACAATTAACCGTTGGCGCCATTATGGGGGCCGCGCCTGACCTGGTGGCTCAAGCTATCATCGAGATGAAACGCCTGCGTCCCATGTTACAAATTCGTTTGATGGGTGAGACAAGCGATCAATTAGTGGCGCTACTCGAGCAGGGTAAAGTGGATATAGCAATCGCTCGCTATGCGACCTCCATCCAACATAATCAATTCGATTTTGAGCCATTGGGCAACGAAAATATGGTCACTGTGGTACGCCGTGGTCATCCATTAACCGATGAGCATTTGCCGCCTCTTGAGCAACTACTAGAAGACTGGCCCTGGATACTTCAACCGATAACCACACCAGCACGCCAAGCGCTCGAAAAAGAGCTGGAGATGGAAGGGTTAATGTCGCCACGCGATATCATCGAATGCGGCTCAATCTTTGCCGCCTTACAGCTAGTGCAAAAAAGCGATGCACTGTTAGTAATGGCTGAATCCGTTCTTAGAGACCATCTCAATATAGGGCTAATTGAGATGCTGCCACTGACCCTTGGACGAACGCTTTCACCGTTTGGGTTATTGACCCGAAAAGATACGTTTTATGGTGAACCGGTGACCGGCTTTTGCGACATTTTGCGCCGTAATGCCGTTCAGTGGGAGTAAATAAAAAAGCCGACCCATTGGATCGGCCAAACTGATGGGACATTGCACAGTATGGGGAATACTGCGCAGAGATGCCTGGGGAAGGCATCGCCAAAACGCCGGGTTAGGCGGCTTGGCGATGCCCTCCCAGAGAATTGCGTCCTTTCCGGGAGTAGCTCCCTTTACCTTTTTTCGGGGTTTGCTGCTGCATTTTAAACATCGGCGTTCGCAGCTGCGCTTTTAAAGCGTTGTCTTTTATCTTGCGCTGTTTCATCGTTTTCTCCATTCTTTTAAAGATGCCTGCCTGGGCAGGCACCCACTACGACACATACTATTAATTGAAGTTCATCGTTTAGCGTTTCAAGTCCTGGTTATTCATTCCTCTTACTCATCCCAGAGCGGCGCTATTTCAGGGTTGGCGATACGCTCTTTACGATCCAACTTGGCGATTTCCGTCATCTCGCTGTCGCTCAAGACTAAGTCAAAGGCGGCAATGTTGCTTTGAATATTTCGCGCTTTGGTCGATGAAGGAATCGTAATCATATTGCGCTGTTTTACCCAAGCAAGGGCAATTTGCGCGGGCGTGGCGTTATGCGCGTCGGCGATCTGCTTAAGGGTTGGGTCATCCATGACTTTACCCACGGCCAGGGGCATAAAGGCAGTAATCTGAATGCCATGCTGCTCGCAGTGCTCGGCTAGCTTACGGTTCTGTAAGAAAGGATGAACCTCGATCTGATTGGTGAGAATCTCACCTTTGCCCAGAATGCTGACCGCTTCGTCCACCTGTGCGATGGTAAAGTTGGAAATACCGATATTGCGCGCTTTACCCTCGGCTTTGACCTCTTTTAGCGCCGTCAGGTAATCGACCATTGGCACTTCGTCCTTAGGTGATGGCCAGTGGATTAACAGCAAGTCGACATAATCAGTGCCCAATTTCTGCAGACTTTCGTCCACGCTGGCTTTCAGCGTGGCGGGCTCCAGCTTATCAAACCACACCTTGGTGGTTAGGAAAATATCGCTGCGTGGCACGCTGCTGTCGCGAATTGCCTCCCCCACACCGGTTTCGTTACCGTAAAACTGCGCCGTGTCGATGTGGCGGTACCCGGCCTCAAGCGCCGCGTGAATACTCTGCTTGAGCGTATCGCCTTCCAGGCGAAACGTACCAAAACCGGGGTTAGGCATCACATTTTGCATCATTAACATCCTTTTCTATTGATAGCGTGTTAACTAACATGGGGTGGCTACAGCACCACTTCAACCCTTTGCTATTGAAACTCTTACCATGATGACGCCATGATCTTCGCTAACGAAACATCCGCCCGTGGCGAAGCGCCCTTACTCCCGCTTCACCGCCAATCAGGCTTTTTAAGTTTTTTGCTGTCGCGATTAGCCGCGGTATTTGCCATGCAGATTCAGGCCATTGTAGTGGCTTGGCAGGTTTACGATATCACCCGGGACCCGATGGCACTGGCCTATGTGGGTTTGGCGCAGTTCCTGCCAATGGTGCTATTGCTGCTACCTGCAGGGGATTTCGTTGATCGCTTCTCGCGCAAACGTATTTTGCAACTTAGCTGGTTGGTGCAAGGGCTATGCAGCGCCCTGCTGCTAACCCTTTCGCTGAATGAAAGTCATAATGTGGGCGGCTATTACGCTGTTCTGGCGCTGTTTGGTGCCGCACGCGCCTTTACCGGTCCTGCCTTACAAAGCTTGCTGCCCAATATTGTGCCCCGGGCGCAGCTTGCCTCTGCGATTGCCTTGAATAGCTCTATTATGAAAATTGCCGTGATCGCCGGCCCGTTATTGGGCGGCATTCTGTATGGGTTAGGCGGTGGCAGCCTTGCCTACGGCGTGTGTTTAGGCTGTTTTATTGCGGCACTTGTGCTGCTGCTCCCGGTGCCCATTCGCTACGCTGAAACCGCCAAAATACTGGAAAGCACTGCCATAAAGCGCTTTACCGCAGGTATTCGTTACATCCGCCATCAGCCGATTATTTTGGGCGCCATTTCGTTGGATCTGTTTGCCGTGTTATTGGGTGGCGTCGTGGCGCTACTGCCTATCTACGCCCAGGAAGTGCTGCACGTTGGGCCGGAAGGGTTAGGCGCGCTGCGTAGCGCCATTGCGGTGGGCGCCCTCCTAATGGGGCTCTACTTAGGCATCCGCGGCATTCAGCGCCGCGCCGGGTTGGTAATGTTTATGGCGGTGGCGATTTTTGGCATTGCGAATCTGGTGTTCGCCTTTTCAACGATTTTTTGGCTCTCCCTGATAGCCATGTTGGTGGCGGGCGCCGCCGATATGATTAGCGTCTACGTGCGCATGACGCTGATTCAGCTTGCCACCCCAGATGAGATGCGCGGCCGAGTGAATGCCGTCAACATGCTGTTTATCGGTTCCAGCAATGAGCTAGGCGAGTTCCGCGCGGGCAGCATGGCGGCAGGGTTTGGCGTAGTGCCGGCGGCCATTATTGGCGGCGTGGGCACTTTGGCGGTGGTCGGCGCCTGGATGAAGCTGTTCCCAACCTTGCGCCGGGTTGACCGTTTTGACGATGCGCGCTGATAACACTCCATCCCACCATCCTTAACGCACTAACAGAGCAATCACCACAATAGCCAGCGCTAGCGATGCACCTTTCCAGAACAGCACCGGATCACGTTCCAGCAGCGGTAACTGGGCGCGCTTCAGCATGTCTGGGCTTGGCGAGCGTAGCTCGAAGATAAACTCCGAAAGCGCCGGAAAGCGTTTGTGGGGAGTGGGATGTAATGCCTTTTTGAGCACCTCATCCACCCAGGCGGGCAGTTCACGGTTCTCGCTAAGCGCCGATTGGTAGGCAAGCTTATGCTGCGCTGCCCGAGTGCGAGTTTTGGCCACCTCGGTGCCATAGGGCAGCGTGCCGGTTAGCATCTGATAGGTAATCACTGCCAGTGAGTACTGATCCGAACGGGGCGTGCCTCCTTCACCCAGAAAATACTCCGGCGCGGTGTACTGGACAGTGCCTAGAATATCGTCGCTAGCCGCCCCGACCTCTTCGGCAAGGCCCGCCACCTTGGCAGCGCCAAAATCGATCAGCTTCACCGTTCCGTGGCTATCGATCATGACGTTATCGGGGCGTAAATCCTGATGCAGCATTTCCAGGCGATGAAAGGCGCGTAGCCCCTTGGCAATCTGCTCGACGATGGGACGAACGCTGGCTAATTCGGCGTTGGGGTGGTCACGCATCCACTGGGTCAGGGTTTGCCCTTCGATATACGCCAGCACGGTGTAAAGGTAGCGGCGAGGGCGCTCTTGGGCGGGGGCTTTAAGCACGTGCTGATTATCGATGCGTCGGGCAATCCACTCTTCGCGCACAAACCGCTCGATACTCGCCGGGTCTTGGCTTAGCTCGGTTGAGAGGGTTTTTAGTGCCACCTTCTCGCCACTGGCAACATCTTCCGCCAGGTAGACATGGCTACGACTGCTGGCATGCAGTTGACGCACAACGCGGTAGCCGTCCAGCTCGCTTCCTGCACGCAATTCAGACGGTGACGGCAGGGTGCTAAGCGCCGCGTAGAGTTCATTAGCGTGGCGCTCAGGCAGCGAATCAATGCGCACAATTTGCACGGTGAGGTTGTCATCGCTGCCATGATCGATTGCAGCCGCGATTAGCGCCTCAGCCGCCGCATCGAGATCGCCCCAATGGGCGTGAATCAGCGCGGCCATTTCAGCGCCGGTTAGCCACTCATAAACACCGTCGGTAGTGAGTACAAACACATCGCCCACACTCAGCGATACGGCGCAATAATCCAGCTCCAGGTGCTGGCTGGCCCCCATGGCGCGGCTTAAATGACTAACTTCCCGGGATGCCCAGAAGCGATGATCCTCGGTCAGAGGCTCCAGCGTATTGCCGACGAGCTGATAGATACGGCTATCGCCAACGTGAAACAGGTGCGCAGTGGTGGATTTAATCACCATCGAGCTCAGGGTACACACATAGCCACGATCCAGGTTGTAGCGGTACTGGCTTTGCCGGGTTTGGGCGTAAAGCCACGCATTGGTGGCCTGCAGTACCCGCTGGGCGGAGGTTTTAACCGCCCAGGTGGCCGGGGTGGCATAGTAGTCTGTTAAAAACCCGCCTACTGCTGCCTCGCTCGCTTCCCGGCTCACTTCGCTGCTGCTGATCCCATCCGCTAACGCGATCGCAATGCCTTTGGTGGCGCGCTGGGGGTCGCTGGGTAGATAAGCGCCATAAAAATCCTGATTGCTGGGCTTGCGCCCTTTATCAGAGTGCTGGCCGAGCGAAATGGTCAGCGCTGCCATTATGCTTCCCCTAAAAAAAGCCTCCGCCGGAGCGAAGGCTTGGTTAATGACAAACGGCTACCTATCAGATCATAGGGCTTTTTGCGGCGCGGTACGCACGTGAGTGGTGTAGAGCGTAAGCCCCGTCAACGCCAAACCTCCAATCAAGTTACCCAGCACTACCGGAATTTCGTTCCAGATCAGGTAATCCATAATCGAGAAGTTACCGCCCATCATCAGGCCGGATGGAAACAGAAACATGTTGACCACCGAGTGCTCAAAGCCCATACCGAAGAACAGCATAATCGGCATCCACATGGCAATCACCTTACCGCTCACCGTGGTTGAGATCATTGCCCCCACTACTCCCAGCGATACCATCCAGTTACACAATATGCCGCGAATAAAAATCGTCGCCATGCCGCCTGCGCCATACTCTTTGTAACCCACGGTGCGCCCTTCACCTACTTCACCAATGACCCGCCCCACTTCGCTGGGTTCGGTGCTAAAGCCGTAGGTAAAGACAATTGCCATTAGAAAGGCAACCGTTAATGCCCCACCAAAATTACCGATAAACACAATGCCCCAGTGCTTGAGAATACGATTAATCGTTACCCCAGGCCGTTTATCCAGCCACGCCAGCGGCGTTAACACAAATACCCCGGTCAACAGATCAAAGCCCATTAGATAGAGTATCGAGAAGCCGACCGGAAACAGGATGGCGCCGATAATCGGGTAGCCGGTTTGCACCGCTACGGTCACCGCAAACACCGCCGCGATGGCCAATATAGCCCCCGCCATAAAAGCGCGAATCAGTGCATCACGGGTAGACATATGCAGCTTGGCTTCACCAGCATCGACCATCTTGGTAGCAAATTCGGCAGGCAATAAGTAGGACATAGAGAGCGTTTCCTTTGTTGTGGGTTTCTAGGTCAGAAGAGTAAAACGCGCACCGCAAACCCTGCCGCTAAGGCGCGGTTTGCGGTGCAGAACAGAAATTGGAGGCTAGGGCAGCGGGCGTCGTGGCGACTCTTTGCACCACACTGCCCACCACAATCAAACAGGGTGACGGTAAGGGAGTTGCGGCGAGTTTTTCGGGCATATCCGCCAGCGAGCCCACCAGCGACTGCTGATCACTCTGGCTGGCGTTAGCCACCAGCATGACCGGCCACTCATCCGGCAGGCCTGCTTGGCGTAGGCCGTGGCAAATTGCACTCACTTTTGAAAGCCCCATATAAAACACCAGGGTTTCATCCTTGCGCGCCAGCGATGCCCAATCCGGCGTACCGTCTTCGCGGCATAGCTGGGCAGTCACAAAGCGCAGTTGCTGCGCATGACCGCGATCGGTGAGCGGAATGCCCATGCAGGCAGCGGCGGCTGAAGCAGCGGTGATCCCCGGCACAATGGCAGCGGGGATCTCGGCAGTGGCCAGGGCATCCAGCTCTTCGCCCATCCGCGCAAACACCGCCGGGTCGCCGCCTTTCAAGCGCACCACCGATTTACCTTCCCGGGCGAGTTTTACCATCAGCTCGCCGATCTCCGTTTGGGGTACACTGTGGTGGCCGCGGGCTTTGCCAACGTAGTAGCGTTCGCTGCCGCTAGGAATCAGCGCCAGAACGTCATCGCCCACCAAGCGGTCATATACCACGGCGTCCGCCTGCATAAGTAAGCGTGCGGCCTTGAGGGTTAACAGCTCCGCATCGCCGCTGCCTGCGCCAACCAGGTAAACCTGCCCGGCGCGGCACTCGCCACGCAGTGGCAAACGTATGTCTACAGCCTGCTGAACCCACGGCGTTAGCGCGCGGTGCGATAACCGCATAAAGGCGTTAAACCACTTCTGTAGCAAGGGGTTGCTTAGTGCGGGCATTGGGCCGCTCCTCTTCAATAAGTGATTTCAATTCGGGAATACAGCTACCGCACTGGGTGCCGCAGGCGAGCCTGGCGCCCAACGCTTCTACGCTGGTGTCGCCCTCTCGGATAGCGCTGACGATGGTGGTTTGGCCCACTTGGTGGCAACTACACACCACCGGCCCGGTATCCGCAGCACCGTCGTCGCAGCCCGCCAATAGGCGCCGGCGGTGGGTATCGCTCAGCGCCGCCTCGTTAAAACGCGCTTCCAGCCACGCCAACCCTGGCAACTCTTTGGGCGGGCCAACCATCAGCCACCAGCGCAATTGACCGCTTTCCACGCAGGCGGCGCGCAGACGTCCGTTAGTAGGGTCTTGGCTGATAACCGATACGTCGCCGGGCAGCCACGTTTTCAGTTGCGCCAACCAGTCATTAACCGACTGCGTATTGGCAAGCTGCCAGCGTTGGCAGCCGCGCATGGGAATACGTGTCCAGTAGGCACTGGTGCACCAAGGTGTTGATTCCGTTGCCCCTTCGGCGATCAGTAGAGTGGCCTGCCAATCAGTAGCAAGCGGCGCCAGCGCCACGGCGCCGTGCTTCGATTCAGGCTGCCCAGAGAGCGGATCGGTAATGCTGTCGATCAACGCGCTGCTTCTGGCCTGCTGGGTGAAGCAGTCAGTCCAGTGGATGGGCACGAAGACCTCACCACGGCGTTGAGCATTGGAGACCCGCACCCGAGCGCGAAATTCGCCTTTCTCGGCGGTTAACACCGCCAGCCCTTGATCGGTTACACCAGCGGTGTGGGCATCCTCTGGGTGAACATCCATAAAAGGTTCGGCGCGGTGATTCATTAACCGCGGTGAGCGAGCGGTGCGGGTCATGGTGTGCCACTGATCACGAATCCGGCCGGTGTTCAGACGCAGTGGGTAGGCGGCACTCAGCGCCTGTTCAGGCCCTTTGGGATGGATCGCCAGCAGCTTGGCGCGACCATTGGCGGTGGCAAACTCGCCATCCTCAAACAGCCGAGCAGTGCCATGGGGTGCGGCCTTTGTGACCGGCCATTGAATGGGGGCTAAGGCGTCGTAGCCATCCCGGCCCAGGCCCACCAAACCCGATATATCAAACAACCGCTGCGGGTTGCCGGGCACCGTGCTGTTATCAACACCGTTTTCAAACCCAGAGAGCTTGGCGTGCTCGTCGAAAATCTCCCAGGGGTGCGCGTAGTTAAACGCCTCGGCAAACCCCAACCGTTTCGCCACTTCGCAGATTATCCACCAGTCGTGGCGGGCCTCACCTGGGGGCGGCAGCATGCCCCGCTGGCGAGAAATACGTCGCTCGGAGTTAGTCACGGTGCCATCTTTTTCCGACCACCCCGAGGCGGGCAGCACAATGTCGGCATAAGGCAGTAGGTCGGTATGGGCAGCGCACTCGGAAACAATCACCAGCGGACATTTTTCCAGCCCAGCACGCACCCGCGCAGCATCGGGAAGGCTAATCGCGGGATTGGTGGCCATCACCCACAGCGCTTTTATTTCGCCACGCTCAATGGCTTCAAATAGCTCTACTGCTTTATAACCGGGCCCTTCCGGCAGGGTCGGCGTCAGGCTATCGGTGGCCCAGAAGCGGCTGACTAGATCGAGGGCGCCTGGGGTGTGGTAATCCATATGCGCGGCTAGCTGGTTGGCCAGCCCGCCTACTTCGCGCCCACCCATGGCGTTGGGCTGGCCGGTAATCGAGAACGGCCCTGCCCCTGGCAAACCGATTTTGCCGCCAGCCAAGTGACAGTTAATAATCGCGTTGCACTTATCGGTACCACTGGCGGATTGATTAACGCCCTGAGAGTAGAGGGTAACCACATGCAGTTGACTAGCGAACCAGTAGTAGAAGGTTTCCAGGCGCTCGGGGTCGACATCACAGGCCACCGCTACCTCTGCCACCGAGTTCGCGGTTTGCTGGGCCACCGCCAGGGTATCGTCAAACCCTTCAGTGTGGCGCTCAAGGTAGAGGGTATCGAGCTTGCGGCGCTTCGCCATCCACGCTAGCAGGCCGTTAAACAGGTAAGCATCGCTGCCTGGCTTAATCCCCAAGTAAAGGTCGGCGATTTCGCAGCTGTCGGTGACGCGGGGGTCGATCACCACCAAACGCATCAATGGATTGCGCTCTTTGGCCACTTTGATGCGCTGGTAAAGTACCGGGTGGTTCCAAGCCAAGTTGGAACCCACCAACACGATCAGTTCCGCCTCTTCCAAATCTTCGTAGTTACACGGCACCGCATCCGCACCGAAGGCGCGCTTGTAGCCAACCACCGCTGAGGCCATGCACAGCCGCGAATTAGTATCTAAATGGGGCGTGCCTAAAAAGCCTTTAAACAGCTTATTGGCGACATAATAGTCTTCAGTCAGCAGCTGACCTGAAAGGTACGCTGCAACTGTATCATTGCCATGCTCGGCCCGCAGGGTGTTTAAGCGTTCGGCAGTAGTGCTTAGGGCAGTGTCCCAGGAGACCTCAACACCATCAACGCGAGGGTGAGTCAGCCGCCCCTGTTGTCCCAAGGTTTCATGTAGCGCAGAACCTTTGACACACAGCCGCCCGAAGTTCGCCGGATGCTCGCGGTCGCCTTCTACAGCGCTCAGCGTGCCCGCTTCAACGGTTGCCGTTACACCACAGCCAACGCCGCAATAGGGGCAGGTGGTTTTGGCTTGCTGCGTCGTTGTGGACTGCTGCCCTGCTTTTGCCCCTCGCATAACACCTCCTCGGGTCGAACCTGAACGCCGTATATACGTATATAAATGCCGGGCATAAAAAAACGCCCAGTCCCATTCTCTAATGCGCTATATAAACGCATTAAGAGAAGAGGGCTGGACGTCGTTGCCACAGCGCACCTTCATCGGTGCATTACTTTTTACAATAGTCTCTTCAAACAAATGAAGATTTACTAACAGCTACACATTTTCTAACGGCTACTTATTTTTCTAACGGCTTTGGAATTGTTCGCTGCCATCGCCAAACAATGAGCGCTTATCCCTTGTTAACTTACTTATTGCCTTGGGAACTGCAAGAGCCAAGCCGACAACCGGCCATATAAAATTTAATCATTTAAAAACAGATAGTTAAAAAATTAAAAATCATCACACAACGCTCTTTTTCGCACTGTGCACACGCTAAATGGTGCTTGAGAGTGCAGGCCACCTCTCTTTTCGCACCATCACCGTGCAGTCTATCCGAAGAGCCTGGCCACCGCTTCCCCATCACCTAAACATAAGCAGCTGAAATTATTTAAAAAAATATGCTATACGGCCAGTTGGCTAGCTCCTTGCTTGTTACAGGGTAAGGTTTTTAATCAGCTGGCAGCCAATGGCGGTTGTCGCGTATTTAAAACGACGCTATCGGGCAACGACGCCCCTGTTACGCACGCTTTTGCGATTATTTGCAAAGAGGTGCGCGACAGGGGCGTTTTTTTGTTTGGTGCTCAAGCAGCCGCAAAGACACAGAGGAGCCCCCCATGGAAACTACTTCCCGGTGCTCATCCAACGACCATCTGGTGGTCATTGGCAATGGTATGGCAAGCCACCGCCTAATTGAGGCGTTGGTAAAACAGCCCACACGCCCCCAGCACATCACGGTGATTGGCGCAGAGCCAACCCCTGCCTACAACCGTATTCTGCTTTCGCCACTGCTGGCCGGTGAGATGCAGCAGGAGGCGCTTACCCTGCGCGATACCCAGTGGTACGCCGAACAGGGCGTTACGCTGATACTGGGTGAAAAGGTCGAGACGCTTGATCGCTCACGCCAAACATTGACCGCCGATAGCGGCCGATCGCTTGATTACGATCATTTGGTCATCGCCACCGGCTCGCGCCCAGCGCTGCCCGATGTTCCTGGGATAGAGCTTGAGGGCGTACATGGCTTTCGCGACCTGCAAGATGCCGAATCACTAGAAGCCATTGCCCAGCGTGGCGGTGACGCTGTCGTGATTGGCGGCGGCCTGCTGGGTCTTGAAGCGGCTGAGGGGTTACGTAAACGCGGCAGCGACATCAACGTAAGCGTGCTCCAGCGCAGCGAGCGGCTGATGAACCGTCAGTTGGATACCACCGCCGCCCACCTGCTTAAAAACACCCTCACTCAACGCGGTCTACAGATCATCACCGGCGCGCAGTTAGCGAGGCTAGAGAGTGACGCCCTGGGCCGGGTAGCTAAGGTGCATCTTGCCGATGGCCGCCAGTTGAACGCCTCCAGTGTGATCGTTGCCGCGGGCATTACCCCTAATGCGGAACTTAGCCGCCAGGCAGATCTGCGCACGGATCGAGCTATTGTGGTGGACGAATGGCTCACCACCAGCGACCCGGCGATCTCAGCGCTGGGCGAGTGCTGCCAGTTCGATGGCACCACCTACGGCCTGGTGGAGCCGATCTGGCGTCAGGTAGAAGTGCTCGCCGCGACGCTGTGCGGCACGCATACCCAAGGCTACGCGGATGCTCCCAGCGCTACCAAACTCAAAATTAGCGGTGTAGCGCTCTACGCCTTTGGCCCCACCGAGGCCAGCGCCGAGCATGAAGTGCTGAATTACCACGACCTTGAGCGCGGCGATTACCGCCGCCTGCTCTTGCGCGACGGCCAGATTGAAGGCGCAGTGCTTTACGGCGACACCAGCCAAGGCCCCTGGTACTTCGAACAGGCGCTCGCGGGTACCGATCTCAACGCTTACCGCCAAGCCTTGTTGTTTGGTGGTGCTGATGTCGAGGTGCTCCGCGAAGCATCTAAACACAGCCCTGATTCTTCTGAACTCTCTTCAAAGTACTCTTCTTCAAAACAATCTTCTTCTACAACGTCGGAGGCGGCTTAAATGTCTACCCAACAGCAGCTTATTATTATTGGTAACGGCATGGTCGGCCACCACTTGGTCGAGCAGTTAGTCGATAACGGCGCCCTTGAGCGCTATCAGGTCACCGTGTTTGGCGAAGAGCGCCACCGCGCCTATGACCGAGTGCATCTATCTGAATACTTCAGCGGCCGCAATGCCGATTCGCTAGCGCTTTGCGAAGCGGATTACTACGCCACCAGCGGCGTGGAGCTGCGCACAAGCGAAGCCGTCATTGAGATCGACCGCAACTCACAAGAGGTGGTCACCGAACAAGGCCGTTACCCTTACGACCGCGTGGTGCTAGCCACCGGCTCCTTCCCCTTTGTGCCGCCGATTCCCGGTAATGACCGCGATGGTTGTTTGGTGTACCGCACCTTGGACGACCTAGACGCCATTCAGGCCGCCGCCGAAAACGCCACCACCGGCGTGGTCGTGGGCGGCGGTTTGCTGGGCCTTGAAGCGGCAAATGCCCTGCGCGGGTTGAACCTGGATACCGCTGTAGTGGAGTTCGCCTCACGCCTAATGCCCATGCAGGTGGATAATGAAGGCGGCGAGCTACTACGGGAAAAAATCGAAGCGCTGGGCGTACAGGTGCTTCTTGAACGGGCCACACAGCGTATTGAAGATGGCGAGGCAAGCCGCCACCGTATGGTATTCCAAGACGATAAGGTGCTGGAAACCGACCTGATTGTGTTCTCGGCAGGCATCCGCCCCCGCGACCAGTTGGCCCGTGACTGCGGCCTGGAGATTGGTGAACGCGGCGGCGTGGTGGTGGATAACCAGTGCCTCACCAGCGACCCGGCCATTCTGGCGATTGGCGAAGTGGCGCTTTGGAACCAGAGCATTTTTGGCCTGGTCGCCCCCGGTTATCAAATGGCCAAGGCGGCGTTTTCGACGCTAACCGGTGGCGATACCCAGTTTGGCGGCGCAGATATGAGCACCAAGCTCAAGCTGCTGGGCGTGGATGTGGGCTCGATTGGTGATGCCCACGGCAACCAAAACCCCAGCGCACGCATGTTCCGCTACCTAGACCCCATCAAGCAGGAGTACCGCAAGCTGGTAGTCTCCAGTGACGGTAAAAAGCTGCTAGGCGCGATGCTGGTAGGCAACAACGGCGTTTACGACACGCTGCTACAGTACTACTCCAACGGCATTGAGTTGCCCGACGAGCCCGCCTCATTGATTCTGCCCCAAAGCAGCGGCGCCGCGCCCACTCTCGGCCCTGGGGCGCTGCCGGAAACCGCCTCCATCTGTTCTTGTCATAACGTCACCAAGGGCGATATTTGCGCCACTATTGACGCTGGCGCGGAAGATCTAGGCGGTGTCAAAGCGGCCACCAAAGCCAGCACCGGCTGCGGCGGCTGCACCGCGCTGCTTAAAAGCGTGGTTGACCATGAGTTGGAAGCCCGCGGTGTCGAAGTTGATAAATCGATTTGCGAGCACTTCGCCCATACCCGCCAGGAGCTTTACGATATCGTGCGCGTTGAAGGTATTAAAACCTTCACTGACTTGATTGAAAAACACGGCAACGCCGACACCCATCGCCTGGGCTGCGATATCTGCAAACCCGCCGTGGCATCCATCCTGGCCTCCTGCTTCAATGAGCCGATCACCGACGCGGCGCATATTCCCCTGCAGGATACCAATGACACCTTTATGGCCAACATGCAGAAAAACGGCACCTACTCAGTAGTGCCGCGTGTTGCCGGTGGCGAGATTACCCCGGACAAACTAATCGTGCTGGGCGAAGTGGCCAAAAAATACAGCCTCTACTCCAAGGTCACCGGCGGCCAGCGTATCGATCTGTTTGGCGCCCGCCTGGAAGACCTGCCGGATATCTGGGGCGAGCTGATTGCCGCAGGCTTCGAGACCGGCCACGCCTACGGCAAGTCGCTGCGCACGGTAAAATCCTGCGTGGGCAGCACCTGGTGTCGCTACGGCGTACAGGACAGCGTCGGCATGGCGATCCAGCTAGAGAACCGCTACAAGGGCCTGCGCTCACCCCACAAGATCAAGTTTGGCGTTTCCGGCTGCACCCGCGAGTGCGCCGAAGCCCAGAGCAAAGACATCGGCATTATCGCTACCGAAAACGGCTGGAACCTCTACGTTTGCGGTAACGGCGGTATGCGTCCCCGTCACGCCGAACTGTTCGCCACTGACCTGGACGACGAGCAGCTCTACCGCACCATTGACCGCTTCTTGATGTTCTACGTGCGCACCGCCGACCGCTTGCAGCGCACCTCAGTATGGCGCGAAAACCTCGACGGCGGCCTGGACTATCTCAAAGAGGTGATTCTGGAAGACAGCTTAGGCATCAACGACGAGCTAGAGCGCCAGATGCAAACCGTGGTGGATACCTACCAGTGTGAATGGGCCGACGCTATCAGCGACCCGGAGAAGCTCAAGCGCTTCCGCAGCTTCGTCAACGACGACCGCCCGGACCCGTCAATCATCATGACCTCCGAGCGCGGCCAGCTGCGCCCCGCTTAAGCGACGCTGGGCCCTGACACTGACAACGACACTGATTCTGAATAAAAACGAGGCAACCCATGACCGCAACGGCACTGAAAAAAGAGATGGATATGGCGGATGTTCAAAACAGCGAAGCTTTTGAAAACCATGCTTCTGAATACAACACGGCGTGGCAAAAAGTCTGTACCAAAGATGATCTGGTAGCGTTCTCTGGCATCGCCGCCTGGCTGGAAACCGCCGACGGCCCCGCCCAGGCAGCTATTTTCTACTTGCCCGGGCTGCGAGGACAGGGCGATGAGCTTTATGCTCTCGATCATCATGACCCCTTCTCAAATGCTAACGTGATCGCCCGGGGCATCGTTGGCGACCTTAAAGGCGCGGCGGTCGTCGCCTCGCCTATCTACAAGCAGCACTTCCGCCTTGAAGACGGCCAGTGTTTAGAGGATGAGGACGTTAAGCTACGTACCTGGAAGGTTGAATTTAAAGGTGATGAGGTGTGGGTTGAGGGGTGATAACGCTGCTTAACACTGTTAAGGGCGGCCAGAACCGCTCTTAACATTATTGAAACACACCTCAATCGCAGCTTGCTTTAGAATCGACTGCATCTGGCTATCGAAAACCTGATTGCCTGATGCAGAATCTCCTTACGCTTAGGTGACGGAAGCTCTACTTTTGACGATCGTTATTTTTTTGAAGGGATTACCATACCGCACCATTTTAATATTTTCTTAAAAGAAAAACGTGAGAGTAGCGTCGTTGTTGAAGAGTGCTGAGTAGTGTCATGATGACATAGCAACGTTTCACCTTGAATAACCGCGCAAGTTTTAGGCATTGGCTGCCCACCCTGCTCTGGCGGAAGGCTGATAACTTCATCCTCAATAAACGCTAACCACCACTGCTTCAGGCGGCGCCCAGGCTCACTGGTTAAGGGAAAGGCCTGTTCAACCAACAGCAGCTGAGAGGCAGCATGATCATACTCTGCATGATCCAATAAAAGACTGTTTACCATAATAAAAAGCGTATGCCACGCTTGCAATTGGTCTTGTTCGGAGGGGCTCTGTTTCAGGTATTCGATAAATTCACTAAAGAAATTATTACTAAGCGCCATGGGGCTGCCTGCTTTTTCAAGGCGAGCATCATGTTGTCTAATATCGTTTAGGAAATCTTGTCGCCCTCCCCCTCTTTGCATAGAGCTAGGTTCATATTCATCGCTAGTCAATGGTGCAGTCATATACACATAGAGTTCTTGTATCAAACGTGCGCGATCCAACGCATCAGGCGCATCCAGAGCGACTTCTAACGCCAGGTTAACCAAGCGCTCGTTCAGTTCTTTGAAACAAGTGCAGATTGATGAACTAAGGTTTGCAGAACACTCTGAAACAAGCCACATTAAATGCTCATGGGGTACAAAACGACTGCCCGCTCGGTTATGAAATGCTACTAATGGCTGAGCAATAGACACCCAGTTACGGGCTTTATTTTCAGCGGTAGCGACATACTCAAAAAGCTCTTTTTCAGACTCACTTAGCTCATTCGACATTGTGTCCTCATAGGACAATCTTTGCTCTGAACTAACCGCTTGATAAATTTCAGTAGATATAGACTCAAGACCTTCTTCTAACTCTGCTAGCAAACCAGCAACATTTTCATGATACGTATCATATAAAAAAACGGCTAACTTATTGTTAGCAATATCAATTTTTTCATTTTTACTTATTGCCATTAAGACACTGCCCAGCACAGAAGCACCGTGCTGTTCAAAGGCGTTCACTACAGCATGAGTAATGCGCTTTGCATGCCATTCCAGGGCGTATTCAAGCTCTATCATTGACACTTCACTGAAGTGCCCGGCACGCCGCTGCTGGTTAATACTATCTAATAAGGTAGATTTATTAAGTTGCTGCCACTCGTATAATACATTGTTAACCGTATCAGGCTTTAACATACTTTCGGCTGTTAAATTGTGAACCGACAAGTTAAACCTAGCAAATGGTGGGCTCAGCGAATCCTCATCAAGCTGCCCCTCAACCGCTTGGAGGGCTTGGGTAAAACCAACACCTGGCAACCACGCCACCTCTGCTTTCAAACGCATAGCAGAGTCCACTAGAGCAGACTCGATCATGTTGGCCTCTTCAGCATTTAAGCAGGATTGCTGAACGTTATGCCGCAGCCGATGCTTTAAATCCGTATGGCTATTACTGGGCGAATAGTTTAAAAGGCAAAAAAGATTGTCATTTAATGAAAATGAGGAAATTTTCATTTCTCGAAGAGCGCTGACTTGCGCCTGCATACGGCCATTCATAGTACGTCCTAAATTAAAAGAGAGAAAACATTAACATCAGAAAATATAAAAACAACAACTAATCAACAGCAAGTCCTTAAATACAACCACTTCTTTTTAAAATGTGGCATAGGTTAAGAAACTGACTCCAAAACTCAGCCGCACTTCTAACATCCTGATCAACCCTCTACCAAATAGACAACATCACCATCATCAGGCTTTATTCAGACCAATTGTCAAATCAGTCTGGTTATCAACGAGCGCCTTCAGTAAACCAAAAACCCCCAATCCGACGGGCATATAAAGAATAAACCCAAGTCCGCCAAAGTAGAGAGACACGATTAGCCCCCCGAGGGTGTAGAGCAGCATAAAGACAACCATCGCCTTCCCGAATCGCTCTCTTTTCTTCATAACACTCGCTAGGCGATCCTTGTCTTCAGTCCCAATCAGCAACTCACCTTCACAATTTGGGCAAGTAGCCTTATTGGCTTTCAAAAGGTCGGCAATCCATGGTGAATCTTCGCAGAAACAAGAGCTGCATGAGGGACACTCGAAATCAATGTTTTCAACTAAGGCTTTCTCTTCTTTTGTGCAGGCTTCTTTTTCACTCAATGCTGTACTCTCCAATACTGGGTTATTGATACACTATCGCTAAGCGACCTGGTTGCGCACCCACTCTCGGTTCTTCAGGCTGAGAGTAGCGTTTCCTCTGCATAAACCTCGGCGAAGATAGCCGTGATCGGCCGGTTTGGCTGTTGCGCATGGCGCTGCTTGACTTCTTTTGATAGGCGCGTGAGCTCTTCGCTGGGCTTGACCCACTGTTCTTCGGGCAAGGGGTGCGACCACTCATCAAGGCTCGCAGGCAGGGTCTTCTGACCGGCTTTTTGGATGATGTTTATCTCCAATTCGGCAAGATGAAAAGGTATCGTCCATAGGTCGAGAATGTGCCACAGGTACCACATGGTGACCGCGAACAGGCCTATTTCGCCCTCGCGGTAGCGGCGATGCAACCGGCGCCGGGCATTGTGGAAGGTGTGCACGCCCTCGTAGGGCGGATCACCGGGGCGATGTAGGCCGTGGGGGTCTTGGAGTTCTTCGCGAGTATTGACCTCGTACTCCATATAAGCCCGCACCGCTTCCCAAAGCCCCAATGCCAATGGCATGCCGGGCTGTGATAATTCCAGGAAGTGCTGCTGCCCGGTTTCAGGCTCGATAAAGCTTATCCCCAAGCCATACTGACGCTGCACACCGTATTGCGTTACCCCTTGCGCCTGGGTCACCCAGGCTGCCACGTTTTCCCAGGGCACGATGATGGGCGGTTTTCCGCCACCCGGCGCAAAGGCCACCTCACGGCGCTGGCGATGAAAACGGGTGGGGACAGCCTCGCGAAACTTGAAGTGGTAGTGGGCTTTGATAAACAAGGCGAGAATCAGTATCAAGGTGCAGATCACAGAGGCCTTGGCAAAGGCTTCATTAAAAAGCCCGGCAACCCCTACATAAAATAGGGCAATATCCTTTCCAATGAACCACATTAGCCCTCCCCCCAACATTGGAATAACAAAAACAAACATTAAAAAACTAATAAAAGGGCCTCCCAGTACTACTTGCCATGTAAATGGAGTAGGGAGACTTCCACCAAAGTCCAGATAAGCGTCGTTCACTTCCCCAATAGCTTGGTTGAAATCCAGAGGTGCGTAATTCGTGGGCAAGGGAGTCGGCGACAGGTAAATAACCTTGCCACCTGGAAAGGACTCAATATCACCAGCCCGGTGGGGCTGGAGGATATCGGGCTGAGGCAAGTCCGCTGCCTTTTGGCTCATCTCTGACGTCCTTGTCGCGTTAACATGATCAGGCTTCGAGCCCCTGACGCCGGTAGGCTTCGGTGAATACCATTTCAATAGGCAAGGCAGGGTCGTGTTCGCGAATACGGCGCACCTCTTCAGAGAGTCTGGTCAGCTCCTCACTAGGCTTGGCCCACTGCTCTTCAGGCAAGGGTTTCGACCACTCCACCATATCAGCAGGCAATAAGTTAGGCCTCGTTTTGCGCAGGCGCTTGTTATCCCACTCCGTTAAGTAACCCGGCAGATTCCAGAGCTGAATAATGTCAATCGCGTACCAACAGCTCCAGTACAGCCAACCGATTTCACCGTTGGCCCGGCGCTGATTGATATGGCGGCGTGCATTACGCAAAGTGTGCACGCCTTCCCAGGCTGGGTCATTTTTGCCCCTGACCACTTGCGGGTCTTGCACTTCGGCAAGTGAATTAACCTCGTACTCCATATAAGCACGCACTGCTTCCCAGTGACTGATGGCCAGGGGTTTTGCCATGGCCATAAACTCCAGTTTGAGCCATTGACCCGTTTCCGGGTGGGCGTACCCCATGCCCATGCCGAACTGCTGCTGAACGCCGTATTGGGTTACGCCACGGGCTTCTACCACCCAGGCCATCAGCGACTCCCAGGGGACGATGACGGTTTCCTGGGTGCCCTCCAGCACAAAACACACCTCGCGGCGCTGGCGATGAAAGCGCACAGGCGGGGTATCACGCAAACGCTTAAGTCCTGTCCAGTGACCAGAGTACATGGCTAAAAAACCAATCCCCCCTCCCCCTAGACCTGTCAATAAAAAAGCGCTGTAAAAAAACAGGATGAACTCGTACGAAGAATCCAGCATTGTTAATAGAAAAAGACTTGGAACAAGCACGCCGCATAATAAAAAAAAGCCAAACGTCACGCTGATCAATAGCTGCCACCCAAAAGCATCCATATACCCCCCTCCCATATCCAGCCAGGCCTCGTTAAGACTGCTAATAGTTCCGTTCAGATCCAGCGCCTCATGCGCCGTTGGCAGAGGGCTTGGGGCCAGGTAGGTAATACGGCCACTGGGGATGGCTTGGGTTTCCCCCGCCTGATGGGGCTGACTCGAATCGGGCTGAGGCAAGTCCGGTGCCTTTTGACTCATCTCTGACGTCCTTGTCGCGTTAACATGATCAGGCTTCGAGCACCTGACGCCGGTAGGCTTCGATGAATACCATTTCAATAGGCAAGGCAGGGTCGTGTTCGCGAATACGGTGCACCTCTTCAGAAAGTCTGGTCAGTTCCTCACTAGGCTTGGCATACTGTTCTTCAGGCAATGGTTTAGACCACTCCAACATCTCGGCAGGCAATAAATTAGGTCGCGTCTTCATTAGCCGCTTGTTGTCCCACTCCGTTAGATAGCCTGGCAGATTCCAGAGCTGAATGATGTCAATCGCGTACCAACAGCTCCAGTACAACCAACCGATTTCACCGTTGGCCCGGCGCTGATTGATATGGCGGCGTGCATTACGCAAAGTGTGCACGCCTTCCCAGAGTGGGTCATCTTTCCCCCTGACCACTTGCGGGTCTTGCACCTCGGCAAGTGAATTAATCTCGTACTCCATATAGGCACGCACTGCTTCCCAGTGGCTGATGGCCAGGGGTTTAGCCATGGTCATAAATTCCTGTTTGAGCCACTGGCCGGTTTCCGGATGCGCGTAGCCAAATCCCATGCCAAACTGTTGTTGAACGCCGTATTGGGTCACGCCACGAGCCTCTACCACCCAGGCCATCAGTGATTCCCAAGGAACGATCACCGTTTCTTGGGCGCCCTCTAATACAAAGCACACCTCGCGGCGCTGGCGATGGAAACGTACTGGCGTCGTTTTCTTTATGCTTTGAATACTGAAGTAATGTGTTGGTAATGCAATAAGTAAGCCAGCCCCTCCCCCCCCCAGCCCTGCCCATAAAAAAAATTTATAAGTCTCCCAAATGAACTCGAAGGGTGCATCCAGCATATTTAACAGAAGAATAGTTGGAGCAAGGACTCCAAGTAATAGAAAAAAACCAAATATCCCCCCCGTGATTAACTGCCAACCAAAGACAGACAAATATCCTCCTCCGATGTCAAACCAGGCATCGTTGAGCGTGCTAATGATGCCGTTTAGATCCAGCGCTTCATACGCCGTTGGCAGAGGCTTTGGGGCCAGGTAGGTAATACGCCCACCGGGGATAGCTTGGGTTTCCCCCGCCTGATGGGGCTGACTCGAATCGGGCTGAGGCAAGTCCGGTGCCTGCTGACTCATAATTGATACCCTGTTTGCATTAACATAAAAAACTTAAACCTCAATTAGCTGCCAGCGACCAGGATCGCCGCGCCGCGAAAAAGTGGAAGGCGTGTAGCGCTTGCCACTGCCGACCCCGCCACGGGGATCAATATAGATATATGCTTCGCTTGCTTGGTAGTCGCCTTCACCATCAAGTTGTTCAAGCTGGATACCGATAACCCAGTGCTCGGTGGTATAACCTCGCTCCGTGGGGCGGTGCGCGGGCGTGCTGCCCGAAAAAATGGCATGGTTATCTTTCTCGGCGTTTATTATTAGCGCCTGCGTCAACTCCGCTGAAGCATCTAACCAGCGTTCTGCGGCTTTGAGTGCGCCATCTCGTGGTCTTATTTTGACAGGTTGTACCTGCCATGCTTTAAGGGACAGGCGCACTGGGGCTTTGCCAACTAGAGGGGGCTGCAGCGCCCCAGGGGTTATCCCTGGCAAATGCAGCGCCAGAATATAGTGATCTGGGTCGCGTACAAAATTGGGTACCCAGCTATCTGAATAGACTTCTTCCAAGGTGATATGCGCCGCTTGGGTAATTCGCTGCAACTCTTGCAAGTAGTACTCCAAGCGCTCATTTCCGCCTTCTACGCCCCACGGTGAATTTAGCAACCACTGGTCATGTTGGGATATATTGTGGCGGTTATAGAACCAAGTGGCGCCAAGCTGTAAAACTGTAAAGGCCAGCCCGACGACATTAACGCGCCAGAAAACCGAGCCAAGGTAGGAGCCGGCCATCGACCATGTAGTGGCTTTGCTTAACATTACGCTAGCCCCCGTACGGAGAGTTGAAGAGAGCCCATAACCGTAAGTTCCCATCAACCCTGCATCGCCTACCATAGACACTGCCGCTGCAATTTGAGCGTTATCGTTACCGCTACGCACGGCACTCTGCCAGTTATTATGGTTGTTATTTAGGCTAAAGGCTGCTGCTGCAAAACCAGCTAGATAACCAACAAACCCAAACCCAAAATGCATCTTACCTAACTGAGCATATACCCCGTTTGATTGGCTTGTGCTCAGCGCTCTAGCCAGAGTTTGAGCGCGTGCCTCAAACGCCGTATTGCCGATACTTTGTGCTGCCATAAAGCCTGCTGCGACAGTGGCAGTAAAGGCTCCAGCGAAATCTATTCTCGCTTTGCTTATTTCCTTATCATCACCACTACGTGCGTCATTCCATGCTTTGGAGGCAGCCCATAAATTTACCGCTTGCCCAACGAAAACCAATAGCCCAACGCCATCTCCCAACAACGCTACGGGCGGGGCTCGATAAATGCCCTGCCGAAGGTTGCTGGTAACCCTGCCCACCGCCACCGCATTTGCTGCGTCATCAAACTCCAGTAACAACCCTGCGCTACCGGCCCCACCTTGCGATAACACCAGATCATTGGCACCCGCGTCGCCAACCGGGCTGAGTGCCGCGGCAAGTTTATGCTCGCTCGCCGCAAGGCGGCTTTGCAGATCTCTACGTTGAGCACTTAGCCTGCTGCGCTCACGACCTGACGCCTGCTGGCGCCTATTATTTAGGCTAGTCAGTTGCTGGCGCATACGAAGTGTTTCTTTGATAAGCGCCATTAGGTCATCCAGGCTGGCGGCCGACACCACAAACCTTGCCTGGTTGACCCTGGCAGCATCCACAATGCGTGCCCAGGTAGCCGGTGGATTGAGTTGGCGAAATAGATCTTCCAGAGGAGGTATTTCAACACTGCTTTGACCAGTTACTTGCGTCACCTGCTCCATGATCTTCGCAAAGCCAATACCCATCGCAGGTGAGAGGTTAGCTTGAACAGCATTGGCAAGCGCCTGCACCGAAGCAGGCAACTCGGCCACATCAGGCAACTTACCACGCTCGGCTTGTGTTAGCGTTTCTATCCAGCTTTGGATATTGGAAATAACACCATAACCAGCAGCAAAAAGGGCAGTGTAGTCTTTTATCAGCGTCGCCTGCTCCTGCAGGCTACGGGTATGGAATAGCGGCCGGTCATAGTGGGAGTTTTCGGTCAACCACTGATGGATCTGTTCGATGACGTCATCATCTCGACAGATATCGCGGATACAGGCATATTCAGTGGAAAAGGCAGCTTCAACCTGGGCTTCATCATCTGCATCGAAATACCACGCGGCGAGATGAAAATAGCTAGAGCACAGCATCTTGGAGCGATCCTGGCTGATTTTGGCGAGCAGCTCGTTCCAACGGGCTAACTTTGGTCGCTGCTCCGCTAGGAAGGCATCCATCTCTGAACGATTAACTAGGTCATTGATACCTCGTTGTCCAAAAGAGGCCCCTTCTAACATGTCGCGTACGCGCCGATTATTGCTACGCTTCAGGTCGATTATCGTATCTAAATGCTTGTCAATGTAATCAGGATCGCCATTACTCATACTTTGTTTGGCGTAGTAGCGGCGGATAGCGTCCTGCTGTTGCTGCACTATTTCATAGGCATTTGTTCGACTGGGCTTTTGCCCAATATGGTCAATAGATGCTTGTAGGTCTTCAGGTAAGTCAGGGCTATAGGGCTGAGGTAATTGTTCATCTTCATTTAGGTAATCAAGTATTGCGCTTCTTGTACGCTCTCGATCTTCGTCATCCAACGCTTCCAAATCTTGCCACAACGCATGCTCAGGAGAACCCTCCTCGCCAGGCGCTAGCTGCTGCATGTTCTCAGCAGTTAGCTGAGTAATCGACTCTATATAGCAGCCCAACACATAGTTGCGCTCTGTGCGGCCCTCATCCTCTTCAACCCATTCGTCCAGCCAATCCACCACGTTATCCTGAAACTGCGCCAAATCACGCATCACGCCAATATCATCACGCGCAATCAAGCAAAGGCACTCGTCACGATCCTCCACCTCATGCTGAGCTAGCAGCTTGCCTAAACGCGTTTTGTGGTAGTAGTGATCATTTTCCCAGAGATAGGGCTCCGCCTCATGCTCGTAACCTTCTTCCGGCACCTCTAGCTCGGCGTCTTCTGCAAACTCGGCTACCCACTCTTCTGCCTGGGCTGTCGTGATCAGGTGCTCGCCACCACCGGTGGCCGGGTTGGCACTGGCAAGATTGACCGCTTGCATAAAGGCATCGCGATCCTCTTCGCTTTCCTGCACCTGGGCGCGTTTTGCGCCCGTCCACTGGATCTCCGAAAAGCAGACATAAAGGGTGCGGTCGGTCTCATATTCGAGCTTGCCGCCATTGTGCCCCTTAAGGGTGTCCCCTTGATCGCGATACTCGTACTCGTGCAGTTCGTTGCTTTCGCCATCCAATACATAAAGAAAGCCATTGCGCAGCAGGCGTATCCCTAGCGGGCGAGCTGTCAGTGAGTAAGGCATGCTTTTTTCTGGTTCAAGCTCTTCTACAATGCCGTAACGAAGCGGCACCAGCCTCACTTTGCCGGTGAAGAGAGGGCAAGTAGCGGCTTCTTCGCTATCCCGCGAGGAGAGTTCGTGGGCGGCAAATTCGGCATTGTCACGGTCATCTGAGGGACGTTCAAACGCAGACATCGTTAGCTTCCTTATATCGCCGCAGCGGCGGTGTTTGGTGACCCAGTTTTTGGTGAAGTAGTGGCTAGCGCTTGCTTTAGGCGCTGCAGGGCTGAATCGCTGCTGGCGATTAACAATGGATAAACCGAATGCTGTTCTAGCGCTTCCCAGGAGGTGAGGTTCAAACGAGCCATTAAGGTGCACAGCAGCGCCCACTCTTTAGGCGAGTTAAAGCCGTAATGACGCGCGTCCTCAACTAATAACGCGAGTAACCGAAAACGCTGTAGGGCTGAGTCGGCACATGGCCATCCGTCATGATGCTGTTCTACAAATGTCATCAGGTGGCGAATGTCGCGGCGTCTATTGCAGGCCTGCAATCGTTGGTGCTGCTCTTCGCTCAATTGATAGCCACTAACATCAATCATTAGCGGTGCCGTGGCGGAGTGCCCGGGCTCTGGATGCTGCCACGCGCTCTTCACTGCATCCGGCAAATGTAATTGCTGTATGGGCCCCCATGGGGCCGTGGCCGTTGAGCTATTATTCGGCAGCATGGCGGCAATAACAGCGGGGTCAGCCACTCTTAGCATCATGGGTGTTCCCAAGGGGTGTAACACGACCAATAGTTGGCGGTAGTGTTTTGCCACGTCGGTTAGAGAGGCGTCACTTTCGATTAAATAGCCCCACTCAGGCAGCGTTCCTTGAGCCAGATAGCTTTTCAATACCAAATCCTGGGGCCCCGAAAGCTGGATTAGCCATGGTGAAATGTCATTCAATGATGACAAGGGCGTGCCTGCATAAAGTAATTCAGCGTTTAGGTTGCCGTCTGACCAGGTATATAAGCGCTGTGCGATTTTTTTGACCCTTACGCCATCTAATATAAGAAAAACGTTTCGGTTACGCGGCCATTGCCAACTTGTGGCGTTGAGCAAGTGGGTAGGCTGATTAACAGTGGCCATGGTTACTTCGCCTCCTTACGAGGGGAGCACAGTGGGCATAACGCACTTTCTTGCAACAGCGCGGCGTATTGCGTAGCTGGCTCAATATCACTACTTAATAACGGCGAGTGCCCTATCGCTTCTGCCCGGTCATGATCTTTACCTTCTAACACCGGTGGCAGTTTGGGCGGCTCGGCCGCTTGCCCGGTGCCGTTACCGGGGCTGCCACCGGCGTTGATCTTGACTTGGGGGCCGACGATGGTGATACCGCTGGCGTCGAGCTTGATAAAGCTGCCGCCTACCTTGAGGGTGATTTCGCTACCGGCTTCGAGTACCGCTTTTTGGCCTGACTTGATATGCAGTTCCTGACCACTTTCGCTTAACCAGGCCTGCCCGGCACGCATATGCATAGTGCCTTCAACATTTAAATGTTGGGCGCCTTCGGTGTGCTCAAAACGGTGGCGATGCACCGTGTGGTGCTCGTCGTTATCGATCTCGCTGATGCGGTCGTTATGCACCTTTAGGTGGCTGTCGCGTTTGATCTCTTCAGTGCGGTCGTTAAGCGTCAATAACTCCAGGTCTTTTTGAGCGTGGAGCCAGATCTGCTCCTGGTCGGTGGCGTCCTCAAAGCGCAGTTCGTTAAAGCCTTCCGACTTATGGCTTTGGGTGCGGATCACCGTGCGGGTTTTGTGTTCCGGTAGCGTATACGGCGGGGTGTTCACCGCGTGGTAGGTGCGCCCGGTGACCAGCGGCTGGTCTGGGTCACCCTCTAAGAACGACAAAATTACCTCATGGCCGATCCGGGGGATCGCCATGCTGCCGTAGCCACCGCCTGCCCAGCCCTGGGCCACCCGCACCCAGCAGCTGGCGGTCTCGTTGGGTTCGGCGTAGCGATCCCAGGGAAACTGCACCTTGACCCGGCCATGTTCGTCGCAGTAAATCTCTTCGCCCTCCGGCCCCACCACAAAGGCCACCTGGGGGCCATCCACGCGCGGTTTGGGATTGGGCTCAGGGCGGAAGGTCTGATCCTTGGGCATGATCACCACGTCGTTGTGGTAACGGGTCATTAGCTCGCCCGACTGGGCCGAAGGTGCACTGCTCCCATTGTTCCCCCGGGCCATACCGTCCTCTTCCAGCGCCTGGGGCTGCTCGCCGTGGTGAACCACCGAGACCACCTGCCACGCTTGGTTAAGGCTATCGATATCGTGGTCGGTGAGGGTAAAGCAGATGCCGGGAGCGAGTTCAGGCAAATCACTTTCCGCTTCGGCGGTGGTGGCGTCAGCGCGCAGGGACTCTAAGCGGTGGCGGGTAAACGGCTTGCCGGAGGCGTCCTTCTTGTAGCGGCCGGGGTAGTCAAAGTGTTCGTAATCCTCCCGCTGGTCGTGTTCGCCCAAGTTGGGAGCGAGGTGCTCATGGATCTGCGCATAGGGCGGGTTTTTAAAGGTGTAGTCCTTGAGCATCGCCGAGGCGGGGCGCACCCGGCTAACCTGACGCAATTTACGCAGGTGGCGTCGGGGCGGTGTGCCCCCGGCGCGACTGTGGTAGGTGCGTTCGCCCACGCTGGGCAGCACCACGGTGGCATCGGCAAATACCAACTGGTGTTTACCGCCCTCGGTGTTCTCAAACTCATGAAAATAGAAGCAGCCCTCTTCGGCGGCTAAACGCTCGATAAAGGCCAGATCGGTCTCGCGGTACTGAACCAGAAACTCCCGATCAAGGGGCGTGCGGGTGGTGGCAAAGCCGATATCGGTGAGGCTACGCTCATTAGCGAGGGTGGTGATGGCATCAAACGGCGAGGTGTCCTGAAAGATACGCGAATTATGGCGTAGCGATAACCGCCACAGCGCCGGACGAATCTCGACACGGTAGAAGCTGCGGCGGTGTCCCCTATCGCCGCGGTGAAGCTCTGCGATTATCCCATGCACGCGGCGTAGCGGCTCGCCATCCTGCCAAATGGTCAGGGTGGCGTTTTGATCCAAGCAGTCGCTGGGCGACAGGTCGTGGGTGCGGCTGGCAAACTCAACCGAGAGCGCAAACGGCTCCGACAGCGCCTCGCGATGGGTAAAACGCACCACGGCGGTGTCATCGGCCCCGGGTAGGGTCAGGGTAAACTGTAGGCCCGTTTTGTCCGCCATCGCTCCGCTCCTTGGATCATCAACTGCTAATGAGAGGCAGTCAGGATAGCGAGCCAGGGGCAGAGGGCAACCCCTTGAGGGCACGAAGCGTCAATGTCTTACACGCTTGTAAGAGATCTCTTACAAAATAGAGCCGAAGACTCATCAAACAGGCAGCCAGCATTCAATAAGCCACTGACGTTGTGACCAACAAAGTTGCTATGCTTATTGGCTATTTTGACTATGTACACTGGAAGAAACCTTCGTGAAGACAGAATCAAGCACTTTAGCGTTCTCCGCTTTTATGGCGCTGTTAATTGGTTGTGCAGGCATCGTGGCCACACTCGCCTCCAACTCCCAGGCGATCCTACTGGATGGGCTGTTTAATCTGATCTATTTCAGTGTTGCCCTGGTGACGATCAAGGTGAGCAAGTTAGCCAGCCGCCCCGATAGCGAATCCTACCCGTTCGGCTATAGCTACTTTGAGTCGCTGGTGAATTTGTGCAAAGGGCTGCTTATTTTAGGCGTGTCTATTTTTGCCTTGGTCGATGCCATTGCCGCCCTGCTCACCGGCGGCCGTGAGATCGCGGCAGGCTTGGCGGTGCTGTACGCGCTATTCGCCACCGCGGCTTGTTCACTTACGGCTTGGGTGATGCACCGCAGCCAGCGCCACGTAAGCAGCCCACTGGTGGCGGCAGACAAACTCAACTGGCTAGTCAACAGCGTTATCTCTGCCGCTGTACTCGTCGCCTTCTGCCTGGTGATGCTGTTTGAGCGCCTAGGCTGGCAGACTATTCTGCCTTACGTGGATTCGGTGTTGGTCATTGCGGTGGTGTTGCTGTGTTTAGGCGTGCCGGTGCGGATGGCCTCCCAAGCCTTGAATGAGCTACTCAACAAAACTCCGGAAGAGGCTATCGCGGTGCCCATTCGCCAAGCCGTGGCGAATGCCCTGGCAGATACCGACACTCAAGAGGTGCGGGTGCGCATGGTTCGCCCTGGGCGCCTGCTGTATGTGATGGTGCATGTGGTACTGCCCGACGCATCCGATGTTTCGGTCTCCACTCAGGATTTACTCAGGGCACGCGTCGATGACGAAGTGCGCCGCTACTACTCTCCCGTGGTGTGTGACGTGGTGTTTACTGCCGACACCCGCTGGGCAGCGCCCTCTTGTGGTCTATTGGTAGAGAAGCAACCCTAGGCTCTGTCTGAAAACTGGCTGCGCTCGACCATACGGCGTTAAAAATCGGCTCAAAGTACTCATTTACAACACGTAAACTCCGTCTTTTCGCCGATTTTTGCCTTGTCTGGCCTTCGCTCGCCGACTTTTCAGACAAAGCCTAGACCCGCTATCCAGATTACCGAGCCTTGCGCAATAGAACTAGCGTGGCGATCACGCCCACCAGTAGCGCAAGGCCAAATAGCGTTAACGCCAAGGTATGCCCTACAGCATCAATGAGTACCCCAGTAGTGATCACCGGGATACTGAAGCCCAGATAGGCCATCAGAAAATAGCCCGCGCTGGCTTGGGTGGCTTGTTGGCTAGCCGAGCCGTCCGCAATCGCCAACACGCCGCTTAATCCCCCCAGGTAGATAAACCCATAGCAGGCGCTGCTTGCAGCTACCGTGCCCAGCAGCACCGCCACAAGATTTCCGTGAACAGCGCCCCAAGCGATCAACCCATAGGCAATTGGCAAAATCACCAGACCCAGTTGGGTAGCGCTGCGCGGCGCAAGTCTTCTCGCCCAGGGCTGAAACAGCACCCCGCAGCTGCAGATACCGAAGGTGGCGAAGCCACTCCAGGCGGATAAACCGTGTTGGCTTAATGCCGAAGGCAGAATCGCAATCACTAGCCCCACCAACGCCCAGGCCAACAAAATCGCCAACCCATAGGAGATAGCCCCTTGGGGATAGCTGGGCAAACGCAGCATAGGACTTTTAGTGGTGCTCGGTGCACGATCCTTAAGCGTGGTGACCACCACCAGCGCCAACGAAGCGGTAGCCAAATAAATCCACAGGCTGGGTGGCGATACGCTTGGGGTGTGGAAAACAAACAGGCTAGTCACCGCGGCCCCTAGCCCAAACCCGAGAGCGGTACTGGCCGTTACATAGTTAGTCGCCACACGGTTGTCCTCACCACCCAACAGCATCTGCATATAAGCGGGAGCTACCGCAGACGTTAGCCCCGTACTGATACCCAGCAGAAAGCGTGCAACACCCAGCGCCAGCAAACCGGGCGCTATCAGGGTGATCCCGGTCGCCAAGAGACATAACAACAGCGCAGTCATAATTAGTGGCTTGCGCCCTACCCGATCGGCCAAGCCATTTAACCCCAGCAGCACCGGTATAATACCCACCACATAGCAGGCAAAGGCGATGCTGGTGGCGCCAACGCCCAAACCATCCCGCGCCGCCAGCGCATCGTAAAGTGGAGCCTGTAAATTAACCGCCGTGGTAATCATACATAGCGCAAACGCCAGGCAGGCTGCGCTCCTTCTATTGATCGCGCGATTGACAGTGCGGCTCATAGCTAAGTCCTAAATAAGTACGTCATTGAACCGCTACCCTCCCACGCTTACCTCGCGGCGGTAAGGTACACTTAACCTCCACTTTCCAGACACTGTTCCGCCCTTTTAGCGAACAGTTGAAAGCCATAGGGAACGTTATGAAACTAGAGGTTAATCGGCACGCCACGACGCCCATCGCCCAGCAGCTCGATGTGGGTATTCGCGCTTGGATTGCAGCGCACGGTGCAGGTGGTGGCCGTCGTTTACCCTCTATTCGTCGCTTAGCCGCCACCCACCACATCAGCCGTAATGCGGTGATTGAAGCCTACGAACGGCTTGTCGCTTCTGGCTTAGTGCGCTCACGACCCGGTTCAGGTTTTTATGTGGCGGATAGCGCGGCAGCACTGGTATCACAACCCGCAGCTACGAGCGGATTGGAAGAGGTCACCAACGGGCTATGGGGGCTTTTCAGTGCAAACGAGCACGCGCTCAAGCTGGGCTGCGGCTGGCTGCCCAGTGATTGGCGCGAAGGCGATGACCTCACTCACGCCATTCGCCAAGTGGCACGTAAAAGCCGTTCGGGGATTTTCGAGTACAGTACCCCTCAAGGGCCGCAGGATTTACGCGGCTTAATCCAGGAACGCCTGCGCCCACTGGCGATTACTGCGGAAGCCCAGCAGATCGTGATGACCGGTGGCGGTAGCCATTCGCTGGATCTACTAGTGCGGATGCTTCTTGAGCCTGGCGATGTGGTCTTCGTGGAATCACCAGGCTATTACAATCTGTTCGGCCTGCTGCACTTACAGCGAATCCGCGTGATTGGCGTGCCGCGATTAGCCGATGGGCCTGATATCGAGCGCTTGGAGGTGTTGTTGGCCGAGCACCGCCCAAAGCTGTTCTACATCAATAGCGTTTTTCACAACCCCACGGGCAGTACGCTCACCCCGGCGGTGGCGCACCGAGTGTTACAGCTCGCCGAGCAACACGATTTTCAGATTATTGAAGACGATATCTACGCGGATTTTCAGCACACCCCCACCACCCGCTTGGCAGCGCTAGACGGTTTGAGCCGGGTGTTCTACCTGGGCAGCTTTTCGAAAAGCCTCTCCTCTTCACTGCGAGTAGGCTTTGTCGCCGCCCCCGTGGCTTGGGTGCAGCGCCTTGTGGATATCAAGATGTTGACCAGCATCTCCGCTTCGCGGTTTGCCGAGCAAGTGGTCACGACCCTGCTGCAAAACGGCAGCTACCGGAAGCTTACCGAACGGCTGCGCATCAAGCTCGCCAATCAAATGGCAATGGCACTAACGATGCTGAAAAATGCCGGCTGGGAGGTGTATACCCAACCGGCTGGTGGGATGTTTGTGTGGGCAAAACCACCGGTAGCCATCGCCCCTGAAACCCTGAGTGAACTGGCTAACCGGTGGAAAATCACGCTATCGCCGGGGCATCTGTTTTTCGCCGACCACCAGCCAACGCCCTGGCTCCGGCTTAATGTAGCCTATATACAAGATCCCAGAGCCAAAGGGTTTATTGAGGCGGCAAGTTAGGATTAAAGCGGCTCTTCTGATATCGCTGAAGGGGGCTGGTAACCCCCCGTTAATTACAGCTCGCGTTTGCCGTCAACTAACCGCGACACCTTCAGCGGGTTGCCCTCTTTCAGCGCATCGGGCAGTAAGCCTTCTGGCAGGGACTGGTAACAAACCGGACGTAAGAAGCGGTGAATGGCCGCCGAACCGACGGAGGTCGAGCGCGAATCAGAGGTGGCCGGGAACGGGCCACCGTGCACCATGGCATGGCACACCTCGACACCCGTGGGCCAACCATTGGCGAGAATACGCCCTGCCTTGCGCTCAAGCGTAGGCAGCAGCGCTTTAGCGGCATCCAAATCGGCGTCGTCCATATGCAGTGTGGCGGTGAGCTGGCCTTCCAGCTGTTCAGCAACACGTTTTACTTCCGACGCGTCTTCGCACTCAACAATCAACGAGCTGGCACCGAACACTTCCGCTTGCAGCGCTTCAGATGCGAGGAAATCGCTCGCTGAAGCGGCAAACAGGCCTGTCTGGCACTGATAGTCGCTGCCCGTCTGGCCGCGGGCGATTTCGCGCACTTTAGCTGCGCCGCTCAGGCTGGTCACGCCCTCTTGATAGGCGCGGTGGATACCCGGTGTCAGCATTGTCTGCGCGCCGCTGGCTTCCACGGCGCCTCGCGCTGCCTCAATGAAGGCATCCAACTCAGGACCTTTTTCCGCAATGACCAAGCCAGGATTGGTGCAGAACTGGCCCGCGCCCATATTGAGTGAGCCAACAAAGGCTTCGCCCAGCGCTTTACCGCGCGCTTTAAGTGCCGCCGGTAGCAAGAACACAGGGTTAATACTGCTCATCTCAGCGTAGACCGGGATCGGCTGAGGCCTTGCTTGCGCCGTTTTCATCAGCGCCATACCGCCACTGCGCGAGCCGGTGAAACCAACCGCTTGAATACGCGGATCATCCACCAGCGCCTGGCCAATTTCGTTACCGGCACCAAACAGCAGCGAGAAAACGCCTTCCGGTAAATTGCAGGCTTTTACGGCTTTTTGAATCGCCTGGCCCACTAGCTCAGAGGTGCCTGGGTGCGCAGAATGACCTTTCACCACCACCGGGCAGCCAGCCGCTAGGGCCGAAGCGGTATCACCACCCGCAACCGAAAATGCTAGCGGAAAATTGCTGGCGCCAAATACAGCGACAGGCCCCAGGGCGATATGGCGCTGACGCAGGTCAGCACGCGGCAGCGGTTGGCGATCCGGCATGGCCGGGTCGATGCGTACATCAAGCCATTCACCGGCACGCACTACTGAAGCGAACAGTCGCAGTTGCCCGCAGGTTCTACCCCGCTCACCCTCGATTCGTGCCTGGGGCAGGCCCGTTTCAGCCATGGCACGCTCAATCAGCTCACTACCGATCGCTTCTATTTCACTGGCGATGGTTTCTAAAAACGTAGCGCGCTCTTCGAGAGACGTTTCGCGGTAGATGGCATAGGCCGTTTCAGCCAGCTCGCAGGCTTGTTCAACATGGGCTCGACTGCCGCCAGTATAGACAGGCTCTAGTTTTTCACCGGTGGCTGGGTTAACAGCTTGAATATTGGCTTGGGTGCCGGTCACTGATTGTTGACCTATCAGCATTTCGCCTCGAATCGTCATATGTTGCTCCTTATATGGGTCAGTGGTATCACTGGTCGCGATACTGGGCGTATGTATTGCGCGCCCGATTAAGGTGCTGGTACATGGTTTCGCGAGCTGCTTGAGCATCACGAGAAAGAATAGCTTCGAGAATGTAGGCGTGTTCTTCCTGAACTCGCTCTAAATAGCGCTCTGAGGAGGTCGGGTTAATATCAATACTCAGCAGCTTGGCGCGGGGAATCACGCTCTGGCTCCACTGCTTGTAGAAAGATTGAAAGAAAGGATTTTTGGTCGCCGTGGCAATAGCAAAGTGAAACAAATAATCCTCTTCTCGAGCTTGGGTTTTTGCAGCATACGCATTGCTAAAAGCAAGGTGCTGCGCTTCGAGCCGTTGACGATCTTCATCATCATGGCGTAAGGCAGCCAGTTCAGCTGCCGCTGGCTCTAAGGTTAGCCGCAGTTCCAGCAGGTGCAAGATATCTTCCACGGTGGTCGGGTTTATGCGCTCTGCAGGCCGCGCCTCTACCGTAGAAGAGCGCAGCACCGAAGTGCCTACACCACGTCGGGTCTCAACAAGCCCCAGGGATTTAAGGTGTGTGATGGCCTCACGTATGACTGTGCGGCTAACGCCAAAGGAGTCACAAAGACTGTTCTCAGTGGGCAGTTTTTCTCCCACACCTACTTTCCCCTGGGTGATCAACGCTTCCAACTGGTCGGCCACGTGCACGGACAAGCTTCCCTGCTGTGTCACTTTACTTATTTGAAGCGGTTTTAGGGCAGATGCCGCTGCGCTGGTTTTGACCATGGAAGCTATCCTTCATTAATATCCAAGTTGTATTATATCGTACAACCTAGGTCTTGGAAGTGCCAATAAACGGCTTCTGAATGACCCCAGACAGCCTGTTTTCTATTTTTAATGCCATCACGAGTAATAACAAATATTTTTTCATACCAGATATAACACATCATACAAGAAAAAAGGTAGGCCTGGTTATTGTGCAAAGCAAGCATAACTAACGAAATCTAAACCAAAGTTAAAGTAGCACTTTGATAAAATCAGCTCATCAACATTACGGTCTCACATACCTTACCCCCCCTTGCTTATGGCGCAATCGGTGCATGCTTTTTGTTGCAGCCTTGTATGATGTAATACAATATGTGGTTCATAGAGGAATCCAAAGGCGATAAGACTTAACGCAACCCTCATACCGGCGAGATCACACAAGGTTCTTTACTTGCATAGCGCCACCTTGGGTGGATAACCCGCAGCCCTTAATAGAGTAATCATCAAGGAGTATCACCATGCTTTATGATCACCGCACTTATACCTGCATGCCTGGCACATTGAAAAAACAGATGGCGCTTTATGAAGAGCATGGCTGGGCTATCCAAAAGCGTCACCTTGGCGAGCCTCTGCTGTACGGGCCGGTCGAAACCGGCAATGTGAATTCATATGTGCATATCTGGGTATTCAAGGACGTCGCTGACCGTAGCCAGCGACGCGCCGCCATGCAGAGTGACCCTGAGTGGGCTGCCTATCTCAAGAAAAGCGGAGAGGCAGGTTATCTAATCAGCCAAGAGAACAAGATTGTGGTGCCCGCCCCCTTCTTTAAAGACTGACCTCGTTATTGATGAATATCTTCATGAACTGGCTTTCACTGAACGCAGTGCCGTGACGGTAGTGCGTGTCGAAATCCGCTCTGGGTCGGTGACGAGTTCAATCACGGCAGGGCGACCCGACGCCATAGCCCGCTCCAGAGCGGGCTTGAAACTGACTGTGTCACTGACGCGCTCAAAATGCGCACCAAGCCCTGCTGCCAGCTGGCCGAAATCCGGATTCATTAGATCGGTTCCCGAGACGCGGTTGGGATGTGCACGCTCCTGGTGCATGCGAATCGTACCGTAAGTACCGTTATTGAACAGCAGTACGATGGGCCGTCCGCCATGCTGTACGGCGGTGGCAATCTCAATACCGCTCATCATAAAACCACCATCGCCGACAAACGCCAGCACACACTTTTCGGGTTCACGTAAAGAGGCCGCCACGGCGGCAGGAACCGAATACCCCATCGCACCGCAGGTTGAGCCAATAATCCGCCCAGGACGCTGGTAAGCCAGAAAGCGCTGCGCCCATCCGGTGTGGTTTCCGGCGTCTAGCGTGACGATACACTCCTTCGGCAGGCTGTCGCGCAACGCATGCATTGCCGCGCCCATATCGAGTGGGTAATCGTGCGGTGGGGGCAGCGTATCGGCTAGGTACTCATCGCGAAGCGTTTTGCACCACTCACTCCAGCGGCTGCGCTGCCCCCAGTCGTGAGTTGCTAACGCTGCGGCCAGCTTATCAGGGGCCGAAACTACGCCCAGCGCTGGACTAAACACGCGGCCTATCTCATCCGGGTCGATATGCACGTGTATCAGTGTCTGGCTAGGGTTAGGAGAAGCTAGCGTAGTATAGGTTCTGGTAGTCATCTCGCCGAGCCGGGCACCGACGACCAACACTAGGTCAGCCTCGGCAAGACGTTTAATCAGTGAAGGCACAACAGCGGTGCCGAAATCGCCCACATAGCAGTCTGAGGCGTTGTCCAAAATGTCCTGACGTCGAAACGAGCAGGCCACTGGAATACCGTTAGTTTCAGCGAAGGTGCGTATCTGCCCACAGGACTCATCCGTCCAGCCCGACCCGCCTACCAGCATTAACGGACGTTCGGCACGAGAGACCAGGGCAGCGATTTTCTCGATTTCCTCCACGGCAACGCCCGGCCTTGACGGCGTGTAGGGAACAGCGTCTTCGACTTCGACGATATCGGTTAGCATATCCTCAGGTAGCGCCAGCACCACCGGGCCTGGGCGGCCTGACGTCGCTACCCGGAAGGCGCGCGCCATGTATTCGGGAATTCGGTGAGCATCCTCTATCTGTGCCACCCACTTGGCCACACCGCCGAACATCACCCGATAGTCAATTTCCTGGAATGCTTCCCGATCCATCGAGCCACGGTCGACCTGACCTATTAGCAGGATCATTGGCGTCGAATCCTGCTGGGCAATATGAACGCCAATAGCGGCATGGCAAGCGCCAGGCCCGCGTGTCACCAAGCATATACCGGGGCGTCCCGTCAGCTTGCCATACGCTTCGGCCATGTTCGCTGCCCCGGCCTCATGCCGCGCATTGTAGAGGGTGAAGTGCTCACGCTGATCATAGAGCGCATCGAGTACTTCCAGGTAGCTCTCTCCGGGCACACAGTAGCCACTATCAGCCCCATGGATCAGGAGTTGGTCAACCAGTACTTTTCCCCCGGTACGCGGTAGTGGGCGAGTTTTTATTGTCATGTTGGCATCCTAATGGCAGAGAAGAGCGCCCCCAGCCGTTCGTGATGATCAATACAGGAGGCGCATAGCGAGTAACAGAAACCAATCTTGTTGTGTACAAATGTTTATTAAGATCACGGAATGGCATCAAGCTTCGACTTCTTGCGCAGAATCAGATAGGCGAAAACGACGGTTAATGCCAGGAAAGCAAGGCTGTCTAAACTCGTCAGAAAGACTATCGGGTTACCGTCATTGAACGATAAGGAGCGTCGCAAATACTGCTCCAGATCCGGCCCCAAGATGAAGCCTAGCAACATGGCCACAACCGAATAGTTATGTTTGCGCAGGAAGAAAGCCAACACACCAAACACTAGGGCTAAAAACATCTGAAAAACTGAGTAGGTCGCCACATAACTTCCGACGAGCGCTACCACGGCGATGGCGCTGTAGAGCAAACCACGGGAGATTGAGACGATGCGAATAAAGTACGGCCCGAACAGGAACAGCGTCAGCGGGATGAGGATCAAGGCGCTCACAAACAAAGAGGCAAACATGGGCGCTATTAGATCAGCCTGCTGCTCAATGAGACGTGGCCCTGGCTGTAAGCCATTGATAACCAAAACGCCTAGTACAATAGCCGTGGTAGGGTCGCCCGGAATCCCGAACATCAGCATCGGCACAAAAGCACCGCCGCACATGGAGTTATTCGCCGATTCAGCCGCGGCAATACCTTCTCGACTGCCGTTGCCATACTCCTCAGGCTTCTTCGAACCGCGTTTGGCATCAGCATAAGCCACAAAAGCGGCCATCGAGCCACCCGCGCCGGGAAGGATGCCAATCGCATAGCCAATGAAGGCGCTCTTAATATAGGTAAAGAAGCCCACTTCGCGGATTTCAGACCAGGGGGGGATAAAATCGCGCCGACGTATTTTTAAGCCCTTCGCCCTATTCAGGGAGCCTTCCAGAGAGAGGTTCCAGTTCTGCGCCTGTACCAGCAGCTCACTGACCGCAAACGCACCGATGACCACCGGCATTAAGCCGATACCTTCGACCAGCAGTTCGGTGCCGAACTCAAAGCGAGGAATCGGCTGAAGTACATCGATGCCTACGGTGGCCAGCATGATACCCAGCGTGGTGGCGACAATTCCCTTGGCGATAGCGCCCTTATCGACAATGATGATCACCACCAACGCAAAAAGCACCAGTGAGAACTTCCCTGGGGTGCGGATCAGCAGCGCCAGCTCACCGGCAATGGGCATGAACGCCATGAGCAGTAACGCGCCGATTGACCCACCGATCATCGAGCCCAGCGCCGCGTGCCCCAGCGCATTGGCGCCCTGCCCTTTTAACATCAAGGCGTTGCCTTCCACAGCGGTCATCATCGAGGACGGCGCACCGGGAATATTGATGGTCGTGGCCGTGATACTGCCGGAGTACATCCCCGCCATAAAGATCGAGGCACACATGACCAGCGCGGGTACTACGTCGATCGTATAGGTAATAGGTAACAACAGCGCAATGGCTAGCACTGATGTGAGGCCTGGCATCGCACCGAAAAAGGTACCAATCAAGAAACCGGCAATCATGAAGCCAAGCACTTCCCAACTCAGCAATGCTTCGAAACCGCCCAGAAAACTGACAAAGGTCTCCATCAGAACCCTCCTAACAGGGGAGGTAACCGCACCCCGAAAATACCGGCGAACAACCCATAAAAGAGCGCTGTGACGGCGATCACATAAAATACAAACAAGGCAGGGCGCTGTTTTTCAAAGTCAAAAATAAGGAAGAGTGCTACCAGGAAACCCAGCGTAGCTGGCACGTATCCCAAGGGACGAAACACGCCGATGTAAATGCCTGTCGCTACCACAATCAGCAATGGCCTTAGCAAAGAGCCACCAGCAGCCGCCTCTGCTTCTTTGCGCCACTCCCCTACAATGACCACAACCAGCGCTGCATACATGATGAATGCCATAAGGATAGGCATAAAGCGTGGCCCCACGATGGTGTCACCACCAAACTGAGAGCGTATGCTCAAGGCTTCCGCCAGGTAGATCGTAGTCAATATCAGCAAGAAGACTGGAAACAGTAGTGCCGACCTTCTAAAGCGTTCGACGTTGTTCATTGACTCAAAATCCTCTGCTTGAGTTAGCCGTGGCACCGGTAACCGGCGCCACGCTCTTTGAGTAGCGAGTTACTTGGACATCACGCCTGCTTCTACCAGCGCATCCATTTCGCTGAACAGTGACTCGGCCGTTTCATCAGCCCAGACAGTCACCTCATCGGTACCCAGCCAGTTCGGCGTAACACCAACGTTGGCAACCCACTCTTGAAACTCATCACTGTCGTAAGCCGTTTTGTAAGCGCTTTCCAGTACGTTAATGGCTTCTTCCGGGGTGTCTGCTGGTGCGGCGAAGACAATAAAGCTGCCAATCTGGAGGTCGATCCCCTCGTCTGCGGTGGTAGGCACATCGGGATACGTCGGGTTTTGCGTATCGGAGAACTCAACGAGACCGCGTACGGTGCCATCTTCCAGGAGATTGGAAAAATCGCCCAGGCTGGTAAGTGCAACATCGACCTCATCGGACAGAATGGCCTCTTTCTGAGGAGCAGCTCCGCCAGGATAAGAGACGATTCGGAACTCCGTACCGGTCAGCTCTTGAAGCTGTAGAATCGCTAGATGGATACGCCCGCCAAGATTCTGAATGGCTACGCGAATCTCACCAGGATTTGCCTTAGCCGCTTCAATAAGGTCATGAATCGTTTGATAGTCGGAATCGGCGTCAACAACGATAGCGTCGGGCTCGCTTGTTACTCGTGCAATCAGCTTCAACTTATCAATATCGTAACTGGGCAGCATGGCTTGCCAAGGCACGGTCACCAGGCTGTCGTAGGTTAACGCGCCAATGGTATAGCCGTCGGGCCGGGCGCTCATAAGCTGGCCAATACCAGTGGCACTCACGCCACCCTCGATGTTTTCTGCATACATGGAAACATCAAGATTTTCTTCAGCGATGGTGGTCAGTTTTCGAACGATTCCATCGGTACCCCCTCCGGCCCCCCAAGGCACAATCACGCGAATATCGCGCTCGGGGTAGTCAGCAAACGCCACGCCAGTTAGTGAGGATAAAGCGACGGCAGCGGACAGTGTTAGCAGGGCTTTGTTGTTTTTGTACATTGTGTACTCCTTGGTTTAAAACCTATCAGCAAACTATTTCTTATGATCAAGTCATACATCATACAACCTGAAACTTAGTGTGTTCTTGTTAGCGCTACAATAGAGAGATGTAAAAACTAGACCAAAGTCGAGCGCTTACCTAACTGACCACATCTCTCTATCGGTAATACGTCTGGCTAAATCCATCATCATCGAGAAAGTACTTTAACGAACGAGTGCGGGACGCTTAGGATCAAACTCCCACCCAGGAATCAAAAACTGCATCGCCATAGCATCATTTCGCTGTGTGGTATCCAACGATTTATAAAGACTATGCGCCTCCATAAGCTTCTCTTCATCAAGCTCAACCCCCAGCCCTGGGGTGGTGGGCACCTTGAGTTTGCCATTGCGAATGAGCAATGGGTCTTTAGTGATTCGCTGCCCGTCTTGCCAAATCCAATGGGTATCAATCGCGGTAATCTCACCCGGGCAAGCCGCTGCGACGTGGGTCATCATGGCGAGCGAAATATCGAAGTGGTTATTACTGTGAGAGCCCCAGGTCATGCCCCACTCGTTGCAAAGCTCACCCACTTTTACCGCACCTTGCATGGTCCAGAAATGACAGTCTGCCAAAGGTATATCCACCGAATTGAGCTGAACGGCGTACTGCAGCTGTTTAAAATCGGTCGCAATCATATTGGTAGCGGTGGGTAGGCCGGTTCGCTTCTTAAACTCGGCCATAGTCTCGCGCCCTGAATAGCTCTCTTCCTGGCCACAGGGGTCTTCAGCATAGCTGAGCAGATGCTTGATAGGCTCCAACACGCGCACCGCTTCATCCAGTTTCCAGGCACCGTTGGGATCAAGCGTCAATCGAGCATCGGGAAATGCTTCATGGAGCGCCCGTATGCAATCAGCCTCCTCTTCCCCACGTAATACACCGCCCTTTAGCTTGAAGTCTTTAAACCCATAGCGCTCATAAGCGGCTTTGGCCAACTTAGCCACGGCCTCGGGTGTTAGCGCTTCTTGGTAGCGTATTTCATCCCAGCTATCCTGTGGGTTATACGCGTTAGGGTATGGCAGGTCTGTCTTGCCCGGGTCACCCAGTAAAAACAGGTAGCCCAATGCCTCGACTTCATCACGCTGACGGCCGTACTGCCCCAGCAGGTCGGCGACGGGTAGCTGTAGTGCCTGCCCATAGAGGTCTAACAGCGCCGACTCAATTCCGGTGATCACGTGTACCGCTACGCGCAAATCAAACGTCTGACGCCCCCGCTCTTCGCGTCCGTTCTGAGCCAATCGCAGGCGAACCTGATTGAGGGTGTGCTTGATGTTATTGATTTGCGAGCCTTCCACCAGCTCACGGCACTGCTCCAGCCCCTTAAGAATGCCGCCACTGGAAGGGATCTCACCCACGCCTTGATTACCTGCATTATCCTCAAGGATGACCACACAGCGGATAAACCAGGGGGCATGACCGCCACTGAGATTTAATAAGAAACCGTCGTAACCTGCGACAGGTACCACTTTCATTGATTTAATTTTTGGAAACATATGTCGTACACCTCTCTTATTATTGACCCAAGTTGAAACTTTATTCAGGTGATCAAGTCACTGGCGCAGGATTAAACAACACCAAATCGTTATGAATTCCCAGCCGGTCGGCAGCGGCCTGTTGGCGCCCACTGGCCACCTCAAGAATGAGATGAAAAAGCTCCCAGCCCACCTCTTCGATACTGGCATCGCCGGTGGCAATGCGACCGGCATCGAGATCGATAATGTCGTGCCATCGTTTTCCCAGCGCTGAGTTGGTGGAAACTTTCAGCACCGGCACCATGGCCAGGCCATAGGGTGTACCCCGCCCGGTGGTGAATACCTGCAGATTCATGCCCGCAGCTAACTGAAGCGTGCCACAGATGAAATCGCTGGCCGGGGTCGCGGCGAAGGTCAGCCCCTTACGGCGTAGCCTTTCACCAGGGCCGATGACATCGACAATCGGCGAGTTGCCCGACTTGATCACCGAGCCCAGCGCCTTCTCAACGATATTGGAAAGCCCCCCCTTCTTGTTGCCCGGTGAGGTGTTGGCGCTACGGTCTGCTTGGCCTTGAGCCAAGTAGTTGTCGTACCACGCCATCTGCTCAATCAGTGCCCTACCCACGTCTTCGTCAATAGCCCGCGGGGTTAACAGATGTATGGCGTCGCGCACCTCGGTAACCTCTGAGAACATCACACTGCCACCCGCTCGCACGATCAAATCGGTCGCAAAGCCCACTGCGGGGTTAGCTGTCACCCCCGAAAAGGCATCGCTGCCGCCACACTGCATGCCGACGACGAGCTCGGACGCCGGGCAGGTTTCACGCTGGCGTCGATTGAGTCGCTCAAGTTGTCGTTCGGCCATGGCCAAAATACCCTCAACCATCTCGCCGAAGCCCTGAAAAGAGTCATCCTGAAGGCTCAACACGTTGGCTTCCGGGTCGGCCGCCTCGGTGTTTTCATAAATTTTCACCGGTCGATCGGAAAGCAGTGTCGAGGGTTGCAGCTTCTCGCACCCCAAACCGATGATCATTATTTCGTTGCCGAAGTTGGGATTCAGGGCGATATTTTTAAGCGTTCGAATGGGCACAATAGCCGCAGGCGCATTAATGGCGACCCCACAGCCATAAGAGTGATTAAGCCCCACCACATCATCCACGTTAGGAAATCGCGGCAGCAGCTCGCGTTTGATCCGCTGCACGACGAAGTCGACGGTACCCGCGACACACTGCACGCTGGTGGTGATACCCAGTACATTTTTGGTGCCGACGCTACCGTCAGGGTTACGAAAGCCCTCGAAGGTATAACCTTCAAGCGGCTCGGTTTTCGGTGCCGGCCGAGTCGCCAGCGGTAGATCCGCAAGCGGCGGTGGTGTCGGCATGTGCAAGTTGGTCTCACTGACGTGGCCGCCTTGGGGAATAGGCGTAGCTGCCGTACCGATCACTTCACCGTAGCGAATGATGCGCTCACCCTCCGCCAGATCGACAAGGGCCACCTTATGCCCCTGCGGGACAGCCATTGTGGTGGTAACTCCTCCCTCAATGACGGCACCCTCAGCAAGACCGCCCGGTTCAACCACGATGGCGACATTATCGTTGGGGTGTATGCGAATCACGCGCGTATTAGTCGTTGTCTGTTTCATGACCCTTTCCTGAGGCTGTGCGTGTACTGCCAGTTACCTGGGTCAGCTCCATTTTTTGCCTGGCGCGGGATTTGAAGCCCATGACGATGGCGAACATTACCGAGGCGACAATCAACCCCCACAGCACCATGGCGATGGGACTCTTGGTGAAAAAGATCGAGAAAGTGCCGAACGACTCCAGGCTCTTGACGAAGTAGACCTCGGCTTGGCTGCCCAAGATAAAGCCAATAATTAGCGGGGCCACTTCCAAACCAATTTTCTGCACCAGGTAGCCTAAAATGCCGAAAATAAGCAGCGTCCAGACGTCAAACATAATGCCGTAGTTGATGGCATAGGCCCCCACTACACACATCATCACAATGATGGGGAAGAGAATATGCTTTGGCACCATCACCACTTTGGCGATGTACTTAATGGCATAGAACATTAAGAAGAACATCACGATATTGGCGAACACCAAAGCCGTCATCATGACGTACCAGGTCTCGGTATTCTCAGGAATAAATAGCGGCCCTACCTGGATGCCCTGCAGGGTGAACGCACCAATCAGTACCGCCGTCGTCGAGTCGCCAGGAATACCTAGCGATAGCAGTGGAATCAAAGCCCCACCGGTCAACGCATTATTGGCGGACTCCGAGGCAATAAGCCCCTGAGGCGCCCCTTTACCCATTTGCGATGAATCACGGGTTAAGTTTTTCTCTTGGGTATACGCCAGCACGGAGGCAGCGCTGCCACCGACCCCTGGCAACATGCCAACAAAGGTGCCAATAAACGACGAACGCACCAGATTGGTCAGGCGTCCATTAAAGATTGAAAGCGAAAAGCCGCCTCCTTTGCTGATCTTTATGCGTTCGTTGACTAGCCCGCTCTTTGCCCCCTTTTCCGCCTCAAGCAGAATCGTGGAAATACCAAAGACACCGATCAGCACCGGCAGCAGGGAAAACCCTTCAAATAAGTAGGGTTCCATAAAATCGAACATCAGCCGGGTCTTGCCATTTCCGCCATCAGATATGCTGTAGTCGCCAATCAGGCTCAACCAGATGCCGATAACGCCACTAAAGATGCCAATCAGCATGCTGCTGGACAGCGAAGCAATGACACTCAGCGCTAATAAAATGATCAAAAACTTCTCTACATAAGAGAACTTGATCGAGAAATCGGCCAGCAGAGGCGCAAACAAGAACAGTATAGCGGCGCTAATAAGCCCGCCGACGACTGAAGCGATGACACAGATCTTCAGCGCTTTCTCACCCTCACCCTTTTGAGCCATCGGGTAGCCATCAAAGGTGGTGGTAATGGAAGAGGGAGTGCCGGGAATATTGAGCAGAACGGCGGGCACCATACCGCCCGAGATACCCCCCACGTACAGCCCCAGTAGCAGCGCCAGACCGTGGTGTAGCCCAAGGGCATAGGTGAGCGGTAAGCAAACAGCGACTGCCATGGTGGCGGTCATGCCGGGGATCGCGCCGAAGATGATGCCGACCAGAGCACCGAACCCGGCGAGTAAAAAGAAGGTTATATCGAGAAGTGAGAGGAATTCCATGGTGGCACTCGCTCCGGTCACGGTAAGGTGATAGTGAACAGCTTGGCGAGAACGAACCAGGCCAGACTAGGTGCGACGATGGCATTGACTACCACAATGGTAAGGCCCTTTTTCGTCCAGTCATGCAAATAGAGCAGTGACATAAGGAATACGAAAGTTATCGAAACCATCAGAAAGCCATAGCCGGTATAGGGGAATAGGTCACCTACCACTGCCATTAAATAAAAATACGCCGCGATCAAGACGAGCGTGCCCAAGAAACGGAAATTATCCCTAGCCTCACCCACAATGGGCAGTGTGCGCTCTCCTCGTTTCACTGATGCCATGAAGGGAGCTACCTTTGTCATTAAAATCAAGACAAAGAGTCCCGCCATGATCCAGTGAATAATCCTCGGGAAAAACAGGTGGGAGGTCTCGAAATCGATGGAGACACTAAGCAGACTTGAAAGACCTGATTCCATAACAGCTCCGGGCATTAGCAGCAGATACCCTGCTTACTATTGTTCTTTCTATAGCGGTTCTATAGCGACTCACGCATAGGTGAGGCAGCCGCCGCTCACGCAGCGGGCGCCATACCTTTACTTGATGTTGCTGATGATTTCTTCGTAGCGAGCCATTTTCTCGGCAAGATACTCAGAGGCTTCATCAGAAGGCTTGAAGTTGGGGATAAAGAAGGCGTTCTTCTGAGTCTCCTGTATTTCACCTTCCGCATAGATATCCGTTAGCGCTTCATCGATTTGCTCAACAATCGCTGGATCCATGTCTTTGTTGTAGAGGAAGAAGAACTCCTTATCGAATGTAAAACTCTCGTCATCGCCCATTGTGACGTGCACGTTTGGCTCTACATACTCCAGCAGTTGCTCACGAGACGTTTGGCCAAGCCCCTCTTCCGGAGCCTGTTCAATGGTATCTTGACGGGCCGTCAACCAGACAAAACGCATCGCTTTCTGGTCATCTTCAGGTAACCGCGTGTACTGCTCGTTAGCCTGCACGGTGCCATTAATCACATCGGCTTGGCCGTCAAAAAGTTGCTGGTTTTTGTCGGATTGAGAACCGGTATTGACAGCGACCAGGTTGTCTTCCTGCCCAGGATGCTCAATAGCGATGGCATTTTTCAGGGCACTGAAACCAATTTCAGAGACGCCACCTGGCTGGATTGCGACACGCACAGTGTCGCCATTGCCTACGGCAGCAATGATGTCGTCGAGAGTTTGGTAAGGTGAATCTTTAGGCACCAGGTAGGCATTGCCTGGGTTGATTGCAAGCGTCGGCCCGACGGTATATTTCTCAAAAATATCGTCGTAGCCCTCAACCCCATACAGATGGCCAAGATAGGACTGATCGTGGAAGATCATCAGCGTATTGCCACGAGAGTCCCGATCGAGTGTGCGAAAAGCAGAGCTTGCACCAACGGCATCCACCTTCATGTTGAGATCCAGCCTTTCAGCTAGCTGATCCACCACAATAGTAGAGTTTTGATACGTATCCCCGCCGGTGGACGTTGAACCGATAACCACACGGATATTGCCGCGCAGCGGGCCATCCTGCGCCATGGCTACCCCAGCGCTGACGCTCAATGCTGCCATCAGCGCTGCGGAACCGACACTTGTCATTAATCTATTGGAAATGCGCATACTTTCACCTCTTTCGCTCGTTATTAAATTGTTATAGCTCAGTGGTTTAATGGCTTAGTGAGTTGGCGCTTTATTACTATTTAACGCGATCTATCAACTTTTTAAGCTCCTGACACTCCGCCTGGGTTGGCATTGTCAGCGGCGCACGAACACTGCCGGCGGGACGGCCAGCAATGTCTGCGCCTGCTTTGATCAGGCTAACGGCATAGCCCGCTTTTCGATCCCGGAGGTCTACGAAAGGAATAAAAAAGTCGTTAGTGATCTGTTTCACAACGTCTTTATTACCTTTTCGCAACTCCTTGTAGAACTTCACTGCCATCTCCGGCACGAAGTTGAAAACAGCCGATGAGTAGGTATTTACGCCAATGGAGACATAGGCCTCGGCAAAAATTTCAGCCGTGGGAACGCCGCCGATATACACCAAACGGTCACCCACGGTTTTGACGATTTTGTTGAGCGCCTGAATATCGCCTTTGCCATCTTTTAGCCCCACCAAGTTAGGGCAGTGGTCGGCGAGCTGCTGAACAGAATGAGCATTCAGGATGCCATTACCGCGGTTGTAATAAATCACGTTGACTGACGTGGCATCACTAATCTGGCGGGCATACTCCACCAAGCCATCCTGCGGGCACTCGGTAAGGTATGGCGGCATCAGTAGAATGCCGTCAGCGCCCACTTCTTCGGCCGCTTTTGCAAAGGCCTTGCCGGTTTCAACGCTTAAGCCCGCGCTGGCAATGACGGGCAAGCGACCGTCGATTACTTCGACGGCGACGCGAACAATCTCGCGATACTCATCAAGTGACAGGTTAAAAAACTCCCCCGTGCCACCCGCGACGAAGACCGCCGAGATCTCGTGGCTGATGAACCACTCAAGCCGCTTGCGGTAGCTCGCTTCATCGAAACGACCTTGACTATCGAAATCGGTAATCGGGAACGATAGCAGACCATCGCCGATGGCTTTTGTTACTTCTTGTCTTGAAAACGTCACTTTGCGCCCTCTTTAAAATGTGTTGACCACTGAATGAGCAGACATCATTTGCTAGCCAACAACCTTATGTCATACATCATACAACTTAGAAGATAAGTATCCTGCTAGCAGGGTGCAAGCAGAACTATCGAAATTTAAACCAAAGTAGCAGCCATACTCTGTAAACCTGTTGAGGATTAAAACACCTTTAGCTAATCACCCGCCAGCTCGCAAACAGAGCGCCATAGCATGTCATCGACAACAATCGGCCTCTCTCCATATCGCTGATTAGCGGTGGACTCGCCCGGCCAGCGCACTGGGCGCCCCGGCTCGGCAGGCGTGGTGGCGGCCAGATGAGACTGAATGCCTTCGACAATGCTATCGCAAGCTTCGCGACCGCCGAGTTGTACCGGGTCAAACACCATAAACACCTGACTGCAACCACCACCACTGCCGCGCTGAACCTTATCAATGGCATGGCTAGGACGCCCTTGAGCGAGCAGTGCTGCTAACGCATCCAGTAGGATCGACAACCCAGAGCCTTTCCAGTACCCGGTCGGCAACAAGCGACGCGTCGCAGCGATCGCCGCAGGATCACGGCTCAACACTCCACGCTCATCAAAACCGCCGTCAACGGGCAAATGCTCGCCCTTCAGCTGAGTCGTCTGTAGCTTCCCATAGGAGAACTGAGACATCGCCATATCAAGCACCAGAGGCCCGGTACTATGCGGTACGGCCATCACCAACGGGTTATTGCCAATCGATTGGGAAGCACCACCCCAGGCAGGCATGCACGATTCGGTATTGGTCCACATAATCGTAGCGAACCCTTGCTCAACCGCATGCCAACCATAGCTTCCGCCCCGCATCCAGTGGGTTGTATCGCGTAACGCCACCAGCCCCATACCATGCTCACGCGCCAACGCCATGGCACGCTCTGTGGCATGAAGTGCATTGACCACACCTATTCCAAAACCTCCATCAAGCACCTCAATCGCGCCCAATCGTTGGACAAGGCTTGGCCTAGCGTCGATATCGACCCAGCCTTTCCCGACGTACTCAATGAAGCGTGGAACCCGCCCGATACCATGCGAATGTACGCCGTCGCGGGTACTTTCAGCATGGATTTGCGCGCAGGTCTCAGCATCAGCGGGCTTTAGCCCCGCCTTCAATAGTGATTTCTCAATCGTACTGCGCAACGTCTCAAAATCGATATTAGCCATCACTTACCCCCACCATTAAAAAAGCCCACTCCGCGAGTGGGCTTCAACACCCCAGCCGCCTCGAATGGCGGCCATGGACTTCAAGCAGCGTCAGACGCCGCGTCTTGTTGACGAGTACGGTAGTTCTGCCACAGTGTCAGCGCCAGCAACCCAAAGGCGATGACTAAAAAGGTAACGCTGATGGGCCGGGTGAAAAACGGTGTCCAATCACCACCGAAGGTCTGCAGCCCCCGTCTCAGATTAGATTCCGCTATAGGCCCCAGAATTAAACCCAGTATTACCGGAGCGGTTCCAAAGCCATATCGGTTGAGAAAATAGCCGAGCAATCCAAAAGCCAGCATTATGTAGAGGTTAAACACATCCCCATCAACTCCGTAAACACCGATAAAACAGAAAACAATGATAGCCGATATCAACTGTTTTCTTGGCACTAGCAGTACACGAACAAACAGCTTGATACCTAAACACATGATGATAAGCATGAAGAAGTTAGCGACTAAGTACGCTAAAAATATCCCGTAAATGATGCCGCTCTGGCTTTCAAATAGCATCGGCCCCGGTGTAACGCCTTGAATCATTAAACCACCCAATAGAACAGCAGTCGCGGCCTCGCCAGGGATACCCAGCGCAAGCGTAGGAATTAACGCCCCACCTAACAAAGCATTGTTCGCACTTTCAACTGAGACAATGCCAGCACTATGTCCTGTGCCAAACTTTTCAGGTGTTTTAGAAAAACGACGTGCTTGGTCGTAGGCTACCAGTGAGGCGATACTGCCCCCAGCGCCAGGCACTGGGCCCACGACAGAACCAGACACGATACCGACGAGAAGAGCGCGCCAATTGCGCAGCGTTTCAATAAACCGCGGGCGTGCAATATCGACCTTATGGGGGCTATTCTGAAGTTTATTGGAGGGGTCATATTCGAAGGCATCTTTCAGCACTTGTGATACAGCGAATAATCCAATCAGCGCCGGTAAAAGGTTAATCCCGGTCAATAAAGACAGCTGTCCAAACGTAAAACGGTCGACCCCCGCAATAGGATCTGTACCGATGGTAGAGCAAAAGAAACCTATCAGGCCTGCAATCAAACCTTTCAGGAGGGACTTACCCGCAACAGAAGCAATAATGACTAGCCCGAAAATGCTCAGCGAAAAATACTCCGCAGCACCAAATCGCAATGCAAACTCAGCGATAGGTGGTGCGAGAAGACTTAACACCACCATACTAGCTACACCGCCAAAGAAAGAGGCAACAATTGCCAGCCCCAGGGCTCTCCCCGCTTCCCCCTTTTGAGCCATTGGAAAGCCATCGAACGTAGTCGCGACCGAGGATGGCGTTCCTGGAATATTCAACAATATGGCGGGTATCGAGCCACTGGCACCAGCACCACACAGGGTACCCAGCAGCATACCAATACCCATCACAGGCGGCATTCCAAAGGTTACCGGCAATAATAGGGCTATCGCCATGGCCGATGTTAAGCCTGGCAATACCCCCATGATAATGCCTAGGAAAGTCCCACCGGCAATCGCCAATAATGTACCCAACTGGAAGACCAGCCCCAAACCATCAATATAACCCGTTAGCATCTCACTTCTCCTTCTTCAATCCGGCAGTGGGATATTGAATAGTTCGGTAAATACATAATAGATAACCAATGATAAAGCGAACGCAAAAACTGTATACGCTGCTAGGTTTCGAAGTTTTCGACTATTGCTTAATTTTTGAAATTCACCGCTAGTTATGACAAGGCAAACGACATTTAAAAAGCAAAATATCGCTGTGCTTGCGATATACCCCAGCCGCTCGAAAGAGTTGATATAAACAATAATCAAAGCCACGATGGTCAGCCATTGCAAAATGCCTTTCTTCGGAGCAGTGGCACTAAGGGCTGTTGTGTCTTCCCGCACTCGCTTTGCAACAAGCCATTCGTAAGAATCACGTATTAAGCAGGGCACGGCACACACAAAAATCAAGCCAGAAATCAACTTTGGAAAAGAAGCGGGGGAAAGCCCCCCCGCCATGCTGACTGCTGGCAGCGTAGTGGCCATATAAAACCCAATTGCCGATGCCACCACAAGAAACAGATCAAAGATCGGTTTACCTATATCCTTTGCCATCAGTCACTAACTCCTTATTTTATTTAGCAGCTAAGTCGCCAGCACTGTCTTTCATCACTTCAGCAGATTCAGCGATAAACGCCTCTAGCTCATCTCCATACAGCGGTACCATATCCAAGCCCAGATTCGAGGCAGTCTCTTCGAAGGATCCTTCGTCTACAATTTCTTTAATGGCGTTGACCCACGCTTCCTTAGCCTCTTCCGGTAGGCCATCAGGGCCCGCGATGCCGCGCCATACTGTCAGAGACAGGTTGTAGCCTTCCTCTTGGAAAGTAGGCACATCAGGCAGCGACTCGCTACGCTCTGCGTAGGACATACCCAAGGCTTTCAGACGACCTGACTCTAGCGCCGATCGAAGTTCCGCCCCACCTAGCACCACGGCATCCACGTGCCCGCCCATAGCAGCGGAGATAGTCTCAGAACCACCGGGATAGGGAATGAAGTTAAAATCGACTTCAGCGGTATCAGCAAAGGCCACCGCCGCGATGTGAGCTGATGACCCTACCCCCGAAACCCCAACTTGCACCGAGGTGCCTTCCTTTGCAGCCTCGACCATAGCGTCCAAGTCGGCGTATTCACTGTCTTCACCAACAGCGATGACGTAGGGCTCTTCAAGAATCTTGGCGACAAAATCAAAATCTTCGTAGGTAAAGTCAACATTACCCAACGCCTCCAAGGTCAGCAGTGCATTGCTGGCGGCAGCTAAGGTATAGCCATCTGAATCTGATGCCTGAGCACGCGTCAGCCCCACGGCTCCGCCGCCGCCCGAGATATTGCGAATGACCAAGTTGGTATCGAGTTTTTCTTCCAGAAGCGGCTGTAGTGCGCGGACGAAGGTGTCGTTGCCGCCACCGGCTGAGAAGGGCACGATCATATCGATGTTTTGCTCAGGATATTCAGCAAATGCACCAGCACTGGCCATCATTGCTGTTGCCACAGATAAGCTTAGCGCTAACTTTTTCATTGTAATGTCCTTCTTTGTCATGTTTAGGGTATTCACTCAGCGCACTAACGCTGGCTTTTTCGGATCAAACTTCCAATCATCTATCAAATACTGCATTGCCATCGCATCATCCCGAGCACCAGCAGGCAGTGAACGATAGAGCTTATTAGCCTCCTCTATGGCCTTCATATCGATGTCGACCCCAAGCCCCGGCGCATCGGTTACGGCCACTTTGCCACCCACAATCTCCGGCGGATTGCGAGTCAGGCGAGCGTCGCCCTCCTGCCATATCCAGTGGGTATCAAGCGCGGTTGTGCGCCCCACGGCGGCGGCCCCCACCTGGGCGAACATGGCAAGCGAAATATCGAAATGATTGTTGGAGTGCGAGCCCCAGGTCATACCATGATCCTGGCAGAGCTGGGAGACACGTACAGCACCGGAAAGTGTCCAGAAGTGCGGGTCGGCTAATGGAATATCGACTGAGCGCAGCATCAGCGCGTGGGCCATTTCCCGCCAGTTGGTGGCTACCATGTTGGTGGCGACAGGCAGACCGGTGGCATGGCGAAACTCAGCTAAAATCTCGCGACCGGAAAAGCCCTGTTCTGCCCCGCAAGGATCCTCTGCGTAGGCAATCACACCGTGGAGATCCTTGCACAGCCGGATCGCCTCTTCGAGCGACCAAGCACCGTTAGGGTCAATGGTCGTGCGCGCATCCGGAAACGCATTGTGCAGCGCCTTGACGGCCGCTATTTCTTGCTCGCCAGCCAGAGCCCCGCCCTTTAACTTAAAGTCTTTAAAGCCGTATCGATCGTGCGCCGCCTGAGCTAGCTCAACAATGTGCTGAGGGGTCATGGCCGCCTCGTCGCGCAAACAGTACCAGTCGTGATCCAAGCCCCCGGTGCCACGGCGGAAATCCAACGGCGTAGCGTGCCCATCACCGATAAAGAATAAGTATCCCAGCACGTCAACGCTGTCACGCTGCTTGCCGTTGCCTAGGAGCTCTGCCACCGGCACTCCCAGAAATTTCCCCATCAAATCAAGTAACGCCGCTTCAAGCGCGGCAACTGCATTGATGCGTAGCTCAAATGTCCAGGATCCTTTACCGAAATCTTCAAAATCGGCACTCCGTCCGGCATTGTGCAACGACGCAATCATGGAGCGCATTTTTCCGATCGACTGACCGACCACCATCTCTCTTGACTGCTCAAGTGACGTCTGAATCGTCTCGCCACCGGGGGCTTCGCCCACCCCTACATTACCGTGACTATCCTTGAGGATAACCAGGTTGCGGGTAAAATACGGCGAGTGCGCTCCACCGATATTGAGTAACATGCTATCGCGCCCTGCCACGGGAATGACCTGCATATCGGTTATCGTGGGAGTGTCGTGACTCGACATAAAACAATTCTCCATATAGGCGGTGTTAGCGCGCAGATCAGCATCCCGCTCATTGCCGCATTAAAATAACGAAGGCGGACAAACGCAGCCCTTGTTGGTCAATCAAAGACTTTTAAACTCAAACCCACTCTTCGCTGCTTGGCATAGGCGATCTAATTATCCGGATCAATATGTCATACATCATACAAACAAGAAGATAAGTAGCATGACTTTCAGACGCAAGCAGCAGTAGTGAAAATTAAACCAAAGTAGCACTTGCTGGCATGACTGCCAGCAAGTGATTAACAACCTAAAAAAGACATTAAATAACTGATTTTATTTATTTTTATACTTCAACCACCCAGCCTGGCTTAAACACCGCTGGAGTAAACTCATCAGGGTATCCACCAGGGTTGGCAATGATACGCGTGCCGTTACGCAGAATATCCACGGGTTCGTGAACATGTCCGTGTACCCATACATCCATATTGCCCATTAAATGAGGCAAGTGGGAAGCAAACGCGGGGGATAACGCGTCGCCCAGATATTGGCCTGGGATACAGTCGTGTAGCGGGGCATGATGGCTAACCACCACCTTAGGGCCATCAAACGGCTGGGACAGCTCTTTTTCGAGCCAAGCAAGCGCTTCTGCATGCACCTGCTGGCTTGCCTGAGGTGTGAATGTCTCCCCTGGCGAGGTTTGAACGATTTTAAAGTCGGGCATGTAGCGCAACGCCTTAGACTCAGTATCGGCGGGGTTTTGCGTTGGGTCACCGGCGTACAACGCAAAGTCAGTCCATAGCGTTGTACCGTAAAAGCGTACGCCATTGAAGGTGACGGCACGATTATCCAGAAGCTCAATGTCGAGCCGCTCGGCTTCGAGCGCCAGCTCATCACGCAGCAGCGGCATGCAGGTACCGTAGAACTCATGGTTGCCTGGTACATAGATAATCGGCGTGTCTGGAAACTGGTGGCGCGCCCAGGCAAGGCCTTCGCACTTACGGTGAATATCCCCCGCCAGAACCACTACATCTGCCTCCACCTCAGGCAGCTCGCGGTTCCCGTCAAAAAACTCCAGGTGCAGGTCAGACAAAATACGCAGACGCATAGGGCTCCTCGTAACAAATACCTATTTAAACGATCTTACCCGGCCTAGGACACGTTGTCGCAGGGCATCGGTGTCACGTCAAGGCATGCTGCATTGCAGCAAAAATAGGCTATAATAACGATGTCGTCCCAATAGGAGGACCGCACAATGACTTTTTTAATAACCCCCCCTGCACGCGATAATGAAGTTCTAGAGTTCTGGAGCTTGAATGCTCAATGGCATCGTGCCGCAGTTGAAGCGCTGAAAGCCTATTTAGGCTAATTCAGGTGCTTTTGCGCCCTTTAGACCAAAGATAATCACCGAAGCCGGGATATTTTCCGGCTTTTTTATACCTATGAAAACCTTTTCCATTCAAAGACCTAATATCCAAACACAGATATTTGTAAGCCATGGCTTACGAAAAATGGCAAATCACCTACATCGTTAGGACTAGCCCTGAGTAAAAAAAGCTCTTAATATCCGACCACAGCTAAATTGCTGCCATGCACAACACAGGCTGTGTACAACATAAGCTTTCTACAACTTGAAGGCTTTACAACATGAGTTTTACAACAAGGTCTCATCGCATTCCCTGTCCCCTGAAAGAGGAGTGAACGCCATGCAACACTTAGTCACCCCAACACAAGCGTTGGAAGTAGATGTTATGGAAGTATGGGCACAGCGTGCCCGCCAACAACGTGCGGCACTTGACGCTATTAAAGCTTACCTGCGCTAAGTCCCCAAACGTCATATTGGTTCAACGCCGCTCAACGCCTCGTTTCAGCGAGGCGTTTTTTACCTAGTTAAATGGACAAGCATCACTATCAGGTCTAAATATACGACCTCCAGGCTATAACTATGCTTTACGCAGCCATGCATTACCCTGCAACATAGTCTCTTGACACAAGACGTCTGTATAAGATAACGCTCTTCTGCTTACCCGCGCCCCTTACCAGATGAACCGCTTTAATGCTCGCTACCATTAGGCTTAATTATATTTGTCACCTCTTTAAAAAAACGAATAGTATTGCAATACCTAGTGGATTAATGATAACCACCTCGACGCTTCAGTATACATAGTCACTCCAAATCATTTACTTCACGGCTGGGTGTGGAGTTATATAAAGAAATAGTCTAATATTAATTCGGCTGATAAAGGCGCAATACTCAACGTGCAGACTCTTCTTGTTATGCACGCACATTGACGAAGGAACGGACGATGCAAACACCTTTTTTGGTTCGCAAAACATCTTATGCTTTAGGTTTAGTGGCGACACTCGCCCTTAGCGGCTGTCAATCAGGCGCTGATCTCGGAGGCTTAATGTCTGCGGGCTCCAGCTTAGCCGGCGCTGCCACGATGTCAGATCAGCAAATGCAGCAACTAGGCGATCAAACCATTGCCCAGCTTGACTCCCAGAACCACCTTGTTGCAGAAGACAGCCAGTATGCACAACGTTTAGCGAAGCTGACCCAAGGCTGGGAAACAGTCGACGGCCATACGCTTGACTATAACGTTTATCGAATAGAAGAAATGAATGCTTTTGCGGTACCCAACGGATCCATCCGACTGCATAGCGGGCTGATGGATGAGATGACCGACGATGAAGTGCGTTACGTTATCGCCCACGAGATCGGCCACGTCTCGTTAGGACACTCCAAGCGTGCATTCCAGGTTGCCTATGCTGCTTCCGCTGCACGTGAAGCAGCTGCGGCCAGCGGCAGTACGACCGCCGCCGCACTATCAAGCTCTGAGCTTGGTGACCTGGGCGAAAAACTGATCAATGCTCAGTTCTCTCAAAGCCAAGAGAGTGCAGCTGATGACTATGCCATTGAGCTAATGCAGCGCCACGACATGAATGCAGAGGCTTCAGTTGCAGCTCTACGCAAAATGGAAGCCAAATACGGCAACAACAGCAGCGTCTTCTCCAGCCACCCAGCAGCGGGTGATCGTGCAGAGCGCCTAGAAGCTTCGTTCCAGTAAAGCTCAGACACTGGTACTGGTACTCCTGCCAAGTTAGTCTTGATAATGAATGGCAGGAGTATCGGTTGCTTAGGTTTACCGATTTTTCTTACCCCCACTAAGCCCACTCGCCACCCACTTCTTGCTGTTCGGACAGTTGCGTCAGGTACGTGTCCTGCAAGATATACATTCGCTTTACATCGCGGTACTTGCCATTGATAAAGAACTCCTGCACCAAGTGGCCCTCTTCTATAAAGCCACTCTCCTCGTAAAGATGAATCGCTTTGACATTATCCACCGCCACAATGAGATATACCTTGTGCAGGTTTAGAATGGTGAACGAGTAATGCAGCGCTTGGCGAATTAACGTGCGCGCAAACCCTTTGCCCTGATGCTCCGGGGTAATAATGATTTGAAACTCGCCGCTGCGATGGATGTAGTCGATCTCGATCAGTTCCACCAGACCGATAGCATTTCCATGGCTATCTTCCGCGACAAAGCGCCGTTCGGCGTTGTCATGGATATGCTTGTTATACAGCTCCTCCAGCTCATCAAATGACTCGTAAGGCTCTTCAAACCAGTACGACATAATGCTCTGGTTATTATTTAGCTCATGAACAAAGCGCAGGTCGTTGCGCTCCAGTGCACGCAAATAAAGTGTATGGCCCATTGCCCGCTTTCCTTATGAATATCCGTTAAGAATACTCGTTTTAAACTTGCCCGCCACTCGGTTCTTGCCTTTAGGTTAGGCCATCTTGGCCAGGCGTCTAAATGAAAACAGCTCCGCCAAAGGGTGTTCTCTACCCTCTATAAGCGCGCGCAGCAGTTTGGCGCCTATCATGCTATAGCTAATGCCGTTGCCGCCGTAGGCCATGGCAAAATGAACGCGTGGGCCTAGGGCGTCATGCGGGCCGAAAAAAGGTAGACCGTCGTCGGTTTCAGCAAAGGTGCCACCCCAAGAGAATGTAGGATTAATCTCGAGTTTAGGCCATAGCGTTTCTATTTTAGCTGTTAGCCCTTCGGCCTTTTCTTCTACCCTCGCATCGCGGCGCTTGGGAATATCTTCATCGTCGTCGTCTCCCCCTACGAGAAGTCGTCCATCGCAGGTAGTGCGCATATACAGGTAGGGGCGCGATGATTCCCACATCATGGTGTGGCGCAGTTTGCCCAATGCCTCTGGCGGTAGTGGGTCGGTAATCAGCGCATAGCTACTGCGATTGACGGCCACCTTTTCTGGCAGCCAGGCTTGAGACTCATACCCTGCGGCCATCACTACGTACTGGCAACGCAGCTTGGCGCCATTGGCCAGAGTGAGCGTGACGCCTTGATCATCCGGCGTCATCGTCTCCATCTGTGTGCGGTCATATACTTCTCCCCCACGCTCGACCACCCTGGAAAACAGCTGATATGCCATGCGATAAGGATCAATAGTGGCGGCTAGCTGAGTAAGAATAGCGCCGGGTGCCTCAAAGCCGTACTCCGCCAAAATAGCCTCGCGTTCAAGCCACTCGGCTTCAAAACCGTGTTTTTGACGCAGCGCCAATTCCTCCTGAAGCGATGCGACATCCTCTTCGCTACTGGCATAGTAAAGGCTTTGCTGACGCTCAAAGTCCACATCGCCCAGCCCTGCCGCCAGGGACTCAAGCTCGCCAATGGCTTCTGCACAGGCGCGGTAAGCACGCACTGCATCGGCTTCGCCATAGCACTCGGCTAGCTCTGTCATATGGGTGTCAATTTCGTACTGCAGCAAAGCCGTACTGGCGGCTGAACTGCCCCACCCAACATCCCGGCGTTCAAGCACCACCACATGGTGGCCACTGCGGCTTAGCTCATCAGCAATCAACGCCCCCGTAATACCGCCACCAATCACAACAACCTCGCATTGGTGATCGCGAGTCAATTGAGGAAAGGTTTTCAACAGGCCATTTTTGACTGCCCAAAAGGGATAACCACTTTTCAGATCCATCTGTTTGCCTTTGCTTGAGAGACTTGCAGTATGCTGTTAACCATAGATGGTTCCCCAGAACTTGCTTGAGAAAACGCTTCCGAGTGATTGCTCCACACAACAAAGGAGATGCGCATGATTGATTTACGCAGTGATACGGTGACCCGCCCGACCTCTGCCATGAAAGACGCCATGATGGCCGCCCCGGTTGGCGATGATGTGTGGGGCGATGACCCAACGGTCAACGCGTTTCAAGCCAACCTGGCCGAACAGGCAGGTAAAGAAGCGGCACTGCTGTTTCCTAGTGGGACTCAAAGCAACCTAGTGGCACTAATGTCCCATTGCGAGCGCGGCGATGAGTACATTGTTGGGCAGTCCGCGCACGCCTATCGTTGGGAAGGCGGTGGCGCCGCGGTGCTGGGCAGTATCCAGCCCCAGCCCATTGAAAACGCCGCTGACGGTAGCCTGCCACTGGAAAAAATCAGTGCCGCGATTAAAGCCGACGATTTTCACTTTGCGCGTACTAAGCTGCTGGCATTAGAAAACACCATTGGCGGCAAAGTGCTGCCCGTAGACTACGTATTAAAAGCCACAGAGCTTGCTCGCGAGCGTGGCCTGGCAACGCATTTAGACGGGGCGCGCTTATTCAATGCCGCTGTCGCAACCGACACCTCGCTCAAGCAGCTCTGCCTGCCGTTCGATAGCGTGTCGCTGTGCTTCTCAAAAGGCCTGGGTACGCCAATAGGGTCGGCGCTGGTGGGCTCACAAGCATTGATCGACCACGCTCGGCGCTGGCGTAAAGTGGTGGGTGGTGGCATGCGCCAATCAGGTATTATCGCCGCCGCCTGCCAGTATGCGTTAGATCACCACGTGGCAGACTTAGCCGACGATCACCGCCGTGCAGAGCGCCTTGCAGCGGGCATAGCAAAGCTGCCAGGAGTCGAGATCAGCGCTCAGACAACCAATATGGTATTCGCGCATTTTCCCGACGAGCATGTAAAGCCACTCTCCGCCTGGCTAAAAGAGCACGGCATTTTGATTGAGCTGCTTTACGCCACGCGTTTCGTTACCCATCGTGATCTTGATGACGCAGATATCGACAAAGTCATCGCGGTGATGGAGGCCTATTTTAGTCGCCATTAAAAACGAGTCGTCATTAACCAATAAATGGCTTAGCTAAGCGATGTCGCCCCTAGAGCAAGATGCACGGCGATACCCGCCATCATCAAGCCAATCAGGCCATCGATAATGCGCCATGCGATGGGTTTTGAAAGCCAAGGCGAAAGCGCAGCGCCGCCCCAGGCCAGAAGGCTGAACCAAAGGATGGACGCAGTAGATGCCCCCGCCACAAACACACCGGCGCTCTCCTGCTGGGCGCCAATGGCGGGTATTAGCAGCAGCGTATCCAGATACACCTGGGGGTTAAGCACGGTGACGGCAAGAGTGGCGAAAATCACTTTGGTTAAGCTGCGCGCTTTGCCCGCTTCGGCACTTGACCCTTGCCGCCCGCTAAAGGCTCTAAACAGCGCCTGAGCCGCCAGCCAGCTTAAAAACACTACGCCCACCCAGCGCATTGCCTCCAATGCGTTGGGCATCGTTAGCAGAAAAGCACTCACCCCAAACATGCCCGCCGTGAGCAGGATAATATCCGCGCTGATGCACAACCCTGCCGACCACCAGTGGTACTCACGACGAATAGCCAGCCCAAGGATGTAGGCGTTTTGCGCCCCAATCGCCATGATAATCCCGCCGCACACCACCAGCCCGGTGATATAACTTTCCCACATTGCCCTGCCCCCATTGCCGGAATTAGCGTCGCGTTAATTAATCTGGCAATAAAGTAACTGGGAATGCTGATTGCTAAAAATCATCCTGCTAATGGGGTATTAGTTTTTCTTATACTCACCCTCTTACACACAACCTATCTATTTTGATTCCAAGGCTATGGTTTGTTGGAACGTGTGAACTGAAGCGCACGCTCAACACCACGAATTTCCGCCATGCCGCGCAAACGCCCGATTGCCGGGTAGCCAGGCTTAAAGTCGCTGCGCAAATCACTCAACATCGCATGACCATGGTCTGGACGGAAGGGAAGTTGTTCGCCCCTTTTTGCTTCAATGTCCAGAATGATATCGATTAGGCGAACCATATCGGTATCACCCTCTAAATGGGCATCTTCGTGGAAACTGGCCCCATCTGCTTCCAAGGTAGTATTTCGTAAGTGCAAAAAATGCACTCTATCCGCCTGTTCTTGCAATATTGCAGGCACATCGTTATCAGCTCGTACGCCCAGTGATCCAGAGCAGAGCGTGAAACCATTTACCGGCGAATCGACCATATTCGCAATATCTCTTAAGTCCTGGGCGGTTGAGACCACTCTCGGCAGCCCGAACAGAGAATACGGTGGATCGTCTGGATGAATCGCTAATCGAACGCCTGTATGCGCTATCTTTGGAATGACTCTTGAGAGAAACGAAGCGAGGTTTTCTCTCAAAACCTCGGCGGTAATGTCTTTGTAGGCAGCGAGCCGCTCGCTGAAGCTATCGAGACTGTAGCTTTCTTCAGCGCCTGGTAGGCCAGCAATAATAGTATTCGTTAATTCCTCAACCTGATCTGCGTTCATTTCAGATAGGCGAGCCCGGGCTGATTCCTGCGTTTTCTCGTCATAATCTGACGCTGCGCCGGGGCGCTGCAATATAAGCAAATCAAAAACGACGACGCTAAGCGCGTCATACCTTAAGCATAAGGCCCCATCAGGTAACTCATGGCGCAAGGACGTCCGGGTCCAATCAAGAACCGGCATAAAGTTGTAACAGATGGTTTTTATGCCAGCCTCGGCAAGGTTAATGGTACTTTCTGCCCAGGCATCGGCCAGTGTTTCCCAACCATGGGCGTGAGTCTTTATATCCTCATGAATTGGAATGCTTTCTGCCACTGTCCACTCAAGCCCAGCAGCTTCGATAATAGCTTTACGCTCCATGATTTCACTCAAGGGCCACACACAACCGTTCGGTAAGTGATGCAGAGCCGTCACAACACCAGTCGAGCCAGCTTGTCGTACATCCGACAAGCTGATTGGATCGTCCGGCCCAAACCAGCGCCATGTATGTTTCATCAACCTTCTCCCCCGTATTATTAGTGTTAAATAATGCTCTTATTAAATCGTGCTCTTGTTAAACAGATAACCGTCAAAATTCGGGTCTTCCACGTCGGAAAGCTCCATTAGGGTGTCTCGGACGTTATCTAAATGAACCCACATCGCCTTACGCGCCCCTTCGGCATCTTTTAGCTGCAGTGCAGAGAGAATATCCTGATGATCCTTTAGCCATTTTTCTCGGTAGTTGGTATCAAATATCCGCTCATGCAGTCTGGCCCACATCAAGCTCTGGTCTCTTTTGGCCCACAGTTCAGAAACCATATCGACCAGTACACTGTTTTGCGTGGCCTCTGCTATCAGGCGATGGAATAGTTCATCACTGGAGTAGTCGTTATTCTTTTCTTCAATGCCCTTGCGCTCCATATCAAGCGCTTCCCGCATGCGTACAATATCGTTTTTGGTGACTGACACCGCGGCAAAGCCGGCGATGCTGCTTTCCAAAAGCTGCCTTGCCTGTAACAGTTCAAACGGTCCTATATCATCCACAACAGGCTGTGCTACCGAGCGACTGTCGGAAAGCAAATAGATGCCAGACCCTTTTCTCACTTCAACCAGCTCTTCAATTTCAAGCATGAGTATGGCTTCGCGTGCGGCAGACCTGCCCACGTTCAAAGCCTCTGAAATCTGACGCTCAGTCATAATACGATCGCCGACTTTATACCCTTTCTGCTGAATCAAAATCTTTAAGTCGCGAGCCAGCTCTTGGTAACGCCGTAAACCTTTATGCATTAGATTTCATTTCCATTTTTAATCTTTTATAGAGTGGTAAAAAGAAGCTAGAACATTAAATGCTTCTTTTTTTGTAGATTTATCAGCAGCAATTAACCCTTTTCGATTAAATCCTCTCTGGAAGATATTTTGTCTTCGCTCAACTCTAAAATCGTATAAAATCCAAGGAGAAATGCCTTTGATATACGCTAATTTTTGCAGCGTATCGATCTGCCGCCGATAAACATCCGCCATATACTTTTCGCTGAACAGGCCTTCAGATGGGCCTTGAGACGAGTTATCGCCATCCGCCCCTGTTTCAGAAATGACGACGGGGCGATCAGGATCGGAATTTTTTCCGATGGCGTACAGGTCGTCGAAGTTTTCATCGTACCAACCGTAGTACTCATTAATGCCTATAACGTCTAAATGGTCGACTAACCGATCCTCAATTTTCAATTTTGCATGATTAATTAGGCACGCTGCGGCGACTAAGCGCGTGGGGTCATATAGGCGTGCAGTTTCAGCCAGGTCACGCATAAAAGAGAGACGACTATCCGTATCTGGATTCTCGTTGCCAATCGACCAAATAATGACGCTAGCTCTATTGCGATCACGCTTTATTAACTCAATGAGTTGGTTTTTAGCGTCTTTAAGCGTGTTGTGATTATCAAAGTCAATGGCCCAGTAAACGGGAATTTCTTGCCACAATAAAAAGCCCATCTCATCGGCTAGTTCAGCTGCGCGTTCATGATGGGGGTAGTGCGCGAGGCGAAGAAAATTGCACCCAAGCTCTTTCGCATGAGCGAGCCGTCTGCGAATGTCTTCGTCGGACGTCACTTTCCCTAGGATGTCGTCGTCTTCATGGACAGAAATGCCGCGTAGCCAGATAGGCTCGCCGTTTAGGAGAATATCTACCCCTTGGCGAACGATGGAGCGGAATCCGACATTGTCAGTGATACGGTCTTCACCAGCCGTCAGCACCACTTTATATAGGCGTGGGTTTTCAGGCGACCATCGCTCTGGCTCTGCTGCTATTCGGCAAGTACCTTTGCCATGTTCAATGTTAATCTTTTGAGCAATTCCTAATTCAGGTATCTCAAGGTGAGCATGGTGAATGCTGGGGCCATCAACAGCGCTATCAACAGCTCTATCAACAACTACATCAACCTCTATCGCCCTTCCATCCTGAGAAAGGCGAATGAACATATCGCGAATGAATTCTCTGGGTAAGCTAAAGAGCTCGACCTCGCGGTAAACGCCACCGTAATTAAACCAGTCTGTATTGCGCATCGGTACGCGATCCAGCGTACGGGTATTATTGACACACAGCATCAGCCAATTGGTTTCTTCGGCAAGGTCATCCGTCAACTCAACGTAGAAGGGCGTCGAGCCGCCATAGTGATTGCCTAGGAATTTTCCGTTAAGAAATACTTTACAGTCGTACTGAGCCGCACCGACCCTAAGGATGTAGCGTTGGTCTGATTCCGCGTCACTCTCTCGCTTTTTAAAAAGCTCTGGGGGCAGCTTTTTGGTGTACCAAGCACTGCCCTCAAAGAAGTACCATTTTTCCTTTAACATGGCCCAGTTTGAGGGCACCGGGATGGACTCACCCATAAATGGGTCGTAGTCCCAGGGTTCAATGCGATCAACAGGGTTGGCCGGCTGCATTTCATACCATTTTTGACGCAGACCTGTATCAAGCAAATCCACGCAAAAATTCCAACTGCCGTTAAGCGACGTTGACGTGCGACCTTTCGTGAACACCATGGTGGAGTGGTTCAGATTTTGCAGATTCAACGGCACGTCGTACTCTTCGTCATGTAACGACGTGAGGGCATTCTCAGCCAAGGATGATCGCTCTAGCATCTCTCCCACCTCCCCTGCAGCGGTTTTAGTTAGCCTCTGCCTTGATTCGACTGATTAGGTCGGCCAATTCAGCAGATTGGTTGGCCACTTCATCGTGCATAGGCATGACCGCTTCAATAAAGGGCGCTTTATCTACTTCATTAATCTCAACCCCCATCTCAGTCTCTGCGGTTTCCAATGCTGCCATTGCCGCTTTATTCCAGGAATCGGAATGGAATGCCTGAGCTTCTGATGCCGCCTGTCTCATCGCCGCTTGCTGATCCTCCGACATACGATCCCAGGCGCAGCTGGAGATGACGACCACGGATGGGATGATGGTATGTTCATCAAGCGAAAAATGGCTTGCTACCTCGCCATGACGCGCGTTCGTCAGGGCCGTTGGGTTATTTTCTGCCATCTCGACCACCCCTTGCTGCAGCGCACTGTAAAGCTCGCCCCAATCAATAGGTGTCGGATTACCTCCCAACAGCTCAACCATTCTTACCGCTGATGGGCTTGGTTGTACTCTTACATTCAGACCCTCTAGGTCTGCTGGCGATTGAATGGCCCGGTCACCATAAAAGGAGCGAGCCCCCTCGGTTAAAAAGGCAACCCCTATGAATCCTTTATCACGTGACGCGTTAAGAATATCTTGGCCAATATCTCCGTTAATGACCCGCTCAAAATGCTCTTCGCTTTCAAAAATGAAAGGTAAATTCATGGCGCTGTACATTGGCTCGAACGCTTCCAGTTCGGCCGTATTGCTGCGCGCCATATCCAATGTACAGTTTTGTACCAACTCCATGGATTCACGCTGCGAGCCAAGCTGTGCGTTGGCATAAATGCGGATATCCAGTTCACCATCGGTGAGCTCTGAAAGACGTTCACTCATGTACTGCATGCTGACATGAGTAGGATGGTCTTCAGGATTATTGTGGTTCAGCCGCAGTGTCTGGGCTTGAGCTGAGGCCGCTGACATGAACAGCGCCGCACTGATTAGAGCCGTATGTCGCAAGGCTTTTGTTGTCATCAGCTGTTTCTCCTGCTTGTTATGCTTGTTGTTGTGAAAGCCGACTGTCATTGAGGCACTCACTTTCTAAGTTACAGATGCAAGATGGCTTACCGACTATATCATGTCAACCAATAAAACAAATTGGTTGACATCTTTTAGAGTAGAAGCGACTCTCTGCACAATGACTAGGGAGTAAGAAGCTAGTCACCCATACACAAAAATAAAACCAGAGGTCTTACGTATGAAACGCACAATGGACTATGTGCTTGGCACGTCTGTGTTTTTAATACTGTTGATCATCGTCGTCAGTGTGACGTGGCAAGTATTATCCCGGTACGTACTAGGCACCCCAAGCACAGCGACAAGTGAAATCGCTCGCTTGTTGTTCATGTGGTTAGCGCTACTTGGAGGTGCTTACACCTTTGGCCAAGCTCGACATCTCGCCATTGATATATTGCCTCTTGCCTTAAACGGCCGCTCACGTCAGTTACTTAATACACTCATACTGTTAATCGTGGCTGGCTTTGCCTTCTTTGTAATGGTTTGGGGTGGTTGGCAAATGGTCTCCCGAACGCTGGCATCGGGCCAAATCACCCCCACGTTGAGACTCCCCATGGGCTATGTATATGGTCCCATTCCAGCTTCCGGGCTAATCATCATTTTTTACTGTTTTATCTTTTTAGGGCGGGTTTGGCTTAACCCTAAGTCGGAGGGCGGCTTCACTATCGATCCGCAACAAGCACCTGCTCCACAAGAGAGAGATTAATATGAATATAACCGTCCTGGTGCTTTTTGGGTCGTTCGCGCTTTTAATGGTCTTAGGCATACCCATTGCGTTCGCGATTGGCGTATCTGCGACACTCACCTTCCTGCTATTCATGAGCGTCGACCAATCCCTCAGCATTGTTGCCCAACAAATAGCGTCGGGGCTTGATAGCTTTACGTTAATAGCCATCCCCTTCTTCATTTTGGCTGGCAACATTATGAATCGAGGCGGCATCGCACTTCGCCTTATCGATTTAGCGAAAGTGCTTGCCGGAAGGCTTCCCGGCTCGCTTGCCCACGTCAATATCATTTCCAATATGCTGTTCGGCGCTTTATCCGGCTCAGCCGTTGCGTCAGCGGCGGCCGTTGGGGGCGTAATGGCTCCTATCCAGAAGCGGGAGGGTTATGATCCTGCTTTTTCGACAGCCATTAACGTCACCTCTTGTCCTACGGGCCTGTTGATTCCTCCCAGCACAACACTCATTGTTTACTCGCTGATTACTGGCGGCACGTCGATAGCCGCGCTTTTTTTGGCGGGTTATATCCCCGGTATCATCATGGGCTTATCCCTGATGGTGGTGGCAGGGATCATATCTAAAAGAAAGGGCTACCCCGTCGCGGAGAAACCCTCCCTTGCTGAAGTTAAATCAGCAGTACGCCGGGCGATATTACCTTTAGGCCTTATTGTAGTGGTGATTGGCGGTATTATTAGTGGCGTATTTACGGCGACCGAAGCCTCAGCGATCGCAGTTGCTTATTCACTGTTCCTGTCTTTATGTTGGTACAGAGAAATAGGGGTAACGGATCTTCCCAAGATCTTTATCGACTCGGTCGTCACAACGTCTATCGTATTATTTTTAATCGGCTGCTCCATTGCCATGTCCCGCGCCATGGCGTTCGGCGACATACCTTTAACGATCTCTTCTTTTATGATCGGTATATCTGATAATCCGATCATCATTCTACTGTGCATTACCGCCGTACTGCTGGTGATTGGTACTTTTATGGATATGACACCAGCACTGCTTATCTTCACCCCTATCCTTATGCCAGTGATGCAGGATATCGGTATAGACCCGGTTCACTTCGGCATCATCATGACGATCAATCTCTGCGTCGGCATTTGTACCCCGCCAGTGGGCTCAGCACTGTTTGTCGGCTGCTCCATCAGTGGCGTGAGCATTGGTCAAGTGATGAAACCCATCCTGCCATTTTATTTAGTCTTGATAGCCATTGTTCTACTGGTGACCTTCGTTCCACAAATCAGCTTATTTTTGCCCCAGCTTATTTTAGGTTATTAACGAGTTGGTTCCAGGTGATGACCACCGTTAAATCCTGAATTCAGGAATCAAAGGATAAACAATGAAAACCTTAAAAAACTGGCGCCTGGAGCACCACGACGACACGACAGTGCAACTGAGAGTGCACGATAGACATTTAATCTCCATCAACATTCTCGACAACCAATTGTTCCGAGTGCGGCTGCTAAAAGATGGTGCATGGCGCCTTAACCGCTCATGGACGGTAAACCCGGATGGCCACACCTTACCAAAGGGCCGCTCTCGTGATTCGGTGACGGGGTTCAGTTGTCCCCAGTACAAGCTTGGGTGGTCGGATGGGCAGTTGCAGATCGAGACCGATGCCTTACGGCTCATCGTCTCTCAGCCACTGCATTTTAGGTGGGAAGCCTTCGTGGGTGAGGGCTGGAAGTATTTAACTGAAGACAGACCCACCGGCGCTTATATGCTGGGCGTTAAGAACCATGCCCACGCCCACTATTTACGTCGGCACCCCGATGAGCGGGTTTATGGCTTGGGCGAAAAAGCCGGGCTGTTGGAGCGGACGGGGCGGCGTTTCGAAATGCGCAGTTTAGACGCCATGGGATATGACGCAGAGCGCACCGACCCGTTGTATAAACACCTGCCGTTCACCCTTACCCAAACCGCGTCCACCGGTAGTTTTAGTATCTTCTACGACACTTTGAACACCTGTGTATTGAACATAGGGCAGGAGCTTGATAACTACCACGCCCCTTATCGCTCCTTTACGGCCGATGATGGCGACCTGGATTACTATTTCCGCTGGTCTCCACAGCTTCTAGACCTGGTGAAGAGCCAGTTGGCCTTAACCGGGGGGATGGCATTTCCGCCACGCTGGTCGCTGGGCTATTCCGGGTCAACCATGGCCTATACCGATGCACCCGACGCTCAGGATCAGCTCATCGGCTTTTTGCGAAAGCTGGAGAACGAGGCTATCCCCTGCGACAGCTTTCATCTTTCTTCGGGTTACACCTCCATTGAAGATAAGCGTTATGTGTTTCATTGGAATAACGACAAGGTGCCCAATCCAACCACGTTGACGAAAGCCTTTAATGATTCCGGGGTGCGATTGATCGCCAACATCAAGCCCTGCTTGTTAAGGAACCACCCGCGCTACGCAGAAGGGGCAAACAATAAATTATTTATCCAAGACAGTGAATCTGACACACCGGAGCTTTCAAGCTTCTGGGACGATGAAGGCTCTCATCTCGACTTCACCAATCCCGATACGCTCAGTTGGTGGAAAGAGAACGTCACTCAACAACTGCTGAACCTCGGCATCACTTCCACTTGGAATGATAACAACGAATTTGAAGTGTGGGATCATGGCGCTCGCTGCGTTGGCTTTGGTGAAGAGGTCGAGGTGGGGCTGATACGGCCCTTGCATTCGCTGTTGATGGTTCATGCTTCATGGGAGGCGCAGTCACAACATGCGCCCCAACATCGCCCATACGTGGTGACCCGCTCAGGCTGTGCTGGCCTACAACAGTTTGCCCAGACCTGGACGGGAGACAACAAAACCAGTTGGGAGAGCCTGCGTTGGAATATCCGCATGGGGCTGGGCCTGTCGCTTTCGGGAATCTACAACATTGGGCATGACGTCGGCGGGTTTGCTGGCCCCCAGCCTGGGCCAGAGCTTTTACTCCGTTGGGTTCAGAACGGCATTTTTCACCCCCGGTTCTCCATTCACAGTTGGAATAACGATGGCTCTGTGACCGAGCCTTGGACGCACCCCAGCGTTGCCGACGGCATCCGTGCCGCTATCCAATTCCGCTACCGCTTGCTGCCTTATTTTTATACCTGTCTTTGGCAGGCAGTAAACAACCACGAACCCATGATAAGGCCCACTTTTCTCGACCATGAGCATGACGCGCAAGCCTATGCAGACACCGATGACTTCCTGCTAGGGCGAGATCTACTCGTGGCGTCTGTGGTGGAGCAAGGCGCAGATAAGCGGCGCATCTATTTGCCCGACAACCATGCAGGGTGGTGGGACTACTGGACAGGCCAACTGCATGCCCCTGGAACGTGGTTCGAGAAGCCGGTTTCATTGGCGGATATGCCGCTGTTTGTTAAGGCTGGATCAATACTACCGCTTGCTAATGAAGCCATAAAAGCAACGCCGGAGGCGCAAGTTGGCCGAACGTTGGCACTGTTTCCACAGCCTGGATCGTTTTCCTGCACCTCACTGATTTACGATGATGACGGCGAGTCCAAAGATGGCCCGCACTGCATCACCACTCTGCTGCTTACCGGCGATGAGCATAGTTTGGAACTGCAAATCAGCCAGGCTGGGGATATGCCTTTTCCATTTAAACAGCTCAATATAGTGCTACCAGCAGGTGAAAATCGCCCCTTGCACTACGGTGGTCGCGTCATAGAGCATGGCGGGCTAATCACCGTGGGAGAAGCGTCGTGAGCAGCGATAACACATTACTTTGGCGCTTTTGCACGAGCCGCTATCGCTGAAATGGTAAACCAGAAGGCTTTTCTATGAATAATTACCTACACACTGATTTCTTGCTGGATACAGAAACAGCACGCCGCCTCTACCATGATGTAGCTGCGGACTTGCCGATTATTGACTACCACAACCATCTTCCGCCCGAAGAAGTGGCTCACAATCGCAGCTGGGACAACCTGGGCGATCTATGGCTGAGCCATGACCATTACAAGTGGCGTGTCATGCGCTGGGCGGGCGTCCCTGAATCTCACATTACCGGTAGCGCAACAGATAAAGAGAAGTTTCTGGCGTTTGCCCAGATTCTGCCTAAGGCAATTGGCAACCCCATGCACCACTGGAGCCATCTCGAACTGTGGCGCTACTTTGGTGATGAAGGCAAGTTGATCAACGGCGATACCGCAGAGGAGATTTGGCAAAGCACGCAAGCAATGCTGAGCCAGCCTGAGTTCCGCGCCCAGGGTTTGCTAAAAAAGATGAAGGTCGAACTCATTGGCACCACCGATGACCCGCTCGACCGCCTTGAGCACCACCAAGCATTTGCTGCCTCGCCACACAAAGGTGAGCTTTCCATGGTGCCTACCTTTCGCCCGGATCGCGCGCTGGCAATCGAAGGCGCAGGTTTCAATAACTACCTTGAAAAACTGGAGACCCTGACCGGACAGCCCATCAGCACCTTCGAGCATCTGGTAAGCGCACTCACGGATCGCCTGGAGTACTTCATTGCCAACGGCTGCCGTGCCGCCGACCACGGTATTGGCCAGCTAGAGCAGGCCGATGAGCTAAGCGCAAGCCAACTTGATGCCATTCTGAAAAAAGGCCGCCAGGGCAAAGCCTTAGCGCCAAAGGAAGCAGAGAGCTTCCGTATGGCCGTATTGGTAGAGCTTGGCCGTGGGTACGCGCGGGCTGATTTGGTGATGCAACTTCACATAGGGCCACTGCGTAATAACAGTACGCAAATATTAACGGCGGCGGGCAGCGACTCAGGTGCTGATTCCATTCAAGATAAGCCCATTGCCGAGCCGTTAAACAAATTGCTGAATCGCATGGATAGCACCAATGAGCTGCCGCGCACCATTCTTTATGCGCTGGATCCCAGTAAAAACCCCATCATCGTCACCACGGCGGGTAACTTTCAAAGCGGTGGCATAGCAGGCAAGGTACAGGCGGGGACTGCATGGTGGTTCAATGACCAACTTGACGGCATGGAAAACCAGATGAGCCACCTGGCGCAAATGGGCCTGTTGTCTACCTTCACCGGCATGCTAACGGACAGTCGCTCCTTCTTGTCCTTTCCCCGACATGAGTATTTCAGAAGGTTGCTTTGCCGTATCGTCGGGCGTTGGGTTTCTGAGGGGCTGGCACCGAATGATCACAAGCTGCTTGATGAGATCATTGCGGATATCTGTTACCACAACGCCCGCCGCTGGTTCATTGAATGAACTCATTGCAAATCTTTTTAACACTTATGGATCCCTTGACCGAACAGTGATCTAGCTTAGTGGTGTGCTTTTTGACACAGGCAGACGCTCCTTTCGCTTGCGAAATTCAGGGGAAAGTGGACAGAGCCCGCAGTAACTGCCTCCTGGCAAAAGATAGTCAAGGCAGCAGTGCCGATGGAGCCGCACCGGCACTTCTCCCTCCTCTGTTATCCGCATCGTTTGCCGTTTAGTGCCGAACATCGGGTTGCGTTTGTTACCGGGCCAGGTGCGATGCTCCAGCAGGTACGTTTTATCGTTAGCAGCCCGTTGGGCAGTGCCGGGAGAAAATGAATCTAACTGTTGTGCGAGCGTAAGAAGTGTCTCTAAGCGCCGCGCAACATTTCCCCACAATATCTTGGTCGGCACTTGAGTGCGCGAGGAAAGGTAGGTAATGAGCGGCTCCAAATGCTCTTTTATTAGAGGAACATAGCGTCGCTGAGCGTCGAGCCCAGCAATGCTTTCGCCAAGATGAGGAATTACGAAAGCGACTGGTGCTGCATTTTCATCCAATATTACCGAAATATACTCCGGTTTAACGGGGAATCCATGCTGCAGTACTGTTGCGGCGGCGGCGATAGGCGGAATTAGTAGAGTGGCGTATTTTAGCAGCCAGACAGATGCCACTGGCCGCAAGTCGTTAAAATCGTAAAAGCGAGCGCGCTGTACCAAAATGTCGTCGATCTTCTCTGGCTCATTTAGCAGGTCGGCAAGAAGGTATGCATGGCTTTCCGCCGCCTCGCTACAGATCAGACCTTGACCGTAGTGTGCCCAATCACCTTGAAAGATGGGAGACAATAGTTTGATCATTAGATGGCGTCAGAATCCTAGGTTGATTGAAAGCTGTCTAGAGTGATCTATCACTCGTAGAGTCCGAAATACGAAGAAGTGCAATATTGCGGGAAATAAATGGCATCAAAGACCATTTTGCGCTTCCAGGGCCTCAACAAGAGCCTCGGAGAAGACTAGGGCAGAAGGGAGAGCACCGAAATGATGAAAAGTCGCAGGCAAGTAGATCTCATCCCCGCGCTGTAAGCTGCGCATATGCTGCCAAGTACCCTGTACGGAAAATTGCTCATGAACGGGGCTGTTAGCGTAGGGGCTTTCCAATATCACCAAGCGAGCATCAATATCGATCAATGCGTCAATGCTGACAGTCGTAAACCCCCAGTGGTTGCTTTCCCCTTGCCAGGCATTGGTCAGTCCCAACTGCTCCAAGGCACTTTGAAACATGCTGCTGTTACCAAAGACACGAGCATGACGGTTATCCATTAAGCGAATGATTAAAAGGGGCGGCTGGTTATCTGGGATACTATCCCGCAATGCATGGAGATGCTGTTCAGTTTCGCGTATTAAGCGTTCCGCAGACCTCTCATCATCAATGTGTTTGCCAAGCTCACATGTGAAAGAAGTCAGCTGGCGCCATGAGTCTGCCCTTTTTTCAATGTCATAGGGCGTTAGGCTCGTCAATGAAGAAATACCAGATAACCGAGCAGAAATCTGAGCTAAATTCGGCGAAACCAAAATCTGCTGTGGCGAAACTTGACTTAGAAGTTCCAAGTTAGGCTGGAAGCCTATACCAAGGTTCGTAGATCCCATCAACCTAGTGGTAGAGAAGTATTGGGCCTCAGGATCCGTCAGCGACGTAGGTACTATATCCATCGCTACCAGTGTTTCGACGATACGGATATCGAGAGCGGCAATGGCTGAACTATTAGAAGACGCTGGGCTTTTAGTAGGCAGCGTTAAAATCGCAATGACGACAATCGTCACTACGCTATTAAATAAACGCCTAAGAACGATCGTGAAACCCGGCATGATATTCTCTTATGATCGACTAAGGACGAGTATTGATAATTCCAAGAACGGGGGCTGCTGCCCCCCTTCCTCTTTTTTTGAGGCTGATGTTTTGAACATAGCAAGTTCAATCAGAACTCGAAGCGGACACCGCTATAGAATGTTCTCGGGTCACCCACGCTTATCCGAGTATTGCCCCCCGAGGCAACAATATACTCTTCATCGGTAACGTTCTTGATACCCAAGTCAAAACGTAGGCGATTGCCATTACCGACAGGGAGGTAGTACCAGAGGCCGGCATCAACAACGGTATAGTCACCAAGCTCAAAGCCATGAAGAGTCTCGCCAAGATTATTAACGTGGCCATTATCACCATAGCGGTTGCTAGCATAGGTAATGCCACTGCCGATACCTAGCCCCCGAAGAGCGCTTTCAGGGTTCTGGAATTCGTAGCTTGCCCAAAGGCTGGCAGTCGTGTCAGGTACGTTACGCGGTTGATTGCCGTTCGTTGCTTCGTTATCGCTAACTATCTCAGCATCAAGCAACCCAATAGCGCCACGCAGATTGAAGCCATCGACAGGGTTAGCGGCTATGGAGACCTCTACGCCTTTAGAAGTGATGCCACCGGTTGGCACAGGTTCTCCGTTGATGGTTTCGACGACGTTGTCTTCGCGAAGATCAAAAACCGCGCCAGTAATAAAGTAGCGGTTATCGGCAGAACTCCATTTCATTCCCGCCTCTACCTGTTGTCCCTCACGAGGATCCTGCTCAAAGACTTCTTGATTTCCTACATATATATTTTGAGGCTCGAAGGTGTCTGCATAGCTGAGATATAGATTCAACCCCGGCATGGTTTCCCAAATTAGCCCGAGACCTTTTGTGAGCTTACTGCTGCTACCTGAGTCAATATCGGTTGAAGAGCCAGTTAAATAGTTGTCGTTATGATAGTTATTCTCGGATACTTCATATCTAAGTCCAAGGTCAAGCGTTACTGTTTCTGTAAGCGAAAACTCGGTAGACGAAAATACGCCATGTGATTTTTGGCTAACGTCGTAAAGTTGGTCGCTTCTGGGTGAGTCAAGATCATTAATAAGCGAAAAAGAATTAGGCGATGAGACAGTGCCCCCGATTTGAGGATTGCCGCTTAAATTATGCCATTCATGGCTAAACTCTCGATACTCAACCCCCGTTGCCACACGTATAGGTATCACCGTATCGATTTCACCAATCAGCTGTGAGCGGGCAAATTTGTATGTGCGTACACTGTTCTGGTTGGCACCGACACGTCGGATTAGCGTATCTTCAGCAAGCTCGCTGCTAACATCCGCTCCAACAGAAATGACTTCCGCACGAAGATCCTCTCCCCTTTCTCTAGAATAAAAGAGCTTATTATCGATTTCCCAGGCTGAATCTGCCAACGGAATGACAACGTCAAGCTCAGCAAGGTGGTATTCGCTGTTGCGCTCGTTGGGAATATTTCCATCGAAGCGAGTATCAAAAGGAACATCCGCTAGTCGGCGTCGCAAATCCCCCACTGGTACCGTAATTAATCCTCTATCTATTTCTCGGCGATCTTTAGAATACTCATGATTGAAGCCTACGCTTGCACCGGAATCACCTTGCCAGAGTAGCGCAGAAGACAAAAACTGCCGGTCAACGTTGGTATCACGAAATGTCTCGCTGTCCTCAAGCGAGCCCGTGATCCGATAGGCCAAGTTTTGGCTCTCACCGACGGGGCCCGTGAGGTCGAGGGTTCCACGTCGTTGCCCATGCTCATCGAAGGTTGTCGAAATAGAATGTTCGCGTTGAAACTGTGGCTGCTTGGTTTCTATATTAACGATGCCACCTGGCGACATCCGGCCGATATCGGCCACGGGCCCTTTGATTAGCTGAATATTATCAATAGTGGCTGGATCAATACGGCTTTCATGGCTAAAAGGAACGCCATTACGATAGAAGTTATCGTTGCGGTTGAAGCCGCGAATCAATGAGTGCTCGCGGGTGCCACCATAGCCATCAGCCACAACCACATTGGGTGATAGGCGAAAGGCATCGGCCATTTCTCGAGCCTGCTGATCGAGCAAGAACTGCTCAGGAATGACGTCGATGGATCGAGGAACATCAATAATATCTTTGGGAATACGCAGCGAGGAGTCAGCGTAACGGCCTTCATAACGTGCAGGTAGGGTGCCGTAGACCGAAACGGTTTCTAAGTTCTGAGCAGCACGCTCATTCAGGATCTCCAGCCGATAGCTACCCTCAGCACTGCGCACGGCCGCAAGGCCGGTGCCTGCCAACAAGCGCTCCAAACCTTCGTCTACTCCATAGCTGCCCTGCAACCCGGCGGTCTGCTTGCCAGCGGTCAAGGTGGCATCGAAGGCAATTTCGATGCCTGCACTGACCGCGAAACGGTTTAAAGCCGTATCGAGCTGTCCTGCTTCAATGGAATAGCGTTGCTGAGCCGCGGCACTCTGCCCTGCTGCTTGCTGGGCAAGCGCCGTTGCGGGCAGGGCCACCAAGCAACTGGCGAGCAGGCCGTATTGAATGGCTCGTGGAATGGCGCGGGCCAAAGGCGTTCGAATAAAGCGTGAGTGCGCTTGCTGCGTCGTCATGAAGATCCCCGTTGAGTGATGCATTTCTTATGTCTACATCTACTATTCCGAACGAGAACGAGAATCCCTCAACATTTTCTGACATTTTTCTTCTTAGCTTTCGCCGTCGCTGCGCGGCATGACCGTGACCCAAAATGGCGTACGGTAGACCACCTTTAATGACAGTGCATCGGCAAGGCTGGCCAGAGCGCGATCGGTATCTTGCAACGAGAACACACCGCTCACTCGCCGATCGGCCACCTCTGGTGCGCAGCGCACCACGCCATGGCGATAGCGGGCCAATATCTCGACCACCTCACTAACTCGCATACTTTCGGCCACCAGTCTCCCCTGAAAGCGAGCTAAACCAGCGGGTTCCAGGAGCTCAGGTGGCGTTACCCCATCGGCGCTCATATCAGCCTGCTGGCCAGCATCCAGCGTCGTCCGTTCATCACTTCCACGCCGCTCCAGGGCCACCTGCCCTTCGTAAACGGCCACTTGGGTGCTGTCAGTATGCTGCTGCACGCTGAAGCGGGTTCCCAGCGGATAAGAAAGTCCCTCCTGGGTCATAACGCTGAACGCCCGGGCATCCGGTGTTTTTGCCGTGGTGATCAGCACTCCGCCACGCAGTAGATGGAGTCGCCTTTGGTGGGCATCGAACCTTATGTCGATGGCGGTATCGGTATCCAGCACCAGATGGGTGCCATCGCTCAGCGTGAGTTCGCGGCTCTCACCAATACCGGTGGCGTAGTCGGCGAACTGGCGCTGCCACTGGGGCGTGCGCGGAAGCCCAAACCCCAGCCCGCCTAGCAGCACGACCAAGCCGCCCCACTGCAGCAAGCTCCGCCGGGAGACCTCCTGGGTAGACGAAAACAGTTCGCTACGAGAAGCATGGCTCGGCAACGCAGCGAGCCGACCATCGATGGCCTGTAGTTGCTGCCAGGCTCGCTCATGTTCCGGCGACGCTTGTCGCCAGGCCAGGCAAGCTTCGCGCTGGGCCTCGCTGATGTCGTCGCTCCATAGTCGCGCCATCCACAGGCTGGCCTGTTCAAGCACGGCAGGATCGATGGTCTCTTGAGAGGTGTCGGCGGACGTGCGGCTCATAGCATTCACTTAAGGTTGAGATTCGCTTATCGCGCGGTGGCAGGCCAGCAGCGCCCGGGCGATATATTTCTCTACCGAAGAGACAGAGACACTCAGCGTCTCGGCGATGTCTTGATAACTCTGGCCGTCCAGGCGACACATAAGAAAAGCTCTGCGAGGTTTGTCGGGAAGCTCATGGAGCAGCGCATCGATCTCGACCAGCGCTTCGATAGTGAGTGCTCGCTCCTCCGGAGAAAGCGCGATTGTCTCTGGAAGCAGGCTAAGAGTTTCCAAATAGGCAGTTTCGATTCGACGACGGCGGTAATGGTCGACGACCAGCCCTTTGGCGATCTGTGTCAAGAAACGGCGTGACTGTTCCGGCACTGGCGTAGTGCCCCGCGCCAGTATGCGCAGGTAGGCATCGTGCGCGAGATCAGCAGCGGTATCGGAGCAGCCCAGCTTGGCGCTTAACCAGCGCCGCAGCCAGCTATGATGATTGTGATAGAGGGCGTCGAAAGGAACCTCGTTTCCGCCCTGTTGCTTTATCGATACCATCGCCCGTTGCCATTGATTGCCCGTGCCCATTGCCCCTCAAAAAAGGAGGCAAAACCAGACGCAAACAATAAGTGATAATACTTATCATTACAAACGAATTAGTGGTATCGAATTACTTAAGAAGCAGGTGATGTTAGTAGTTCTCGGGCGAGTTCAGTGCTTCGACAAGAGCCTTGGCGAAGCGAAGGGCGGAGGGGTGAACGCCGGCTATCCAAAAAGTAGATGGTAAAACGACATAATCGCCTCGCTGCACACTGGGAAGGTAACGCCACATACCACTAGTTTCGATATTGTTTTCTATACCTATTGGGAATGCACTTTCGAGGACAACCAGTCTCGCTTCTTCCACATTAAAAAGCTCCCTGATGCTTACCATAGAATACCCCCACTGATTGGTTTTTTCTGTCCATGCATTGCTTAAATCCAATTGATGAAGCACACCCTGAAACATACTGTTGCTGCCATACACGCGGGCATATTGCTCAGTGACTAGTTGGACAATAAGTAGTGGGGGCTGAAGGCCTATGTTGCTTTTCAAGGTGTCGAGATGAGATTGCGTGTCTGACACTAGCTGTTCGGCGTTTGCTCTTTGATTGACTGACGTACCAACTTCAAGGGTAAAATCCTCAAGGGTTTCCCAAAAACCGTCACTTCTGTCACTAACATAAGGGTAGGATTCGAGAATAGTGATAGGTGCAATGCCATTTAGCCTTTGGCCTAGGCGAGTCTGACTAGGCGAAAGAAGTATTCTCTCAGGTGAAAGGTGATTGAGAAGTTCCATATTTGGGAAAGTCTGTGTCCCAATATCGGTGATATTAGCATCTTTATATTCACCTCCAGTCCATGTGTGGAAAGCAGTAATATTACCCAGTGATGCAGAATCAGGTTCAAGCGAGAGAACTGTTTCTGCAATCGACCAATCAAATACTGAGATGGGTGAGGCCGCTTTAGCTGCCATTGATGAGTTGGCTATTAACGAAAAGCATATGACATAAGCGGTCAAGCGCCAGTTCCTGGTGATGAAGCTGAATGGGTTCACTTCAGGCCCCTTCTGAAACGGTGGTCTGATGCTTTTATAGAAATGCCATGTCTTTATTGGCTGTCTATAGACTTTAATTTTTGATGAAAATAGTATTCAGCCCTGTTGATACAGGGCTGAATATCAATCATATCAAGATGATTTTTTAGAAATCATACTCCACTGTCATCATGAAGTTTCGAGGTGCGCCGTAATAATTATGCTTTGTAGTCCCCCTAACGGTAGAGTAATACTCTTTGTCTGTTAGGTTATTGCCATTCAATGAAACATCCAAATTCTCATTGACGCGATAGCCGAGCATGGCAGAAACAGTGGTATACCCCCCCTGTTCAATACGTGTATCACCACTTTCAGCGTAAATACTGCTGACAGTATTTACGCCAGCGCCAATACGCCAGCCTTGATCAGGCGCGTCGCTAAATCGATAACGTGACCATAGGTTGAAATTATGCTCAGGTGTGTCAGGCGAGAGTGTGAGCCCTTCTGAACTAGCATCTCTTACGAACTCAGTTTGGGTATAGGCATAACCTGCACTGATATCCCAGCGGGGTAGCAGTTGGCCGCTGACTTCGAGCTCGAAACCTTCGCTCTTGGCCTCGCCGATGGGAATTGAAAAGCCTGGGTTATTTGGATCTGTATAGGCGCGGTTAGTGTCTTCAATACGGAAAACAGCAGCGTGCCAGTTCAAGTTACCCTCAGAGTGTGAACCCTTAATACCGGCCTCGTATTGCTCACCCTCTCTTGGCTTAATAGGGTCGCCATCAGTTCCCACAGCTGTTTGCGGCGCAAAAATACCAGTATAGCTTGTATATAAGTTGAGCTCTTCGTTGAGGCGATAGATCAATCCTGCATAGGGGATAAATTCGGTGCCATCATCCCCGGACGTTTCACCACCAAGAAAGTTATTGGTTTCCCACCAATTGATACGGCCACCAAGCGCAAGTGTAAAATCATCTAAAATATTGAATCGAAGCTGGCCGTAGGAAGCATGTTGTTCGATATTAAGTTCTGTTCTCCCTGGGGTGCCGTCAAAATCTGGTTCTGTGCGGTTATGGATTGGGTCGTAAAGATTCTGGGGAAGGTATTGAGGAGCACCGTAGACCCACTCATTGCTTACTTCACTGTTTTGATAGCTGGCACCAAAGACAGCTTCATGGCTCGCCCCAGCCAATTGAAAAGGAGAGCTAACCTGTGTCTCTATATAATCGTCTTGCTTCTCTAGACCCCACGCGATCTGACGAATTCCAAAATCACCTGTACCTTTATCAGCAGTGAGAACTCCTTCACTACTTTTTCTTAGATTTGCATCACGGTTCAGGCGATTAGCTTTAAAGGTTATTTCGCCACCGTTAGCTAGGCGATGCTCAAGTTCTATAAAATAGCGTTGCGCATCTCCTGTCTGCTTATCCCAGTCGGATCCAAGATAGGTCGAGCGGTCTACGTTGGGCAGAGTGCCATCACTGTATGCCGGTAATCCAGAATGAGGACGAAACTCTTCATCTTGTACAGTAACACCCATTGAGAGTGTCGTTTCGGGGGATAAGTCAAACTCAAGCGTGCCGTAGCCGATTTGGTTATCTGAGTAAACGTGATCAATAAAAGAGTCTCTGTCATCGTAGACACCGACGAAGCGTCCCCGCACTCGTCCCTTGTTATCAAGCGAGCCGGTAACATCGACAGCACCCCGATAAGCATTATTTGTACCGGCAGAAAGGGAAACAGAGGCTTGGCTTTCAGCTAGCGCGCGTTTACGTACCAGGTTGATGGTGCCGCTGGGTTCACCGGATCCATGGAGAATTCCCGCAGGGCCGCGCAACACTTCAATACGATCAAGCAAAGCCGTATCGAATACTCCAGCGCTTTCCCAGGCGCTGCCCACATCCTGGACTGGACTGCCATCTATGAGAAAAGAATCGATATTATAGCCACGAGCCTTGATTGTGTACTGGTTCCCCCCGTATTCATTCACAGTGACGCCCGTAACGTTACGCATGGCCTCGGCCAGTGAGGTAGTCCCTTGATCATCCAGGCGTTCCCGCGTCACGACGCTGACGGACTGCGGCGTTTCCTTAACTGACTGCGAAAACAACCCGATAGTCGCGCTTGCACTCGTATAGGAATTACTGTTCTCGGTCATGCCGTAGGGCAGACGCGCTCCTGTCACCTCAACCGTCGACAGCGCCACACCATCTGGCCGCTCTTCCAACCGATAAGTACCATCCCCCTGCTTTACGGCCCTAAGGCTGGTGCCGTTCAGCAGTCGCTCAAGCCCTTCATCAACGCGATACTGACCTTGCAAGCCGGGGCTTTGACGCCCTTCTCCGAGCTCACCAGCACCGCTGATAAAAACTCCCGCTTCAGCGGCGAAGCGGTTGATGACGCTGCTTACCGGGCCGCTGGCAATGTCATAGTGGCGTGCTTGCTGCTGGGTGGACTGGGCCATGGCGGGCTGCGATAGCAGCGGTACGGCCAATAGTCCGGCGGCGGCGAGATGAACCGCCAGCGCCAAGGCGCGGCGGTTAAGCGTCGGTTGGTGCTTGGCAGTAAGCGGTTGAAGTGCAGTGCGCTGGTGGAGCATATCGGTTCCCCTTGCAGATACGTTTTAAGTGCTTATAAAGGGGAATCGAACCAGCGCGAAAAAAGGGAACCAGAAAAACCAATATTTGCTCTTTTTTATTCCTCGCTGGAGCTTGCTTTGCCTGCCTCGATTTTGATCCACCAGGGCATTACCCGGCGCACCTTCACCGGCAGCGTGGTCTCGACCATGTTAAGGGTGCGCTCTAGATCATTGAGCGGGAAAGCGCCAAGTAGCGTGAGATCCGCCACCGCCGGGTCGACCTCTAAGCGGCCGTGGTGATGCTGGCTCAGCTCTGCGGCAAAGGTTTTTAACGACATATTTTCTGCCAGCAAAACACCGTTGGCCCAGGCGGCCCGACTGCCGTCGGCGTGGCTGAGTTCGCCAATGCCGTCAGCGGCGTAGCTGGCCTGCTGCCCGGCGTCGACTACCAGGCGTTGGCCTGCATGGTTGGCATCACCAAGGGTCTGAATAGCCACCGCGCCTTCGAACACCGCCAGCAGTTCGTCGGCCTGGCGTTGGCGCACGCTGAAGCGGGTGCCCAAGGGGGTCAGTCGGGCACTTCGGGTATCCAGGTAAAAGGGGCGTTCGGGGTCTTTGCCGGTCTTAATCAGCACTTCACCCGCCACCAGTTGCAGCCGGCGCCGCTCCTGGTCGTAGTCGACGTCCAACGCCGAGGCGCTGCTTAGCCATACCTGGGTGCCATCCTCCAATTCGATGCGGGAGATTTCGCCGGTGGCGGAGCGGTAGTCGGCGCCCCAGTAGGCCACCCACTGGGGCAATGGTGTCCACTGCCAGGAAAGCCCTACCAGCACCGCCACGATTGCCAGGCTAGAGAGCCCACTCAGCAGATGCCACCGCCCCCGCCGTCGATGCCGCGCCGAGCTGATGACCTGGTTGGCAGCGTGGCGCTCAGTTTCATCCAGGTTGGCGGTAAAACGTCGGCTTACGCCCTCCACCTGTTGCCAAGCCCAACGATGGATGTCGTTGGCATCCCGCCATGCCTGCCAGCGTTGACGCTCCGTTGCCGACAGCTCCCCCGCTTGCCACTCGGCAAACCACTCGGCGGCCTCCGCCAACGCACGACGTTTGGCTGCTTCATCAGCGCTAGCCGCAGAAACCATTTAGAGGCTCGCCTCGAAGCCTGCTTCGATCAATGCGCACTGCAGCATGGCCTGGGCCATATATTTTTTGACCATGCGTTCGGAAACTCCCAGTTCCTCAGCAATCTGCCGATAGGGTTTGCCATGCAGTTGGGAGGCCAGAAAGGCGCTAGCGACTTTCTCGGGCAACCGCGCCAGCATGCGGTCGATTTCGCACAGCGTCTCGATGACGATCTGCTGGTGTTCGACAGAGGGCAAATGCGCCTCGGCGCTGGCCGCCAGGGCTTGCTGCCAGGCGCGCTCGATATCCTGGCGGCGCCAATGATCCACGCACAGCCCTTTGGCCATACGGCTGAGATAGGCCCTGGCACCGTCGAAACTATCCAGGTGGCGGGGCGTTTTCAGCAAGCGCACAAACGCATCCTGCGCCAGATCCGCCGCCGATTCACTGCATCCCAACCGGTGGCTGAGCAATTGCTGCAACCAAGGCTGATGATGGTGATACAACTGACCAAGGGAGTCTCGACAGCCGGTATGGTAAGCCGCAGGCTCGGCTGATCGGGGTGCCGCCGCCATATAAAAAGTGCCTCACTTCTACGAAAATGATTCTTATTCTTTTTCAATTCACAGACAGTGTCAATGCACAGTGCTCAACGAACCTCTCCACTTTTTGATATGGCACCCTGCAAAATACTACCCCCCAACAACGCCATCACCGTCACCGCCGCCATGCCTAGCGCCAGCACCGTAAACATAGCCGGGTAGCCCAGCCGGTCTAGCAAAATACCGGCGAGCACAGGCACAGCCAAACGCGACAGGGTGAACAGACTGGCCTGTAGACCGTAATCCAGCGCCTGATACCCAGACCGGGCGAAGTGCATCATCAGGCCGAACATGACGCCCGATAGCGCTCCCATGGCACAGGCCAACAGTCCTGCGCCCACCAGCCACAGGCCATACCCCGCAGCCATGTAACCCACTCCCCCCAGAGTCGCCAGGGCCAGCGTTGCCAAAGCGGCTAACAGCGGTAAGGCACGGCCAAGCCCAACACTTCGTGCCAAGCGTTGCCCCGCCAGGCTAGCCAGGGCGCCCGCTATGCCACCACCAACCCCCACCCACCAGGCGACTTGCTCCGCTGGCATCCCCAGGTCGAGCAACAGCGGTTTTAGATAGACCCAACCGGCGCCAACGAAGGGAAAGAGTAGCATCAGCAGGGCTACCCAAAGACCTGCGGCTGGCTGACGGACAAAGCCCATTGCCCCCTTATGGCTCACAGGTTGAACCGCTTCCGCTGCCGAGACATACCGTTGCCTGCCAGCCTCTGCCGGTACCGATATCCAGCGTAATAGGAGTCCTCCCACGGCCAATAGCAACGCCATCAGTACGAAGGGCACGGCTCCCCCTGCACGCTCGTGCACGACCAGCAACAGGCCACCGCCCACCACCGCGGCCAGAAACAGCGCCGCCGAACGAATTCCTCCGGCGCGTAGTCGCTCTTCGGCGGGCAGGCAGCGAATCGCCAGCGCGTTCACGGGCACATCAGCCCAAGTCGCCAACCAACTGATCAGCAGCACCCAGGCATAGAAACGCGGCGGCTGCGCCAGTGGGAAGTCGTACGCTAACCCTAGCAACGCCAAGCCCAACAAAAATCCGAGCAGACCAGCCCAGGCGCGATAGCCTCCGCCAGCGAGGCGACAGCGCTCCACAGGAACCGCCATTACCAGTTTGAGCACCGCAGGCAGGCCCGCCAGTTGCAGTAGGCCAATCTGGGTACCGCTCCAGCCCTGCTCACGCAGCACCAGCGGCATTCCCAACAGCAGATAGATACTGGGCAGCGCCAGGGCGAAGTGGAGCCAGCCGAATGCCAGTTGCCGGGCGGTCAGAGAGCGCATCATTTCGCCCTCCTACGCGCCACCAGAGCCGTGGCAGGCGCCATGGGAAGCGCAATCGGCTGCGCCTCACACACCTCGAAACCCTGCGCCAGCAGTGCCTGACGCAGATCACCGGCCTGAGTCACCCGGCGCCCCTGCCACAGCAGCGGCAGGTAATAGGACAGCATGCGGCGGGCCGCCTCGGGTTCTGCGGGAATTTCAGCGTGCACGCAGATCAACTCGCCGCCGGGCTTTAGTGCGGCATGCAGTTTGGTCAGGCAGGCCGAAAGCTCGGGCACAAAATGCAGTACCGAAGAGCACCAGATCAGGTCGTACCCGGTACCGATGTCATCCTTCACCAAATCGCCGCCCCGCACTTCAAGGCGCGAGGCCAGGCCGGCTTCGGTAATATGTTGCGCCGCCACATCGGCGGCTTCGGGTAGTTCAAAGACCACGCCGTACATATGTGGGAACGCCTTCGCCAGGGCAACAGCGACCAGCCCTGGGCCACCGCCTAGATCCAGCAGCCGCCAGGCTGATTCAGTCGCCCTCCGTTGTGCCACCAGTTCACAGGCGGCAGGCGCCGTTACCGCCGCCTGCTCGCGTGCCAGATGGCCGCGCGCTGCCACGGCCCAGCGCTCACCGTTGGCCAGCGGTGCTGGCCGGTTTTTCCCGCGCAAGCCATCGGCTAGCCCGGCACCGAAATCGCGCAGTGAAGCAAGTCGAAAGCGCCAGGCATCACCACAGTCTAACGCTGAGGAAGACGCCAGATAGCGCCGCGCCACCCCGCTGCTGGTGTAGTGCCACTCAACCGCCGCATCGCGGCTTCGGTCGAGCAGTTGCATGCTCCATAACAGCGTCAACCAGTGGCGCGTGGCTTCAGGCTGCCATGCGTGCATTTGCGCCAGGGCCTCGGGGGTGCAGGGTGACGCCAGCGTTTCAAATAGATCCTCTGCTAAGGCAAGCTGTAGAGCCTCGGCCTGTACAGCAGCCAGCGATAGATCCCAATAGGGTTGCAGCGCATGGGGAAGCGCCTCCACGGGCCGGTTCATAACGACACCCCCACACGCAAGCCAACCTCACGGGGCGGGCTGTACTCCCGTATCGTGCCGTTGAGCAAGCCCACTGCATCGTACTGTCGGTCAGTGGCGTTGTTCACATAGACCCCCAGTTGCCATGGCCCCTGTTGATAGCCGCCGGCCAGATCCAGCAGGGCATGACCGGGGCGGCTAAAGCGGTTGGCCGCATCCAGGTAGGTCTTACTCATGCCACTCAGGTTGGCCTGGGCATACCAGCCCTGGGGTGAGTCGTAGCGCAGCCCCAACCGACCGCTGATATCGGGCGCAAAAGGGTTGTGGTGACCGGCGTGGTCACCGCTAAGATCGTTGAACTCGCGAAATCGGGTACGATTAAGAGCCAGGCCCGCCTGGAGCGTCCAATGTCCGCCCAGCAGGTAGTCAATATCCAGTTCTACGCCCTGGGAACGCGCCGCGGCAGCATTGGTGATCTGCACACTACCGGGCTGAATAACTTGCTGGACTTGCATGTCGTCAATGATCATCCAGTAACTGGCTAACCCATAGCGGAGCCGTTGCGAAAACGCTGTCCCCTTGATACCCAGCTCGTAGGAAGCCACTTGCTCAGGTTCGTAGCCGGGATAGTCACTCTGAGCAGAGAAGGCGTTGAAGCCACCGGCGCGAAATCCTTCGGCATAGCGGGCATACAACCAGTCGTCGTCACCCAAGCGGTACTGCAGGGCCAACTGCGAGGTAACATCCCTCCAGCGCTCACTGCGCTGCCCGGCTCCCTGGGGCGTCAACGCCACCCGGCTCTGCTCTAAGCGCAGACCTGGTGTCAGGCGCCAGCGCTTGCCCAGCGGCAACGTCCACTGCCCGAACAGCGCGAGGTTCTCAGCCTCCAGCGTCGCCTCATTGCGCTGGGTGCTCATCGGGTTACGTTGCTCGAACTGCAGTTGATGATCATCACGGTCGCCGTACAGGCCTAGCACCCAACTGCTCCGCCCTTCATCGCCCTGACGCTCCAAGCGAAGTTCCTGAGACAAGGTGGTCAAACGCTGGTCGCGCCCGACGGCAAAGCGCTGAGCTGGCGTTAAATCGGTATCCTGAGTGACGCGATCACGGATCTCGCGCCGCGCTGTGATGGATCGCAGGGTCAAATCAGGCGCTAAGGCATGGCGCGCATCCAGGGAAATATCCCGTCCGCTTGAGCGGTTACTACCGGGATGAGGGGAGTCAATGCGACGCGTATCGTGACCGTTTGACCCGACAGGCCCCCAGGGAGCCGCACCGTCGCGGTAGTGTAACTGCCCATAACGCAAGGTAACGTCCGTATCCGCTGACGGCATCCAGAATAGACGTAGCCGCCCGCTCTTGCGCTGGCGGTCATCTACCTCCCCCGCACGCGCCAGGTTATCCACGAAGCCAGCCTGCTGGCGCCACTCCCCGCTGACCCCAAAATAGAGCTGCTCGGGTACGAGTGCCTGAGCGGCATCGAGGCGTAGCGCGTTCAGATCACGGCTGCCCAGCGTAGCCTCCAGTTCGGCATAGGGGCCTTCATCCGGCTGTCGGGTATGCAGGCTGACCACGCCGGCCTCGGCATTGCGGCCATACAGCGTCGACTGGGGCCCGCGCAGCACCTCAACCCGTTCCACGCCCTGCAGGTTGTGATCAAACCCTTGGCCAGCCACGACGGGCACCCCATCCACCAGCATGAGTACTGATGAGGAGAAAGCGGTGGCACCTGAGGTCAGCCCACGCATTACCGGCAGGGCGGTACCCGACTGGCCAAAGGGCTGAAAACTCAACCCAGGCGCGTAGCGCGCCAAGTCGCCAATATTGGAAGCACCGGCATCCGCCAGCGTCTCGCCGGAGATAACCACCAGGCTCGCCGGCACCTCTTGCTCAGTCTGCGCGACCTTGTTAGCCGTTACCTTCACCACGGGAAGTGCTTCCCCTTGAGCGATGCTGCCCACGCTGCATCCCCCCAGCAGAAGCACCACCACTGCATTTCTTTTCAACCCCTTGCTCTGCATCGCCCACCCCCTTAGCGCTGTTTCTGGCTCCCCGACTAGCGCGGGAACCTTCAAGGGAGTAGGCTAGCTATAAACGATATCAATTATCATACTCATTCATATGCAAACCGATTCACTTCTTATGCGTAGCGATGCATCACCTCCCATTGGCGACTCTCTGCAAGGTTCTCAATGCTGCGTGCTGGATGATGGCCTCTCGGTAGTGTTAACCCGCTACCGTGCTAAACAAGCGCTCGTCGAAGAGAGCCGCACACCCCATACGGGTGCAGGCGTGATTGTGACCTTTGGTCTACAAGGCCGCTCTGATTACCGAGAGCGCTGGGGGCCGCGCATCGATTTCGGCCACGGTCACACCACCGTAACCACCTTTGACCACAGCCAGGGGGAACGCCATATACCGGAAGGGGAAACAGTGCTTCAGTTACGCCTTGTCGCCAGCACCGGCTGGCTAGCGCGCTACCTGGGCGAGCGATATCAATCAGCACTCCCCGCCTCTGGGGGTATTCGACCGCTGGCTTTTCAGCCTACGTCGCCGGCCAGCCATGCACATTTGCAGGCGCTCCAGGTAAGCCTCCAAACAGGCAGCGCTCGGCTCCAGCAACACATTCACGCCTTGAGCTTATTGGGGGAACAACTCGAGACGCTGCTGCCGGATCCCAGCCCTACACGGAACATCGCCAGCGCAGACGCCGAGCGCATCGTCCAGGCCCGTGAGATCCTTCTCAGCGAACTGGATCGCCCCTTGACCCTGGCCTATCTAGGCGTACGGGTGGGACTAGGAGAGCAGAAGCTTAAACAGGGATTTCGCCGCATGTTTGGCACGACGCCTCAACACTTTCTTCATCAACAGCGCATGCACCACGCCCATACGCTGCTGGAGAGCGGTCAACAGGTCGCTCAGGCGGCCTATGCCACAGGCTACCGGCACCCCAGCAACTTCAGCTTAGCCTTCACACGCTTCTTCGGTTACGCCCCTAAAGCCATTAAGCAGCGCAAAAGTTGATAACAAGTATTGCGAATGGTGGTGCAGCTGTCCGAGCGAGTCTCGGCATAATTGCACACTGTCGCGCGACACACTACAATAGATAAAAGCCAGTTAGGCATAAGCCGGTACGATGGATGATTAAAAGCATCAAACATAAGGGACTAAAGCTGTTTTTCGAGAAAGGAAGCACCAAGGGCGTCCGTGCCGATCATGTTGACCGTCTCCGTGATCGTCTGACCGTACTGGACGCAGCCACGAGTCTCGACGATATAGCGGCTGGCAACTGGGATCTTCACCCTCTAACTGGAAAACTGGACGGCCAGTATGCCATCAAGGTGTCGGGTAACTGGCGACTGTTCTTCGAGTTCCGAGACGGTAATGTTTACCTGCTGAACTATGACGATTATCACTGATGGGAGAAGAAACAATGGCGATGTATAACCCCTCACATCCGGGTCGCATTATCCGGCAACGTCTGATTGAGGATGAAGACGGCCACAAGATTGGCAGCGTGGCATCGGTCGCTGAACAACTCGGCTGCCACCGTAACACCCTGAACCGGGTAATTAACGGCAGCGCCTCCGTCACACCTGAAATGGCATTGGCTCTAGAAAAATTGCATGCCGGAAGCGCCGAATTCTGGCTATCCATGCAAACCAATTATGACCTATTTCAGCTTCGCCATAACCAGGGCGCAGCTTAGCTAAGCGATACCGCGCAACCAGCTAGTACCAATCTTCAACCGCTAGCTTTTTAATGCGTTTAAATTCCCCAGTATTGTGGGTGACTAATGTACCTTGGTTGGCGAGCGCGGTACCGGCGATCAGCGTATCGTAGGGGCCGATAGGGGTTCCCTGCTTTTCCAGGGTTGCGCGAATTTGCGCTGAGGCTTTGGCTTCGGGTGTGGAAAACTCAAGAATCTGTACAGTGTCGATCAGTTTGTCGAGCTGCATCATTCTCTTTTGGGGAGCAGCCGATTTTGCAATACCCAGCTCCAGCTCGTACAACACAATCGCAGGTATGCCAACATCGCCAGGCTTTTTTGACAAGAGGTTATCGGCGACACTGCCCATGCCTTTGAAAAAGTAGATGAGCGTATTGGTGTCAAGCACATACATCAAAGTGGTTCCCGCTGATGATCGGTGCCGGCTCCTGCCCGAATCTCCTCCAGGGACGGAAACTCATCCCAAGCCCCAGCCAGTTCGACCACCGCCTGTGGCCACTCATTGGCAACCTCATCTTTGATCAGATTAGTAATCCATTTGCTCTTGGAGACATTCATCGACTTGGCCGCCGCCGCCATTTTCTTCTCGGTATCATCATCGATATAAATCGTAACTTGGCCCATGACACACCTTTTACCAGCAAGTATATGTTGAAATATATGTCCCTGTGGTAAAAGCGTCAAGGCTGCTGGCGGTGCAAGTGCTGGCAACGGGGCCTTTCTCTAACTGGAAAACGGGACACTCCGCCATCACCAGGGCATGGCTTAGACAAGCGATATCACTCGCCATAACTAATCATTCCAAGCGACTCACATCAATGACTACCCATTCACCCTTGCCACCGCATCGCGGCTGGCGGCTTCCCGCTGTTCGCCGGTGAGTTCAACCAACTGCCCCTGGCGCATTTCCAGCAGCCGGTCGGCTTGGTCGAAGTAGTGGTCGTCGTGGCTGATCACTACCAGCGTCTTGCCCAGCGCCCTAAGCTGAGGCAACAGCTCGCGGTAAAAGACCCGGCGGAACTGCGGGTCTTGGTCGGCGGCCCACTCGTCAAGCAGCAATAGGTCGCGCTGCTCGGCCACCGCCAGCAACATCGCCAGGCGTTTGCGCTGGCCCTGGGAGAGGTTGACGTTGGTGATGCGATCGCCGTCGAAGTCGAGCTTACTGCGCATGCCCAGCGCGGCAAGCCACTCCTCCATCAGCGCCGGGTCGGGTGACTCGCCCGCAGGGCCCATTAAACGGTCAAAGAGATGCAGGTCGGTATAAATCGCCGAAAAGTGCTGGCGATAGCGTGTCCAGTCTTCTTCCTGCAGCGGCCTGCCATCGACTCGAACGCAGCCGCTTTGGGGCTGGTAGAGCCCGGTCAGCAGCCTCGCCAAGGTGGATTTGCCACTGCCGTTACCGCCGATCAGAAACACCACCTCGCCGCGCTTTAAAGTCAGATCGATAGGGCCGATAGCAAAGCCCGGCCGGGATTCCTCATCCGGGTAGCGATAGCTGACTTGCTCCAGGGCAAGCACTTGCCAGTCGTGGCGCAGCGCAGAGTGACCGAACGCCTCGCGGTGCTCGGCCAGGTCTAAACTGCTGATTTTTTCAAACGCCACTCGGGCGTTAATCAAGGTCGGAAAGGCGCCAATGGCCTGCATAAGCGGCGCACGCAGAAACAGCAGCGTGAGTGAAAAAGTAGTGGCTACCTGCACCGATGCCCAACCCAGGCCGTTGGCCAAAAAGAACGCGACGCCGATGGCACCCAGCATCATGATGTTGAACCAGTTCACCGCGCTGAGATGGTAGGTATCGCCAAGAATAAAATGGCGACGGCAATCCTGTGCGTTAGGCGTATAGACATCGCGATACAGCCATTCGGCGCGGTCACGGTTGAGCGCCAGCTCTTTGCGCCCCTCGATCACCGACTGGTAATCCGCGTAGAGACGATCCTGTATTTCACGCAGCTTGGCCATATGCCCATAGACCCGGGCCACCAAGCGTATACCAATTAAAATAGTCACGATCACCCAAAGCGCGGTGACGCCCAGCATGGCAGGAGAAAGCCACGCCAGGTAAAGGGTAGCGCCTACCGTCAGCACCCCACCCTGCACCAGTTCCGGCAAGCGTATAAACGCAACGGTCACTGAACTCACGTCGGTGGAGAGGCTCGCCAGCAGACGCGCACTGCCAATCTGCTCAGCGCGTTCAATATTGGTATCCAGAATTCGCTTGATCAACTGCCCCCGCAGCCGGTAGACGAAATGGTGGCCCAACGTGGTCAGCGCCAACTGTGATGTCAGGGTAATGACCAGTAGCAGCGCTATTAGCCCCAGAAATTCAGGCAGGATGCGCCAGGGGTCGGTGAAGGTGCCCAGCAGCCGTTGATTGATAAAGGCGATAACACTGATGCCCAAGCCAGCGCTTGTCAGGCTAAGCAGTACCACGGCCACAAACGGCCAACGATAATCACGCCATACGATTCTGAACAGTTCCATTAACTTTGGCTCCTTGCAAGAGTTGAACGCTAAAGGAAGCGCTGCAGCGTGCCGTGCTAACCTAACGGCGTTTCTTGGCCGGCTTATTTTCGGGTTTTAGCGGGCAGCCACCGCAAAGCGGCTCGCCGGGTAATCGGTATTTGATACAGCATAGCCGCCGTACACGAGCAGGTGTTTCACCGCCCAGTTCCAGGTAACGCACTGGCTGATAGAGTGGATTACGGCGCCCATCGGGCAGCGTCTTGGTGGCGAGATAATCCAGTAGCGGTTCTCCCGCACCGCTGAATTCCGGGTGCCGCGAACAGGTCTTTCCCACGAACTCCACGTAGTGACCAAGATTGCTCCAAAACACCTTGGCAGAAAGTCCGGAGACCACAGCAAGCGCCTCGATCAGTGGCGCGCAGTGGTCATCGAATAGGCTACTGAAACGTGCCTGAAGCGTTTTTGAGGCCAGAGGGACGCCACCATGCGGCAACCAGATACGAGCAGTCTGACCATGGTCGCCAAACGCCAGTCGCAGCTCATCCCCGCCGACCGGCAGGTCGTAACCCAATAGCAGGTTCGCCACCAGCGTTGGAATAGAGACACTGCTGAAATGAAATTTCGACCATATCGAAGCAGCAGCCAGAAAATCAGCATCGTCACCGTGGTACAGGCGGTAACGCGATAGCTGGGCGAAGAGCACTTCATGATCCAGCAGTTCAGTAGCCGCCAATGTCGGCTCATCAGGCTGACCAAAACAGGGGGCCTTGGCGTTATCCAGCGGCGGCTGGCGGTAAAGTGCCAACAACACCTCCGCAGGATCCGCCACAGCCCAAAGCTCACTCGGCTTGATCGCCACATGGCTCATAGCCGCCGCAGACCCCACATAAAGTAGGCACCACCAATCAGTGAAGCGACCAAGCCCGCGGGTATCTCATAGGGGAAGATAATCTGACGGCCGACCCAATCCGCCAGCACCATCAGCAGCATGCCGATCAATGCAGCCCCCAGCAGATGCTGACCCGCCCGGGAGAAGCCAACCAAGCGCGCCATATGTGGCGCCAGCAGGCCAATAAACGAAAGCGGCCCCACCACGAGGGTGGCGCAGGCGGTGAGCAGTGCTACCAGTAACAGCAACGCCAAGCGGGCACGGTTGAGGGTTACCCCAAGCGCCTTAGCCGTCGGCGCGCCTAAGGGCAAGATATCCAGCCAGCGGGTGAAGGGCAGCGTGACCAGCGCCAATACAGCGGCAATGCCACCAACCACCACCGCATTGGTGACATCCACGTAATAGGTAGAGCCCGCGAGCCAAGCGATCACCTGCTGGCCACGAGGGTCGCCGCCCGCCAGCATTACGCTGCGCACTGCATCAAACAGCGCACTGACCGCCACCCCGGTGAGCAGCAAGCGCTCGGGAAGATAACCGCTCTTGCGGTTGATACCCACCAACACCAGCAGTGTCGCGAAAGCCCCCAGGGTACCCACGCCAATCAGCATCATATTGGTGGGGGCGGGCAGCAGGAAAATCCCCAGAATCAGCGCAATGGCACAGCCACCGCTGATACCCAGTACTTCGGGGCTGGCCATGGGGTTGGCAGAAAGGCGCTGAAGAATCGTCCCGGCAATCGCCAGCATCAACCCGCTGGCGGCTGCCGCCATCACCCGGGGCATGCGCCACTGCATGACATTCCAGTTATTGGGCGCCAGCCAGTACCAGCCATCTACGCCTTGGCCAAACAGCAAGCCGAGAACCGTTGCCCCCAGTAACGCAAGGATTAAGCCAGTGGCTAAACATGAAGGCGCTGGGTGACGGCGGGCGAAAACACCCGTCCCTTTCGGCGGCTGGTCGCCCTGCAGTTTCAGGCGTGGGATCAGCCACATTAACAGCGGTGCCCCCAGGGCACCGGTAATCGCCCCGGTAGGAATAAAGGCTGCCACCATGCCACCAAACTGCTGCAGCAACAGATCCGTGGTGGCCAGCAGCACGGCCCCTAATAGCGTCGACCAGATTAGCCGTGGGCCCAACCGGCGCGCCCCGGCCATACGCACAATATTGGGCGCGGCCAGACCGATAAAGCCGATGATGCCCACCACGCTGACGATGCTGCCGGTAATAAATACGGCCAGCCCCATTCCTGCAAAGCGCAGATAGGTAAGCGAGACTCCCAGGCTCTTCGCGCTGGCGTCGTCAAGTTCCAGCACCGCCAAGGGGCGCAGCAAAAACCAAGCGGCGACACAGCTAATCGCCAGCCGTGGCCAGAGAATAGCCACGCCGTCCCAGCCATTTTGCGCCAGCGAGCCCGCGCCCCAAATTAGCAACCCGGAGAGCGCTTCGTGGTTAAACAGCAACAACGCAGTGGAGAGCGCCCCCAAATACAAATTGACCACCAGACCCGACAGCACTACCACAATAGGGGCCAAACCGCGCCGCCAGGAGAGCAGGAAAACCAGCCCCACCGCCAGCGCGCCGCCCAACAAGGCCACCCATTCGCGCCCAACCACAAGCAGCCCTGGCGCCAGCAAAGTGGCGGTCATCAGCGCCAAATTAGCGCCCGACGCCACCCCCAGAGTGGTGGGCGACGCCAATGGGTTGCGCAGCACCTGCTGCATGAGCACACCCGCCAGCCCCAAACCGCCCCCGGCGAGCAGTGCGATCGAGAGGCGCGGCCACCAGGCGTAGTAGAGCAGCAGCTCGTCAACATTCTCAAAGGAAGGCGCCACTAACGCCTGCAAGCCCAGCGCAAAACCGCCCTGGCCCTCCAGGCCAATCCAGAATAGCACCGCCATCGGCAGGCTAAGCATCAGACAGGCTTTCGCGGGCGACATGCCTCCCACTCGTTGGGCAACTTGCGCGGCACCTAGCATAGCGGACACCCTTCTGTGATCACCGAACAGCTCGCCACGCGGGGCGTAATAGGCAGCAGCGTCATTGTCTAAGCCTTAATCGTTCTGGAGGTTAATAGTTAAATTATTGACAACGATTCTAAATGATAATAATTAGCACTACAATTGACTCATTAATTGATGCACAAGTAACGGAGCCTCCTTATGGCAGCCAAACCGAGCTACCAGCTTTTCGATATCACCCTCGCCCGGCGCACCCAGGTCAGCGCCTCCCTCGTCAGGTTCACCTTTACCGGCCCAGACGTTGGCCACATGGCGACCTACGCCCCGGATCAGCGCGTCAAACTGTTCTTTCCCGAAGGCGGTGGCAGCCTCGACCCGCTGTTTGAGATCGCCAAGCTGGAAGAGCACGACTGGTACGGCGCCTATCGCGCTCTACCAGATGCCCAGCGGCCCTCTGCGCGCACCTATACCATTCGCGCTCTGCGGCCGGAGAAGGCCGAAGTAGACGTTGAATTTGTGCTCCACGGCGACAATGGCCCCGCCTCGCGCTGGGCAATGCACGCCCGCCCCGGCGACCGCCTGGCCATGACAGCCCCCGACGCCAATGCAGAAGGCCCAAAGCTGGGTTACGAGTGGAAGCCCCCCCAAGACGTGCGCCGTATTCTGATCATCGCCGATGAAACCGCCCTCCCCGCCGCCGCAGGCATTCTTGAAACTCTTGATGACCTGCCGCTCAAACCCAGGGTCGAAGCGCTGTTCGAAGTGCCACGCAGTGACGACGTTCAGCCGCTGCCCCAAGCCGCTAAGCTGCACTGGCTGGCCCGCGACGCTGAACCCGGCTGCCAACACGGTGAGCTGCTGATGAGAGCAGTGCGCGATATTGATTTGCATAAGGAAATTCAAGCGCTAGGCGGCGTGCCTACGGCAGCCACTAGCAACGACGCAAGCGACGATGAGGACGGCCCACTCTGGGAACCCGCCACCCTGAATGACAGCGCGCCCTTCTACGCTTGGATAGCTGCTGAAACCAAGGTCGCCATGAAGTTGCGCCGCTACCTGGTTAACGAGTGCGGGCTACCCAAACAGTACGTCACCAGCATGGGCTACTGGCGCCAGGGCAAGGCCAATGGTTAAAGACATGGCAAACAGCACGGCATTAAACAGTGATCACACCAGCACACCTGCTCAAACACCTATCGGCTGGCGAGACAGCCCCCGCCACTACGGGCGCATAAGTCGTACGCTGCACTGGCTGACCGCCGCGCTGGTCACACTGCAATTTACTGTGTTGCTGGCTTGGCGGGGAATGGGCGAAAACGCTATCACGCTGTTTTTGGCGAGTATTGGGCCTCATGGCTCGTTAGGGTTTCTGATTCTGATCGTGACGCTGGCGCGCCTTAGTTGGGCATGGGTCAACCGCAAGCAACGCCCTCCGCAGCCGCTCGGATGGGATGGCCGCATAGCACGCCTTGTACATATCACTTTTTATGCGCTCCTGCTGTGGCTGCCTGCTTTCGCCATTTTGCGCCAATACGGCCGTGGCGGGGCGCTGCGCTTTTATGGCATGGAGCTACTGCCCGAAGCCGAGCGCGACATCACCTGGATGATCGCCCCCGCCGATCTTCTTCACGGCCCACTCTCGTGGCTGCTGTGTGGATTAGTCATCGGCCATATCGCGATGGCGCTGATTCACAGGTTCTGGTTCAAGGACAAGGTATTAGCGCGTATGGTGTCAAGTGGCCACTGAGGGTGCCACCTCCACCTCAGCGCCAGCCGACTGCTCTGGCGCTAGCAGCTTCCCGCTCTCCAGCCGCACCAATCGATCCGCGAGGTGGAAGTAGCGGTCATCGTGGGTAATCACCAGCACTGCTTTGCCCATGCGTTTTAGCTCGGGCAACACCTCGCAGTAAAACACCTCTTTGAATAACGGATCCTGATCCGCCGCCCACTCGTCAAACACCAAAAACGGGCGATCTTCCAGGTAGGCCACTACCAGCGCCAAGCGCTTACGCTGCCCCTGGGAGAGTGCCTGGGTAGTGAACGCACCGTTCTCAACGCGCACCTTGTGCTGCAAATGCAACTTGGCCAGCAGACGGTTGCCCTCTTCGTCGAGATCTTCCCGCGGCGCTTCCAACAGGCGCTCGAACAGATGGAAGTCCGAGAACACCACCGAAAAGAGCTGCCGGTAAGCATCCCAGCCATCCGCCTCGACAGGTTCGCCATTGAGCAACACCTCGCCACCCTCCGGTGGGTAAAGCCCCACCACCACTTTGGCCAGCGTGGTTTTGCCGCTACCGTTGCCCCCCACCAGAAACACCACTTCCCCCGGCGTAAAGCTCAGATTAATCGGCCCCAGCTCAAAGAAGTCATCGCTCTGCTCGTGGTAGTACTGATGGGTGACGTCGCGCAATTCAAGACGTTGAAAATCAGGCATCTGAGGTGACGCCTGCCGCTCCTGCCCATGAGGCATCTCGCGGGTAATGTCGTCAATTCGGCTAGCGGCTACCCGCGCCATATTGATCCGCGGAATATTGATCAGCAACCCTTCCAAGGGCGTCACCATAAACACAAACACCAGGGCAAAACCGGTCATTACCTGGGTTTGATTAGGCCCATCGCCTGCCAATACAAACAGCACCAAGCCAATAAAGGCGTACATCAGGAACTGTCCCCAACTGGTCGAGATCACGAACAGCGACATGCCATAGGTACGCAGCCGCCGCACGCCTTCAACCGACTCCCCGAGTATCTGATCCATAAAGACCCGGCTCTTGCGCTGGTGCAGGCGCAGCTCTTTTGCCCCATCGGTCAACGCGCGGAAATGCCCAAACAAGCGATCCTGCTCTGACGAGGCATCCTGGAGGTAATGAATAGCGCGTAAGTGCACCAAGTGGTAGCCGACAGCACCCAGCCCAATCACCCCTAAAGCAAACAGGAACACCTGCCATGAGAGCATCGCCAGGTAGCCCAAGCACCCCACCACAATAACCGTATTAGTCAAGATCACCGGCAAGCTAACAAACAGTACCGCCACATTGTTGCTGTGCTCGGTGAGCGCCGACTGGATCCGCGCACTGCCCACACGCTCGAAGTGAGCAAAGGGGGTCTCAGCCACACACTGGGCGACAAAACTGCGTAACTCGGCCAGAGCACGCTGCCCCAACCGCTCAAACAGCGCCGTCGACACCATCCGACAGAGCATTAGCGTCACGGCAATGCCCGCAAAGGCCCAGGCAGCACTAGCGCGACTGGCGGCATCGCTGGTTAACGCCACATTGATCTGGGCAATCAGCAGCACGCTGAAAAGCCCCGAGAGAATACTGGCCAGCGCAGCAGCGGTCATCAACCCGCGGGTTCGACGAATCAGATAGGAAAGCACATTCACCTCGTTGGAAAGCGATTGGAAAGCGATTGAAAACCGACACCTATCTCTAATGACGAACCGCGCACGCAAAAAGTTAACCAATATTTGTGTAAACAAGCCTCATTCTCATTCGTCCTTAGATAAGGAAGTCAGTAACGCCGCCCTCCAATGAGGAGATTTTTTTGCTGTTTTTTTATTCGTTTCTTTGATTCGTTCTTATTGATAGGAGCTTAGCAGTGTCCAGTTCTGTCCAGACACAACCACAGGTACACATACCCTCTGAAAGCCACACGGTGGCCTCGCTGCTCTCACGCCCAGAGGGGTGCACCTATCAAGTTACCTATGAGATAACCACGCAGACACTTTATGTGGAAGGCCATCAAGAGCGTCTTGAGTGGTTGGTTGTAGACGATAACAGCACCTTGATGCTGCAGTGGCCACAGCGTTCAGCACCTCCTCTCCCCGCGTTACTGGCTGCTATCGAAGGGGCTTTCGCCTTTCACCCAGATGCTGTAGCCCTTCTTTTACAGCTCCCCACGGTTTTACACTCCACTCTGTGTGCCAACGGAATCGCGGTTAAAGATCCCCATGGCAAACTCTGGGCCTACGCGGAGCTGTTTTGGCAGTTGCCCACGCTTTGGCTCACCTCCCCTTCCACCTCCCCCTACCCGCAGCAGCCAATCTTGGAGAATGGAAAACGTCATCCACGCCGCCCGCCGCGCCCCAGCGGCACGGTCTATCAGCGCCATATTGCCTGGCTGAATGCCACCCTGAGTTTCCGAGTGCTTGACCTGGAACTTGACCTTGAACGCTTTAACCGCTGGATGAACGACCCGGTTGTCGCCCACTTCTGGGAAGAGCAGGGTGATTTGCAACAGCACCGCGAACGGCTGGAGCGCACGTTGCAAAATTCCAGCGTTGTACCACTGATTGGTTGTATCGACGGCGAGCCCTTCGGCTACTTCGAGACCTACTGGGCCAAGGAGGATCGCATTGGCGCTTATTACGATGTTGGTGAATTTGACCGTGGCTGGCACGTACTCATAGGCGAAGCCGCTTTTTGCGGGCGGCCTTATGTCGCCGCTTGGCTGCCCTCCATCTCTCACTACCTGTTCCTGGACGACTGCCGCACCCAGCGCCTGGTGATCGAGCCCCGCGTGGATAACGCCAAGATGCTGCGCAACCTTGCACAGTGCGGTTATGCCCATGTGAAGGCGTTCGATTTTCCCCATAAGCGGGCCATGCTCGGCATGCAGCTACGCGAGCACTTTTTTAACGAGCGCAGTTGGATTCCGCTGCCTCCGCACCCTGGGTCTGCGCCACGACCCGACCCACGCTTCACCCCATAAATACGTCAGCCACGAGGACTCTTATGCATATTCACGACTTGATCGGCATCGGCTTCGGCCCCTCCAATATTGCCCTGGCCATTGCGCTCGACGAACAGCGCCAGGCAGGGCAAGCGAAGGATGCCTTGTTTATTGAGCGTCAGCCCTGCTTTGCCTGGCACCCGCATATGCTGCTGGAAAATGCTCATATGCAGATCTCCTTCCTCAAAGACCTGGTCACGCCGCGCAACCCAGGAAGCCGTTTCAGCTTCCTCAATTACCTCCACAGCAAAGGTCGCTTGCAGGACTTTATCAATCTGCAGACCTTCTTCCCCAGCCGCCACGAATTCAATGACTACCTAAGCTGGACTGCCAGCCACTTTGAACACCAGTGCACCTATGGAGAGGATGTGTTTGAAGTGCTGCCCGAAACTGATAACGACGAGGTCGCCTACCTCCGCGTGCGTTCACGGGATGAGAGTGGCGCGGTGCAGGAAAGGCTCACCCGTTCATTGGTAATTAGCGTGGGTGGTGCGCCCAATGTTCCTGAATGCTTCGCCGGGCTAAAAGACGACCCACGGGTCTTCCACTCCAGCCACTATCTGAGAGAGCTGGCGAAGCAAGACGCCCCCAAACGCATCGCCGTGATCGGTGCCGGCCAGAGCGCCGCTGAGATATTCCTTGACCTGCACGGCCGCGAAGGCATCCAGGTGGATCTTATTAGCCGGGCATGGGCCTTTAAACCCTCCGACGATAGCCCCTTCGTCAACGAGATATTCAACCCTGAATACACCGATTACGTGTTCAACAACCCCACCGGCCAGCGGGAAGCACTGCTGCAGGAGTACAAAAGCACCAACTACTCAGCCCCTGACTTGGCGCTGATTCAGGAGATTTACGATGTGTTCTATCAGCAAAAAGTAACCGGCCTGGCCCGACACCGCTTCCGCCGCCGCCATGAGGTGATTGGCAGCGAAGCAGGCCCTGAAGGCGTTGAGCTACTTGTGCGAGATTTGGAGAGCGGCCATACAGAGTCCACCCGCTACGACGCAGTGGTGTTAGCCACCGGCTATGTACGCGACACCCATAAACAGCTACTGGCCCCTGTTGCAGACTACCTGCCTGATTTTGCCGTCAACCGCCACTATCAGCTCTATACCAAGCCTGAGTTCAAACCGGCTATTTTTCTGCAAGGCAGTTGCGAACCCACCCATGGTTTAAGCGACACCCTGCTGTCGATTTTGGCGGCACGGACAAGTGAGATTTGTGATGCACTAGATCAGACAACTGCCTTATATGCCCCTTCTCCCTGTAAGCAGGAGGTTACTGCATCTTAGTTTTCACATACTCACGTTCATAAAAGGTACCAGAGGCCAGTTCATTATCTGGCCTCTGGACGGCGTAGCTAAATGCTCTTGACTACCTTCTCAGCTGGAGCACAGGCACTGAATAAGTATGACGATGAGCCATAAGGCCAACACTATCTACTATTCTAAAAACATGGATAAAACATGTCTAAACTAAAACTAGCTTATATCCTGTCACTGAGAAATGCTACAGCCGATAAAGCTGGGCAATACATTGAGTATAAGGGGGAGAAACAGTACATGATGTCCCCTCTTGAGTATCTGGTGACATCTCTCAACGAGACTCCGCTAGGCGATGCCTACTCTCTGGAAACTGTGATTTATGATGACGATGAAGGCTCAATAAAAGACCAAGAGAAGCTCAAAGACTATGGTTTCTGTCGTCAACTAGGAAAGCCATGGATCTTGCCACAAGAGCTCTTTGTGAAGGGATCACACATTGACGACCTTTTCTGCTCTATACCATCCACTTACCGACGCTTACCAAGCGACTCACCCGATAGACTCCCTGCGAAGTCGACTTTTGAAAAAAGCTTGCTAGAGAAGTTAGTGGCAATCGAAGCAGACGTCGTCGTCCTTGACGGACTACTAGTCATTCTAGACGAGCTCATCCGCCCCCAGAGTCCTCTTTATCGCAAGATCGTCAATATCCATCCCGGTATTACGCGCCAAGACTCTCCCTATCAAAGACGGGGTGCCTCGGCAACACTTGATGCCCTGTACGGGGCTCAAGGAAAAAAAGTTATCAACTGGCAGACAATGGAGACCGACAGCGCTCCTGCTATCAACAAGACTGGCGCCTCACTCCATTTTGTCGACAGCGGAATTGATTCTGGCGAAGTCATCTACGACCTATTGGAAACTCATATCGAACCAGATGACTCCATCATTGAATTACGGTGGAGGAATTTCAATAAAAGCCTCTTTCCTACGCTTCACGAGGGGTTGGAAGCTCTAAAAAACGATATCACGGCTTCCTCAACATGCTGAATTAATTGAATAGCCGCAGCACTAAATCAGGCAACGACACTTCGTGCTCCCATACCTGTGAGCACGAAGTCATCGCACCATAATCTGAAGCCAATCCTCAATTTTTGGTTTGAATTCAGGGTTACCCTCTCCCGGATACTCACACGAAGTTGACATCAAGATACAGATACTAATAATACAAACAATAACAATTAAGATTTACATAAAATCAAAATGAACCCAATGCAAGGAGAACATTCGTGAACCAACCCTCTTTCCGCAAACGGTGGCTAACGGTCGCCATCGCTTTGGCTGCCTGCAGCACGTCGGCAGCTGTGCTTGCTCAAAATGCTGAGCAGAACACGCAATTAGATAGTAATGCGCCGAACACATTGCCTACAGTGCGAGTAACAGGGGACAGAGTTTCAGGTGCCCTACTGCCGACTGAGGGATATACCGCCGATACTAGTCTCAGTGCCACCAAGACTGACACTCCTCTGATGGAGACAGCCCAGTCGGTATCCGTGGTCACACGCGAGCAGATCGAAGATCAAAGCGCGCAAACGATACAGCAAGCCCTACGCTATAGCCCTGGTGTGTTCACAGGCACCCGCAATGGCATTGGAGGTCGTGTTGATTTTATCAATATGCGTGGCTTTGGGGGCGTCGGCAGTATCGACAACATCTATTTTGACGGCCTTAAAATGGCTAGCGATGTTTCCGGCTATAATTCATTACAAATTGATCCCTATTTTCTTGAGCGGGTCGATGTGTTCAAGGGGCCGACATCCGTTTTGTACGGGCAAAGCTACCCTGGTGGCTTGGTTGGGCTGACCAGTAAACGCCCTCTATTTTCATCTAGCCATGAGATCCAACTAGAAACGGGCAGCCATAATAAACGTACAGCTCGATTTGACGTCAGTGGCCCCATAGGGGAAAACCAGCAGGTCGCCTATCGCCTAGTAGGGCTAGCCAGCGGTTCGGACAGTCAGTTCGACCATGTAGAGAACGAGCGCTATACCATTGCTCCCTCTTTGACGTTCTTGCCAACCGATGCGACATCGTTAACCGTCATGGCCTACCTGCAGCACGAGCCAAATCGTGGTTACTATGGTTGGACACCAGCCGACGGTACGGTGCGAGATTATAATGGTAGACGGATCGATAATAACTTTTTTGATGGCGAGCCAGGCGTCAATGGGTTCGAGCGTTATCAACGGCTAATAGGTTACCAACTAGAACACCAGTTCAACGATCAGTGGCAAGCCCGGCAGAACTTCCGCTTTACCTCTTCGACTATCGATTATAATTCAATTTATTCCAGTAGTTACGTAGGGGATAGTAATCTGCTAAATCGACGCGCAGCGAGAGCCGATGAATCCATGCACGCCTACCATGTGGATAATCAGCTACAGGGGGATTTTACGACCGGATCTCTTGAACATACACTGCTAGCCGGTGTGGACTACCAGTACCAACGCAACTCTGGAGACTGGCAGTTCGGGGCAGCGGCCCCTCTGGATGCCTTCAATCCACAGTATGGAAACACTCAAATCACATATGGAACACCCACCAATTTCATAAATAAGGTAGAGCAGACTGGATTTTACTTGCAGGATCAGATCAGTTTCAATCGCTGGCGTTTCAACCTGTCAGGGCGTCAGGATTGGGCAGACACCAGCACCGCCTATACCAACTTAGGCATGTCTTCTGAAAGCGACAATGAGAAGTTCACTAGTCGTGCCAGCTTATTGTATGCCTTTGATAACGGTATTTCCCCTTACGTCAGTTACTCGGAATCATTTCAAGCAGCATCCGCCACAAGGACTGATGCCTCCGGAAACACATTAGATCCCAGTGAGGCCTCTCAGTACGAGACAGGTATCAAGTATCAACCACCCGGCAGCAATGACCAGTACACGGCCGCTTTATATCATCTAGAGCAGGAGAATGTTTCCGAAGCCATTCCTAACACATCATTCTATGAGTCTATCGGAAAGGTACGTTCGCGCGGCTTAGAACTCTCTGCCATCTTACGTCCCACTGAACAACTTTCATTACTCGCCAACTATACATACACGGACATGGAGTACGTCGAGACCAACGATGAAACCCAAGGAAATACTCCTTATGCCGTGCCCCGTCATATGGCCTCTGCGTGGAGCAAATATGAATTCACGAAGGGGGCGTTAAACGGTCTGGGGGTTGGCGCGGGTGTGCGCTACAATGACTCTACATGGGGCGATGAGGCCAATACGTTCCAAGTCAGCGGCTATACGCTAGTTGATGCCATGTTGGAATATGATCTGGGCGCGTTATCAAGCGACCTTGAGGGCATGGACTTGCAGGTCAATGCCAACAACCTGCTTGATAAAGAGTATACGTCCTCTTGCTCTAGCTTCAGGATTTGTCACTTTGGCGAAGAGCGCAATGTGACAGCAACCGTCAGCTATCGTTGGTAGGTGGTTTGTCCTATTGAGGAATTAAGGAAAACATATTCAGGCTAAAATGAGAAATCGAGGTGCCTTTATACTCATAGGCATCTCGTTTTTTTATTTAAACTCCCCTATTATAATGACAGATCAAAAACCAAAGTTTAATTTTTTATCTATTAGTCAAGGTATACAAAGACGACATGACATCATCAGCCTATAAAAATCTTATGTTACCAATATTGCTTATATTAATTTTATTATCTGCGGCTAACGCTGATGATCAGCAGCGTGATGTTACTTTTGATTATGCGGTGGCAGATACGCTTAGTGCCTTACACCAACCGCCCATTGCTTTAGCTGGCCTAGCACAATACAGACAATTATACAAAGAATATCTACTTCCTGATACCTTTGAACTCGGACTTAGGTTTCAACCCAATCTTGAGTATCTTGCATCACTGAAACCTGATGACATAGTGATAGCACCACCAGCCCATCTGAACTTAGAAGACAAACTTTCCCGTATTGCTCATGTAGTAAAAATCCGGCCATTTATGCAAGGTCTGGATGTTTGGCTAAGCCTTGAACAATTGACCAGGGATGTGGGGGAGCTGAATGGCGGGCAACAGCAGGCCGAAGCATTCATTGACTCTGTAGAAGCCAGAATGTCAGCGATTGCGGCACAGATTGGGAGGCCTGCAGAAACTCTACTGATTATCGAAATCCGAGACAACCAGCATGTGCGTGTCTATGGGCCAGGGAGCCTGGAAGATGCAGCTTTGACACGGCTTGGATTTGAAAATGCTTGGCAGGGGCCTACTAATAACTGGGGGTTCAGTACTCTTTCAGTTCGTGAAGCATTTGCACTAACAGGCCAAATCGTTGTTCTCCAGCCAGCTTATTCTCAAGACATATCTGGTTCAACATTACCAAAGTCAGGGCTATGGCAGCATTGGCTAGATGATACATCGGTAAGTATGGAAAGAAACTATTGGCCATGGGGAGGCTTCCCTTCCATGCTCCGCTTTGCTGAATCTCTCCAAGAAGCACTCCAAGCAGATACTCAAACTTAATCAAAGCGCGCTAAGCGTACCTAGCGCGCTACTGAAACCACCTTAAGAGTTATAAACTCAAAAAATCATATTACTCAAAATAGGTTTTTCTCCACTTCGTACGAGTGTTGCCCAGCACTAACTCTTAACCGCTTCTCCAGCTGAGAGAGCAAGGCACTATCAGTAATGATTGAGAAATGATCATTGAGAGTCTCAATTGAGGTTTTCGGGACGCTATTCAACTGATTCGCCAGCGCCTGCTGTTCTTCCCAAGCTCTTCCCGCTTCCCACCAACAGTCCACTTCACAGTTTAACGCTGGCAAGGTATCAAGCTGCTGTGAAAGCAATTTCAGATAACGCGCCACACAAAATATCCGAGCAAGTGCTTCACTACCCAGTGCAGCATAACCCTCGCGACCATGTATATCGGATGATGCTATTGATCTCTCCAACTTAATGGCAATTTCTTCCTCGCTCGGCTCTTTCGTGCCCTCTTCATTACTTTCGAATGCTTCAAGCGAAGCACCTGGCAGTATGACCGATGAGAAACTAACAAGATCTCGCTGCCAGCTATCCTCACTATGCAGACCACCGCCCGGTATATAGGGATCTATCAAAGCCAGTTGACTCACATCTTGCCCGAGCCCTTCAAGTCGAGCCGCGATCATCGCAGCCAATGCCCCGCCAAGAGACCATCCTAATAGCCGATAGGGGCCCACAGGCTGTATGCGACGTATTGTCTCCACATAATCATCAGCCATTGCTTCAAGTGAGGAATCTCGATGCTGTGGATCGGTCAACATTCGGCTTGGCAGACCGTAAACCGTGCATACTCCGTGCAAGCGCCGGGCTAACGGCTGATAATCAAAAACTGTTCCCATTACGGCATGGATGCAGAACAGCGGTGGCTGATTAGCACACTCGCCATTTAGCATGATAGCCCCTTTGGGCAGCGCCTCAGTGTTTTTCCTCACTCCCAGCAGATCAGCAATGGTCGGTTTCTGCATTAGGTCAAACAGCTTAAAGTTAAGCTGTGGTTCCTCTAAAACTTGTACTCGGCTCATCACTTGTAGGCTCAACAGAGAGTCTCCACCCAGCTCGAAGAAGTTGTCGGTCTCGCCGATCCGTTTAATGCCAAGCACTTCTTGCCATATCTCGGCGAGCTTTCGGGCTGCCCGCGTCGAGGGAGCGACATACTTGCGGCCTTCCTCAACATTAGGTTCAGGTAGTGCCTTGCGCTCCACTTTGCCGTTGGCATTTAGCGGCAGTGAATCGAGCATGACCACGACTCCTGGCACCATATAGTCAGGCAATCGTTGACCCAAACGCTCGCGTAGTATGGTGATGTCGAGTTCAATGCCGACTTGGGGAACTACGTATGCCACTAGCCTCGAACCATTTAGGCCCTCTTGGGCGACCACAACCGTCTCACGAACCTCTGGCTGAGATAACAGTTCAGCTTCAATTTCTCCTAGCTCAATACGCAGGCCGCGGATCTTCACTTGGTGATCAAGGCGGCCCAGGTACTCGAGCTGGCCATCCTCCCGCCAGCGAACTAGATCGCCGGTACGGTAAAGGCGTTCGCCTGCAGCAAATGGATCGGCAACAAAACGCTCCGCCGTTAAATCACTTCGATTGAGATATCCACGGGCCAGACTTACCCCGCCCAGGTATAACTCACCCGCTATACCCTGAGGGACGAGGGTGAGCTCATCATCTAATACATAGGTGCGGGTGCCACTGATGGGACGTCCAATGGGTATTTGACGTTGAGTGTCACCACGACACCACCAGTGAGTGACATGAATCGTGGTTTCGGTAGGGCCATAAAGATCGTGAAGGTTGGCACCATCAAGGCATTCAGCCACATCCTGCTGCAGCGTGGCTGGAACGGCCTCGCCACCACACATAATATGTTTGAGCCGCGTCTTGACCTTAACATCGGGATATGCCAGGAAGGCCTTGAGCATTGAGGGCACAAAGTTGAGCGTGGTAACGCCGTGCCGCTGGATCAGCTCAATGATGCGCTCTGGATCTCGATGATCACCTGGCTGAGCTACCACTAGGCGAACCCCGACACTCAATGGCCAGAAAATCTCCCATACTGAAACGTCAAAACCGAAAGGTGCCTTGTGTAGTACGGCATCCGTATCGTTGAGCTGATAGGTTTGCTGCATCCAGACCATGCAATTAGTTAAGGAATCATGGCGGATGGCCGCACCTTTAGGCTTCCCAGTAGAGCCCGAGGTGTAAATCACATAGGCTAGATGCTCGCCGTGCAGCTCCACCTCCGGGTTAGTTGACGCATGATGCGCCACATCCAGCCGATCCAGTTCAATAACATTCACCCCATCGGTCACCGGCAACAACTCACGCAAGTGTTGCTGGGTGATCAGCAATTCTATACCGCTATCTTCGGCTATGTAGGCCAAACGTTCGGAGGGATAATCAGGATCCAGCGGCACATAAGCACCACCCGCTTTGAGAATACCCAACAGCCCCACCACCATTTCGATGGAGCGTTCCATAGCGATGCCCACGCGGGTTTCGGAACGCACGCCCATACCGATCAAGTAATTGGCTAAACGGTTGGCACGGGTATTGAGTTCGGCGAAGCTAAGAGATGTGTTTTCGCATACTAGCGCCGTGGCCTCTGGGATTACCGCAGCTTGGCGCTCAATCAAGTGGTGAATAGGTGGAGTATCGGGTATCTGGTCTGAGCTTTCTCCCCATTCGTTTAACAGATACTTCTCGTCCTCCCCTAGCAACGTGATGTTGCTCACAGCTTGTTGCGGTGCCGTTTTTAGGCTCTCTATGATACCTGCAATGGATGTGCACAAGTAGTCGCACAGCCGCTGAGCACTGATCAAGCGGCTGGTCTGCCCAACCAGTTGGAAGCTTTCGCCAAGATCATCGACTGACATCACAATTGGGTAGTTGGTACGACCTCTATTGCCTAATGCCTCCATACCGTCCCACGCCCGGCTAGTTGCATCTTCCTTCTCTGGAGCACTGTAACGATAGTTCAGCAAGGTTGAGAACAGTGGTGATCCTCCACCTACTCCGCTGCATCGCTGTGCTAGTCCGAGACTAGCATGCTCGTGGTTCAACAATTCGGCCAACTCACTATGGGTCTGGCGTAAACAGTCGGCCACACTGTTAGTACCTAGTCTAATACGAATAGGTAAAGTGTTAATGAACATCCCAAGTGCTCTTTCGGCGCCCTCAATACCTTGCATACGGCCAAATAGTAGAGTGCCGAACACCACATCGTCCCGCCCCGTCGTTTTACTCAGCACGTGCGCCCAGGCTAGGTGAAATAGGGTAGCGGTACTGACACCATGTCGCTGTGCCTGCTGTCGAACTTGTTGGGCCAGTTCTTCTGTCAGTGGTAGGCGAATCTCCTCAATACCACTGCCATCGCCGCGTACATCCAGTAATCCGAATGGAGCAGTAGGCTCGTCCACATCACCCAGCTTCTCTCTAAAGAAAGCCTCATGCTCTACCGGACTCACCCCCAACCTTGCCTGTGCTACGAAGTTTCGGAATGGCAGCGGCTTGGGTAACTCGCCTTCTCGTCCTTGCTGGATTAGGGCAATCTCGTCCACTAGCAGATCAAGTGTGGTGTGATCCAGTACCAGGTGGTGGCTGGGCAGTTGCAGCAGCCATCGCCCTTGCTCAGCATCTTGTGCCGCAATAGCTCGCACCATCGGCGCCTGGCGTACATCAATGCGATAGTGTTCAGGATCCACATAGGCGTTTAGTCGTTCGGAAACGCTGCACGAAACACTGGTTTCTTCCAGTTCCAGCCACTCCACCTCTAGTGAGGCGTGCCGGTGCACTACTTGTACTGGTTCATGAAGCCCTTCCCAGAGCACTGCTGTGCGCAAAATATCGTGACGGGTAATCAGTTGATTGAAACCAGCAACAAACTGCTCAAGCCGTTCCTGACTATCAAAACCAAGTAAGCAAGGGAGTACATAAGTGTCACCCTCTTCCTGCAACCGATGATGGAACAGGATGCCCTCCTGCAATGGCGCCAGAGGGTAGATATCCTGGATATTGGTCGCTCCGCCTGGCACTGCATCTTCTATGCGACTGATTTCATCAGTATCCAAATCGATCAGTGTCAGCATATCCGGCTGGATCGACTGACAATGCTCTAGAATCCTATTGGGTGGTACAACCAGTTGTTTCCTATTAGGTTCTAGGGACAGTGCCTTGGCGAAGGCCGCCAATTCGGGCGACTGGAACAGCGTTCGTACTTGAGACTCAAGGCCTCGAACCCGCATACGCTCGAGCACACTCAGTGCCAACAGCGAGTGCCCCCCTAGCTCGAAGAAGTTGTCGTGACGCCCTACCTGCTCGACACCCAGCACCTCGCTCCAAATCGCCGCCAGCGCCTCTTCCATTTCACCTTGGGGCGGAACGTATTGCGAACTACTGGTGAAGTCCGGCTCGGGCAATGTCTTGCGATCCACCTTGCCGTTGGGCGTTAGTGGCAAAGCATCGAGCATCATCACCACACTTGGCACCATATAGTCCGGCAATACCTGCCCCAGACGTTCGCGTAGCTCAGCCGTATCGATCGGTTCATGTGGCTTGGCAACGGCATAAGCCACTAACCTGGCTCCTCCTGGCCCTTCCTGAGCCACCACTACCGAATCACGGATTTCTTCGAACTCCACCAACCGGGACTCGATCTCACCGAGTTCGAGGCGCTGCCCCCGGATCTTGACCTGTTGATCGGTACGTCCGATGTATTCAAGCGCCCCATCGGTGCGATAGCGGGCCAGATCGCCTGTCCGGTAAAGCCGCTCTCCAGGCACATCGGCAAACGGGTTGGGCACGAAGCGCTCCGCCGTCAGCTTCGGCTGGTTCAGGTAGCCCCTCCCAACACCGACACCGGAGACATATAGCTCGCCACTCACCCCCGTTGGTAGTGGGTTCAGCTGGTTGTCGAGAACGATTAGCTGAGTGTTATCGGCCGGCTTACCGATCGGCACCACGGCTACGTATTCGTCATCGTCGCTACGCAGTAAGTGCAGGGATACGTCATCGGCACATTCAGCAGGGCCATAGGCATTGACCAGGGGAATCGACGGATAGCGCTCAAACCATTGGCGCACTAGCTCGGAGGTGGAGGCTTCCCCCGTGGGCAGCAGCCAGCGCAGTGCTGGCAGGTCGACTGAGGCAGTATTCAACATTCCCTGGATCACTGCAGGTACGCTTTGCAGTACCGTGACGCCGTTGTCGCGCACATAAAGGATCAATGCACTGGGGTCGCGTGCAATCTCATCAGGCACGATCTCAATGCTGGCGCCACACAACAGTCCCGCCAATGTTTGCCAGACGGAGATATCGAAACTCAGCGCTGCGGTCTGGGCAATGACATCGCTGGCCGACAGATCCAGGTAGGGAGCCTTGCTCAATTGGTTGTTGAGCATGCCACGATGGCTAACGACGACACCCTTGGGTTCACCGGTCGAACCGGAGGTATAGATGATATAGGCGGCCTGATCAGGGTGAGCCGTTACAGCGGCATCCCCCTCTAGTCCTTCCGCCGTGACGAGATCCTCGAACACTATCATCCGCGGCGGGTTGGGCATGGATTCAAGCACAGTTTCGAGGCGCGGTGTTTGCTCAGCAGTGGCAACCAGAACCGATGCATGGCTTGACGTCAGCATATTGGCGATACGCTGATCAGGAAGTCGGGTATCCAGCGCTAGATACGCACCGCCAGCCTTGAACGTACCCAGAATCATGCTTGGCAACGCTAGGCCGCGCTCGGCATGCAGGGCTACGACATTATCCTTCTTCACCCCTGCTTGCCGCAGTGCTTGGGCAATGCGATTGGAGGTGTCCTCTAGCTGATCATAAGTGAGTGTGTCTCCCTGATGGCGAACGGCAACTTGGCGTGAATGCTGTCGTACCTGCTCACGGAACAGGTCGATATAACCTCGCTCAAAGGGATAAGCAACCGACTGCCCTCTACAGTGCGCCCGCTGTGTCTCCATCTCATTAACAGGCAATACGTCCAATTCATGATAGGGAGCATCAGGCCTGTCAATAATGTGCAAGAGAATTTGACGGAAGCCCGAGAGCAGCCTCTCGACCTCGGAATCGTCAAACTTACGGGCGTCGTAGGAGAGCTGCAGCATCAATTGCTCGCCAGGCACCACCACTACGGTCAAGGGGTAATTGGTGTGGGTGCGGTTGCCCTTGATAGACACATGAAGATCATGGATTTTCTCCGTTATGCTGGCATCTATCGGCGCATTTTCGAATACAAAGAGGCTATCGAATAGACTGCGTCCTTGTGACTGCTCTCCCAACGATTGAATTTCGACTAACGGTAGATGCTCGTATTGACGCATCTCCAGGTTTTTCGCCAATAGCCCATGCAGCCAATCAAGGACAGATGTTTGCGGCGAAGGGGCTGACACACGCAGAGGGATCGTGTTGATAAACAGCCCCATCGTCTCCTGTATGCCCTCCAGTTCTAGCGGGCGCCCAGCCACTGTCACGCCGAATAGGATGTCATCTACCTGGGAAAGCCGCCCTAACAGCAGTGCCCATGCCCCTTGTACGATCGTATTGACAGTCAATTGATGCTGTCGGGCAACGTTCTGTAGCTCTGCACTCTCATCGTGGGAGAGCGAGGAGAATACATCAGCCACCGTGGCAACACTGTCGTGCGAACCGTGCGGCTTAAGATAAGGAATCGGCGTTATCTCATCGAAACCTTCAAGCTCATGTTGCCAATAGTTGCGTAGCACATTGGCATCCTGCTGCTGCAACCAAGCGATAAAATCACGATACGGCCTTGGTTGCGTCAACTCGTGACTCGTCCCGAGACGATAGGCATCGTAGTAGTGGAAAAAATCGCTGAGCAACAGGGAGCGGCACCAGGCATCCATCAGAATATGGTGGAAACTCTGTACGACGTAGAACAGGTTCTCCGCCAGTTGAATAAGGCGTACCTTTAGCAATGGTGGCCATTCCAGGTCGAAGCCATCATCAAGCTCCTGACGCAATAACACCGCCAAGCGCCGATCGGCCTCATCCTCGTCAATACCGCGCCAATCGATATATTCCACAGGTGAAGGAATTTGCCGATACACCACCTGCAACTGTATCTCTTCGGTTTGCCATACGAACCCTGTACGTAGAACCTCATACCGTTCGCCGACTCGCTGCCAGGCTTTCTCGAAAGCATTGACGTCGATAGGCGAAGCAAACCGGTAGCGATCCTGCATCATGTACATACCAGCGCCTGGATTGAGCAGGGTATGCAATAGCAGCCCTTGCTGCATCGGCGCCAACGGGTAGATGTCCTCAACATTGGCGACATCCAATCGCAAGCCGTCAAGCTGCCCTTGACTCAGCCCCGCCAACGGGAAGTCCGAAGGCGTTGCGCCACGAACGCCACTAGCACAGTGCTCAATCAATGCCTCTAGTTGCGCTTGGAAGCTTACTTGCAAGGCATGTATCGCTGCCTCGCTGTGAATCTCACGACTGTAATTCCAATCAAAGCGCAGTTGGCCATCTTGAACCCAGGCCACCACCTCAATCCAGGTACGGCGCTTGCTTTGCGGCGCGCGAGCCTGCCCTGCATTCTCTTTGGCGAGCCGCCAGGCCCCATCGCCCTGTAGGGAGCGATCCAACTGGCCTAGATAATTGAAGGTGACCTGGGGGTAGGCACCACCCACCAGCGCGGGCTCTTCTTTCAAATAGCGCAGCACGCCGTAGCCGAGCCCCTTTTCAGGCACTTGGCGAAGTTGCTCCTTGATTGCTTTTAGGCTTGTACCGGGCTCCGCATTACCTGGGGTCAGGCGAACCGGGTAGAGCGAGGTGAACCAACCTACGCTGCGACTGAGATCGACGCCATCGAACAGATCTTCGCGGCCATGGCCTTCCAGTTCGATTAGTACACTGTCTCGCTCCGCCCATTGGCACAGGGCGCTCGATAGTGCAGTGAGGAGCAGGTCATCCACTTGGGTGCGATAAGCTTTATGCACCGGCCCCAGCAGTTGCGTGGTGGCCTCGGTAGGCAAGCTGCCAACTAGCGATGCGGTGTCGGCGACGGTGTTGCTGCCATGGGGATTACGTGCCGGTAGGCTAGGCTCTGGCTCTTTGACAAGGCCCTCCCAATAGGAGCATTGCTCAGCCAAAGCCTCCGATTTGGCATAGTCGGCCAGGGCACGCGCCCACTCATCTAGCGAGGTGGTTGCCGGTGGTAGGTCGACTGTCTTTCCTGCATTTAACTGCGCGTAGGCCGTTTGCAGGTCGTCGAGGATCACGCGCCACGAGACGCCGTCCACCACCAGGTGGTGAGCCACTAGCAGCAATCGTCCGCCGCGCTCGCCTCCCAGTGCCATCCAGATAGCACGGAACGGCCGCGCCAAACTCAGACTGCGTTGCGCAGCATCGGCAGCCTGGGGGATGGCCTGCGCCGGATCCGCATGATCGCTTACGTCCACGTGCTCGAAGAGATCGTCGGCTAGCTTGCCATAGGCTTGTTGCCAGCTATCGCCAACGCGCTCAAAGCGCAGCCGCAAGGCACCATAGTGATCGACCACTGCCTCAATGGCACGCCGTAGCAGCGCGGCATCTACATCACTGGCCGCTTCCAGCATCAACGACTGGTTCCAATGGTGTGGCTCGGCGAAGTTCTGCTCGAAGAACCAGCGCTGTACCGGCAGCAGTGCGAAGGGGGCCACCTTATCGGGCGCAGCCGCTTGTTTAGGAGCGGTAGCAGCTAGAGGCGTGGCCATCGCCGCCACGGCGGCAACGGTCTGCCCTTCCATCAACTGCTTGGGCGTTACCTTGTAGCCACGCTTGCGCGAGCGCGCGACGATCTGCAAGCTGAGGATGGAGTCACCACCCAGTTCGAAGAAGTTGTCATTACGCCCCACCTGCTCACAGCCGATTACATCGGCCCAGACCGCTGCCAACACCTCCTCTGCTTCTCCCTGGGGAGCTTCAAAGGTTTTACCACTACCGGCTTGCACTGGCTCGGGTAATGCCTTGCGATCCAGCTTGCCATTGGCGGTTAGCGGCAGAGCCTCCAGCCGTACCAGGGCGCTGGGCACCATATAGTCCGGCACGCGCTCGCCAAGCTGCGCGAGTAACACAGCATCATCAACGTCGCTCCCGGCTGCCATAACCACGTAGGCGTACAGTTGCGCGCGGCCTTCCTCGTTTTCTCGTGCAATCACCTCAGCCTCCGCGATGCACGGTTGATCGCGCAACAGGGCAGCGATCTCGCTCGGCTCCACCCGATAGCCGCGAATTTTGACCTGATCATCCACACGGCCAAGAAACTCCAGGCTACCGTCGGCCAGTTGGCGCACCCGGTCACCGCTGCGATAGAGCCGTTCCCCTGTATGGAAAGGGCTGGCGACGAAACGCTCCGCCGTTTGCCCCAGGCGCTGTAGATAGCCTTGAGCCAGTCCCGGCCCGCCCAAGTAGAGCTCCCCAGCTACTCCCTTCGGCACCGGATTAAGCCAGGGGTCAAGTACCCAGGCCTGAGCATTGGCCAGCGGTGTGCCGATCGGCAGTGTGCTGGCACCTCGATCGGCCATTTCGGCTTGTTGGGTGAGAACCCCTACCGTGGTTTCAGTGGGGCCGTAGTGATTAAGCACCCGGCAGGTTGGCTTGAGCTCGGCGATACGCTCCAGTAGCGCCCAGTCGGTAGCCTCTCCACCTAGAACCAAGCGCTCGTGCGGAAGTACATCTGCCGGATTTGCAGCACTCAGCAGCGCCCGCAGATGGCTAGGCACAATTTTGAGCACATCCACCTGCTGTTCCCGCATATAAGCCGCAAAGGCATCCGGGTCGAAGGCGCACTCGGGGGAAATAAGATGCAAGGTACGCCCGGTGCACAAGGCACCAAACAGCACCGTATGCCCCAGATCCGCCGCCACCGTCGAGACCATCGCCATGTTGCGGGCACCCTCTGGTAGCGCCAACGCTTCCAGAACGCTCTGTACGTAATTGACCAGAGCACCGTGACTAACCGCCACCCCTTTAGGCTTACCCGTGGAGCCAGAGGTATAAATCACATAGGCCGTCTGCTGGGGATGGATGACGGGGGATTCACTCTCTACGGCAGCTGGAATATCGTCGGCAAACGCCAGCTCCATTACCGGAACGTCACCATTCCAGTCGCAAGCCGTACTGCTCAGCATTAAGCGAGCGCCACTGTCAGCCAGTTGATAGGCCAAGCGCTCGCTCGGCAGTTGTGGATCAAGCGGTATGAAAGCCCCGCCCGCTTTGAGTACGGCGAGAATACCAAGTACATATTCGCATGAGCGTTCAGCGTGAATGGCAACGCGTACTTCGGGGCCGACTCCCTGTGCCATTAACTCTGCCGCTAACCGTTGGGCCTGGGCATCCAAGCTGGCATAGGTGGCTGCATTATTCGGTTCATCTTGCATTGCAAGTTGTTGGGAATGCTCTTCGACGGCTCGATCCCAAAGCTCTATAACGCTCCCAGAAGTGAATGTGGTTGTATTTCCTTCAAGCACCGAAGTGGGGGCGGGGATTTCGAGCAATGCCAATGGCGTACTCGGCGTTTTCAGCACTTGCTCAGCCAGGCTTTGTAGTGCTTCGGCGAATCTCTTGACTGTTGTTTCGTCGAACAGTGCCGCCGCATAGGCGAATACACAGCGAATACCATCAGTAGTATCAGTAAAGTCAAAGCTCAGATCGAAGTGCGCATCGCCGCCGCTGAGTCCTTCAAGATATACCTTTAAGTCACCTACGGTCTTTTCCCTCTCCAGCTCTTTCTGTTGGGTGCACTTGACCTGAAATAGCGGATGTACTCCCGGTTGGCGCTCAGGTTGTAACGCTTCTACCAGAGTATCGAAAGGAATATCCTGGTAGTCCTGTGCATCAAGCACGGTTTCTTTAACGGCGCCTAATAAACTGGTAAACCCCTTGGTAGGCTCTAATAAGGTTCTCAGCACTTGAATATTGAGCAGGTAACCAATCAAACCATGTGTTTCAGCTTTGTTCCGATTAGCACTGGGAGAGCCTATACGTATGTCGCTTTGTCCACTGAAACGATGTAGCGTCAGCTTTAAAAGTGACAGCATCACCATATACAGTGAAGCGCCATACTCACGGGCTAGCTGATGAATACCATGGCTCACCTCTCGAGATAATTGAATATGGCACAGACCGACTTTCGATGTCGCCTGTGAGCCTCTTGGCCGATCCAAAGGAAGATCGATAGGCGAATGCGAGTCACCCAGACGCTGGCGCCAGTGGTCTAGCTGCCGCTCCATTTCGCCAGCCTCGAACCAGCTTCGTTGCCAAACAGCATAATCACCAAACTGAATGGGTAACGAAGGTAATGCAGCATTGCGCTGTTGGACTCGGGCTTCGTAAAACTCGAACAACTCATTGATGAGCAACTGAATCGACCAACCGTCACAAGCGATATGGTGCAATACAATGGCAACTGCATGATGGTTAGTATCTAACTGGTAGATTGCCATGCGGAATGACGGCTCAACATCAATCGCAAACGGGTGCTGAGAGAACCTGCCAATGAGGCGCTGTAGCTCTTTTTCCTGTTCGAACTCGGTATATTGCTGTAAATCATCGTGTAATACGGGAACACGCCAGTCATTGAAAACCTCCTGGAGGGGTTCTCCATTCTTGCTCTGAGGATATATCGTGCGGAGTACTTCATGACGCGTCACAAGGTCATTCACACTCGACTCGAATGCAGCAACATCCAGCGGGCCTTGCAAATAAAACACACCTGGCATGTTGTAAGCCGGGCTTACCGGATCAAGCTGCCATGTCAACCATAAGCTACGCTGCGAATATGACAACGGAAGTTGCTCAGCTCGGTTAGCGGGCACGATAGGAAGCTCACGAAAATCAATGCCACTACTTTTCAGCTTATTCAGAAAACTTCGCTGCGCATCAACCTGTAATTCTGCAAAACGTTGAGCAATCTTTCTTTCGTCCAATTCCATGCCTTACTCCTCCAATTCGTTGAGCAGTTGATCCATAGTGGAGAGCCGCTTCGCGCGACCACCATCGGCATTAACCTGTTGTAACGCGACTCGTGTTGCCATTTTCGCCAGCGTCGGGTGTTCAAAAATAAGTCTTACTGGCAACGCCTCTCCAAAGCGCTGCGTGAAACGTGCTGATATCTGAATCGCTGCAAGCGAGTGACCTCCTACCTCGAAGAAGTTGTCATGGCGGCCTATCCGTTCTGTCCCCAACACCTCGCTCCAGATCGCCGCTAGTGCATCTTCCACCTCACCTTGAGGTGGCTCGTACTGCGTGCCGCTGATTAAGTCCGGCTCGGGCAGCGCTTTGCGATCCAACTTGCCGTTGGCATTCAGCGGCAGCGCATCTAGTGCTACCATCGCTCGCGGCACCATATAATCCGGCAACTGTTGGCTCAGTCGCTCGCGTAGTGGGCTAGTGTCGAGTTCGATGCCTACTTGGGGAACCACGTACGCCACCAGCTTCGAGCCATTAGGATCTTCTTGGGCGATCACCACTGCCTCGCTAACCTCTGGCTGAGCCAGCAGTTCAGCTTCTATCTCGCCCAGTTCGATGCGTAGGCCGTGGATTTTCACCTGGTGATCAAGGCGCCCTAGGTACTCGAGCTGTCCATCCTCCCGCCAGCGCACCAGATCCCCCGTGCGATAGAGGCGTTCGCCCTGCGCAAACGGATCAGCAACAAAACGTTCCGCCGTTAAATCACTACGGTTTAGATACCCCCGGGCCAGACTTACCCCACCCAAATACAGCTCTCCAGAGATGCCCTGAGGTACTAGGTTGAGTTCACCATCTAATACATAGGTGCGGGTGCCGCTGATGGGCCGCCCAATGGGAATTTGGCGGTGAGTTTGATCACGACACCACCAATGAGTGACATGTATCGTGGTTTCGGTTGGGCCATACAGGTCATGCAGATTGGCACCATCAAGTCGCTCAGCCACATCTTGCTGTAACGTAGCTGGAACAGCCTCGCCACCGCACATAATATGTTTGAGACGCGTCTTGGTTTTAACATCGGGAAAGGCCAGGAAGGCCTTCAGCATCGAAGGCACAAAGTTCAGTGTGGTAATTCCATGCTTCTGTATCAACTCAATGATACGCTCAGGATCGCGATGATCACCCGGCTGTGCGATCACCAAACGTGCCCCGACACTTAGCGGCCAGAAAATCTCCCATACAGAAACGTCGAACCCGAACGGTGCCTTGTGAAGTACGGCATCGGTATCGGTGAGCTGGTAGGTCTCCTGCATCCAGATCATGCAGTTGGTCAAGGCATCATGTCGAATGGCGGCGCCCTTGGGCCGACCGGTGGAGCCTGAAGTGTAAATCACGTAGGCGAGGTGCTCGCCGTGCAGCACCACTGCAGGATTGGAAGAGGCGTGATGTGCTATATCCAGTCGATCTAACTCAACAACGCTGAGTCCATCCGCTACCGGCAATGAGCCACGCAAGTGGTGCTGAGTCAGCAACAGCTCGATGCCACTATCTTCGGCGATGAACGCCAGCCGCTCCGAGGGATACTCTGGATCCAGCGGCACATAGGCACCGCCCGCCTTGAGAATCGCCAGCAACCCCACCACCATCTCGATGGAGCGCTCCATGGCGATGCCCACTCGGGTTTCGGGGCGCACTCCCAGGCCGATTAGATAGTGCGCTAGATGATTGGCGTGGGTATTAAGCTCAGCGTAGCTGAGTGACTGATCAGCAAATACAAGCGCCGTGGTTTCAGGGGTTGCCGCAGTTTGTTGCTCAATCAAATGATGAACTGGCGCAGCATCGGAGTATCCTTGAGAGTTTACTCCCCATTGAATAAGTTGCTGCTGCTCAGAATTTTCAAGCAACTCGATATCGCCCAGTGCCTGCCCTGGTGACGTAAGCAACCTTTGCAGTAGTGTCTCAAAGTATCCTGCAAGGCGTTGAATGGTCTCAGGCTCGAAAAGCTCTGACGCATAAACCATGCTAAATTTCAGCTGTCCATCAGGGAAATCCCGCACCTCTAGCGTTAAATCGAACTGAGCATCCTGCTGTAGAAACCCTGACTCAGTCAGTGTCAGGTCGGGCAATGTCTGAAACGCCGTGAGATCCTCTTGCCGATAGTTGAACATGACCTGGAAAAGAGGGTTATGAGTCGAATTACGTGTGGGCTGTAGCGCTTCAACTAGCTGCTCAAAAGGTAAGTTTGAGTGCGCCAAGGCACCGACAACAGCGTCTTGACACTGTGTCAGTATCGTTTCAAATGAGTGGCGACTATTGATGTCATTGCGCAATACCAAGGTATTAACAAAAAAACCTATTACCCCCTCTATTTCCTGACGCTGCCGATTAGCTACCGGCACTCCCACGCGAATCTCTTGCTGCCCGCTATACCGTTGCAACAGTCCTTGAAAGCCGGCCAAGAGCACAGTGAAAAGGCTTGTATTCTGGCTCTCGGCGAGTCGGCGCAGGCCCACTTGGAGCTCGTTGGAAAGAGAAAACTCATACTGACCGGCACGCTTGGCCGTCGACGTCTGGCGGGGATGGTCGGTTGGCAAGTCCAACACAGGGTGCTCACTGCCAAGCTGTTGTTGCCAGTAAGCAAGCTGTCGCTCTCCCTCACCAGCTGCCAGCCAGTCACTCTGCCAACTTGCGTAGTCAGCGTATTGGACACGCAACTCAGGTAACTGAGCAGGCTCACGACGCATATGGGCACGATAGAAGGCCACCAACTCATCAAGCATGATCTGCATCGATACGCCATCGGAGATAATGTGATGCATGACAACGACCAAGGCATATGCATCGTCGCTCACACGCAGCAACACGGCCCGCAACAAAGGGCCTGTTGAGAGATCGAACGGCTCATCATTAATCCGTCGTATCGTGTCATTCTCACGCTGCTGAGCCTCCTCAGCAGGCATGCCACGAAAATCGACGACCTCCAAGTCAAAGGAAGTGTCAGGTCTAATTAACTGTTTGGGACTCCCTCCCTTGTCAACGTAAAACAGAGTACGCAACGACTCATGCCGCGCTACCAAACCGTCAAAGGCATCACGCATTGCTGCAGTGTCCAATTGGCCTGATAAATGCAGAACGCCACCGATGTGGTAAGCCGTACTCTCAGGTTCCAGTTGCCATAAAAACCATAGGCGTTTCTGGTCATGAGAGAGAGGTAGTGGCTCGGCACGGTGTGTAGGTGACAATATTGGGATCGGCGAGCGCCCAGAATTGACATGATCACTGCTGATACGCTCGACTTCATTTACCATAGCGCCCAGTGAGGAGTGTTCGAACACTGACTTAGCTGAAAAATCAATCGCCCAATGATCGCTAATGCGTGAAGCTAACTGCACCGCCGCCAGAGAGTTACCCCCGCTAGCAAAGAAGTGGGCATCTTTTCCCAAAGGCTTTTCCTTGCCGTCCCCTAGCACTTGGCGCCAGAGCTTCGCCAACGCCTGCTCCGTTTCGCTCCCAGCTTCCGCAGGCGATGGCGATGACTTTCCTCCGCCCTCAGCGTCACCACCACTGGCAAAACGCCCAAAGGCGTAAATGGCGTAGGCATCCAGGCTACCCGCTTCCCAGCCTTGGCGGCAGGCACTGCGCTGCAGTTTGCCGCTGGAGGTTTTGGGGAGGCCACCTGGGTTAAGCAGTAGCACTACCGAAAGCGGCTCGTGGCAAGCGCTCCCCACCGTCTCGCTTAGCGCTTCGACCAGCCTCTCGGCGGGCACTAGCTTCTGTATGCCGCGGGAGACTTCTGCCGCAACGCCGATCCCTTCAGCGCCTTCCGGCGTGGTCACGGCAAAGGCCGCCACGCGCCCTTTGCGCACTGCTTCCACCTCGGCTTCGATAGCGCTCTCGATATCCTGGGGGTAAACGTTATGGCCACGCAGAATGATCAGGTCTTTGATACGCCCGGCGATATACAGCTGCCCTTCGTGCAGAAAGCCCAGATCGCCGGTGCGCAGCCAGCGATCATCGCGGGCGTCGTGGTTCTGTGCATCAGTATCATCGGTGCGCTGCCAGCTGACCCCATCGCGGGTGACAAAGGCTTGCGCTGTTGCTTCTGGGTTCTGCCAATACCCGTGCGCCACGCTGGGCCCATTGACCCAGATCTCGCCGACGTCACCTTCGGGCAGGGATTGAAGCCCCTCGGGATCGACAATATCAATAGCGTGATGGGGTTGCGGCGTGCCACAGCCCACCAGGGTATTGCCTTCAACCGCTGAGTCAGCCTTTCCCTCGGCCAGCAACTGTTGAGAAAAAGCCGTGCCCACTACGCCTGTACCGCGCGAATTACAGCTAACCAATAGCGTCGCTTCGGCCAAGCCATAACAGGGTGCTGCGGTGTCAGCGGCAAAGCCCGCTGGGCGGAAGCGTTCGATAAAGCCAGTGAGGGTATCGTGGCGCACCGGCTCGGCGCCTGAGAACGCGACCCGCCAGCTGGATAAATCGAGCGCCTCAAGCTGCTCGTCGCGGATACGCTCAAGACACAGCCGGTAGGCAAAATCGGGGCCACCGCTAATGGTGCCTCGGTGGCGGGAGATCGCTTCCAGCCAGCGTACCGGCCGCTGTAAAAAGAAGGTGGGGCTCATCAATACCGCAGGGATACCGCGATAGATGGGCTGCAGCAGGCCACCGATCAGCCCCATATCGTGGTAAAGCGGCAGCCAACTGACGAAAACATCGTCGGCACCAATCGAGAAGCCCGTCTCGATAGCACGCTCGTTCGCCATCAGGTTCCCATGGCTAACCATCACCCCTTTGGGAGTGGCCGTGGAGCCTGAGGTGTACTGTAAAAAGGCGAGATCACCACGCTTTGGGCGATGCTCAATCCAGTGTTCAGCGCGGCTCTCATCTACGGCATCCACGGGGATCAGTTCGGCGCTGCCGAAGCCTTCGCTTGCAGATGCGACCACATCGATAATCGTTGTAGAGGTGAGCACACAGGCGGCCTGGGAGTCGGCGGCAATGGCGAGCAGACGTGCCAGATGTTGCTGCTTGGCCGACTCTGGAGGGAAGACCGGCACGGCAATCACCCCGGCATATAGGCAGGCGAAGAACGCCACCACATAGTGTTCATCGTTATCCAGCAGGATCAAGGCACGCTCACCAGCCGGGAACCGCTGCTGGAGCTCGCTGGCCAGGGCGCGGGAACGCCGCTCCAGGGTGGCGTAGTCAAGGGTGGTCTCACCTTGTGCGTTCACTACAATCAGCGCCCTGTCGTTGGGCCTTTCCCGGGCCAGACGACTTAAATGCTCGACATAGCTTCTAAAAACGTCGCTGTGGTTAGCAACATTATGGGACGGGTGGCTGTTCATCGTCTGGGCGTGCCTTATATTCATATGCGTACCTGCTGGAACTCCTGGCCGTGGCGTGGGATTGAGCCGTTGTATTCAGTCTTTGGAGAGGTTGCCGTGACCTTCCGCCATGGCCACGACGACTTTGCGCGGCCCTTTGAACGGCGTGCGCGCATGGGCGACCAGCATGTTGTCGAGCATCAGCACATCGCCTGCCTGCCAGGGGAACATCACCGTTTCGTCGGCCAGTACGCCGCGGATCTCATCGAAGATGGCATCGTCAATGGGGCTACCATCGGCAAAGAAGACGTTACGCGGCATGTCTTCGGGGTCGAGCAGCTCTTCCAGCGACTCTCGCACCTCTGGCTGCAGGTTGGAGACATGGAAAAGATGGCCCTGGTTAAACCACACCTGCTCACCGGTGACAGGGTGAGTCTCTATGCTTTGGCATAACTGGGTAGTACGCAGGTCGCCATCAGGCTTCCACTCACAACGAATCCCCGCGCGCTGGCAGAATGCCTCCACCTCGGCACGGTCTTCGGTGTTAAACACCTTTTGCCAAGGCATGTCGAAATCGCCGTAGTTGCGTACGTAGAGAATGCCGGGGGCAAAGCGCTCGCGGATCTCTGCAGGCATACGGCGGTAAATAGCACGGCTATCGGCTATCGGCGTCTCTCCCCCTTCGGGGGAAGCGGTGACACAGTGGAACCAGATTTTCATCGGCCACTCGCGGGTGTAGGCCTGCTCATTGTGGAGGGGAATATGTTGATGAGCGGGGTACTCGGTCGAGGTATAAATGCCCGACGAAACCGCTGAACGCGGTGTTGAGGCGAACTCATAACTCAGCAGAGGATGACCAAAGGCGGCAGCAAACTGCTGAAAATCGTCCACGGAGGGAACATCGAAGCCTCTTAGCAACACCCCACCGACTCTGGCCACCAGCGTCTCAATATCAGCACGCAACTCGCCAAAGGCTTCCAGCAGCGGCTGCCCTGGATAGGTGGGGGAAATCATAATGGGCAGCTCCGAATCAGCAGGCCCCTGACGTTTGGATATGGTGTTGGTTTGTTGCGTTGGTGTTGCGCTTTGGCTGTCCATTATTGAACTCCTGAAAATTCGTTGAGTAGCGTTTACCCTGGGCGTTTGTGTGTGAATAGCCTGAATCGACATAGCTTGATTCGACATAACTCAGGGCAGCGGCATAGCCACTCGGCGCTGGCAGCGGCCATGCTTGCAAAGGTGATGAAACGGGAAGCGAGTGCTCAAGGTGATAGGTGCCTGGCGGCCCTAAAGAGGAAGTGATCGAGAGCGCCTGCAAATGATCAGCGATGCCCAGGCCCAAGGCTTTGAGCACCGCCTCTTTAACCACCCAGCGCTCCATAAAGGGCAGTGCGAAGCCGTCGCGTGCGTGGCCGAGCTGCTCACTCGGCGATAGCACCAGGCCTTGCAGCGGCGCCAGTTCGGCCTCGGGTCGGCAACGCTCAATATCGACCCCCACCGCGCCGCCGGGAGCAATCGCGATCAGGGCGACATGGCCAGAGTGGGAGACATTGAAAGCAGGCCCATCAGCGTTTTCCAACGCTGGTTTGCCGTAAGCGTTCTGAGTGAACACCAACTTTTCTGGCGCTATACCGGTGTGCGCTGATAGCAGTCGCCGCAGGGCCGCGCGAGTCGCCACGGCGCGTACGACATCGGCGTGATGGCGAAGCCGCTGGGCGCGCTGCCACTCGGCTCGGCTCAGCAACCGATCATCGTCGTCGGCCACCGGGGCATTCAGGTCGAGCGATAAGCGCCAGACTTCAAGCCCCTCAGGAGCCCCTTCAGCTAACTGCAGGCGCTGCATGGGGCTCCTCCTCAAGCCGTCGAGTCAGCGCCCGTTCGATAGTCTCCAGCACTTGTGCTTGCTGCTGGCGAATAAAGAAGTGCCCTCCTTCGAACCAGTCCAACGAGAACGCCCCGCCCGCTTCTCGCTGCCACGCTTCTAAACGCTCTCTTTCGATATCGTCATCGCGCCCAGCAAGTACCTGGAAGGGATAACCAAGCGGCGACCCGCCGCGATAGCGGAAACTGCGGCAGAGGCGATAGTCCGCTGCCAACACATCAAGAGTGAGGCGCAGCAGCTCTGGGCTTTCGAACACTTCCTCTGGGGTGCCGCCCTGCTGGCGTAGATCCGCAATCAGGGCTTTGTCGTTATCAAGGCCCGCCAAGCGTTCTGCGTCGCGCATTGAGGGCGCCGCGCTGCCTGAGGCGAACAGCATCCGCGGCTGAGGCCGCCCTACATCACGCAAGCGAGCTGCCATGCCGTAGGCCAACAACGCCCCCATGCTGTGACCGAACAGGGCAAAGTCGCCGCGCATCCGCGTTGCTTGCTCTTCGCACAGCCGCACGACCTGGGACTCGAAGTCATCGATGAGCGACTCACCCAGGCGCTCACCACGCCCAGGCAGCTCGACGGGATATACCTCGATCCAGGCGGGCAACTGACGCTTCCAGCGCAGATACATGGTGGCGCTAGCCCCGGCACAGGGCAGGCAGAGCAGTCTTAAACGCTTAACCTGCATCCACCTGCTCCGCCTCAGCGCTGGCCTGCTCATCCATCCACTGGCGCAGCGAGAGTGGCCGCATATCGGTCCAGGTTTTTTCGACGTAGTCGAGACAGGTTGGTTTATCGCCAAGCACGCCGGTATCGGTCCAGCCTGCGGGAATCGCTTTCCATTCTGGCCAGAGGGAGTACTGCTCTTCGTGGTTGACTAATACGCGGAAAACACCATCTTCACGATCAAAACAACTTGTCATGGGACTAACCTCATCGTTGCCAAAGGAATGAGAAATAAAATGCAATTACTTCTCATTACTCAATGACGAGTGAGGCACATGAAAATTTAATGTGAAGGAAGAAGAAAGTAGAAAAAATACGTGCGGGGGCTATACGGCTCTAGCACTTAAAAACGCGACAGCCGTGAAATCATCAATGAAGAAAACCAGGGGGAACAAAAAACGGAGTGGGCAAAAAGCAGCGATTTGTCAGTTGCGCTCATCACTGCGCGGAATCATCCCCGTTAGCAGCCATAGCTGTTCGGCTTCACGAAATACACGGCGGTGCTGAGAAGAAGCCGCTAACCACGCATGAAGCGCCTCGCGATCAGCGTCGCTCAACGTCTCTTCATGCTCGCGCATCAGCCAGTCTAGCGCCGTTTGCCAAACGGCATCATCGCCGCTGTCGTTATCCATCGTTACTGTCAAACCTCGCTACTGCTGCCTGCTGAACACCTGTCTCGGGAAGCGTGTAATATTATCAACGCTATTTGCTGACAGTGTAACAAAGCGACAACAAAGAAGGGACGGAACGTGGGCTTACCGATCTGGCAACGTTTAACCTTGTAGCGACTGGCGGCAATGCGTCAATGCATCGCGAATCATAAAATTAACTAACGTGGTGGAAATACCTAACAAGTGGGCCACTTCCCGCTGCGTATGACTTCCCGAACGATAGAGCTCAAAAGCGCGCCGCGTACGCTCGGGCAGCTCATCCAAAGCGTTAACCACCTGGGCCAAGGCCTGGCGATCAATCGCGATCACCTCTGGGGAGTGTGACGCGTAAGAGGTGGTATCCCCTTCCTCTTCTTTTGCAAACAAAGTTGACTCAAACGCCGAACGGCGGCAGCGGTCAATGGCGAGGTTGCGCACCACACGTGACACGTAAGATATAGGCTGCTTCACCTCAAAAAGCGTGGTTGCTTCCGAAATTTTTAGATAGGCGTCCTGCACGACATCATCGGCTTGATCAGCATTGCCCAAGACTCTTGCGGCGACACAGCAGAGCCGGGGCCGCTGATTAACGAAGATATCTTCTAACTCAGCGCTCCAGGTCTGGGTATCCACAGCTCGGCCTCCTGCCTTGATTAACACCACGGAATAAATGGCAATAATTATTATTTGCGTTAGAGCCTGGCAAGTCAACTGGTGAGAGCTAACTCACTTTTTATAACGATATGCTTGTTGACGTTATTTTCAGAAGCCACGACCTTCACCTGCTTGGGCAGACTTGCCCAAGCTCATTAAGCAGCGTTGACACTGCATAAAAGACATTCATAATACAAACAATAATGATTAACATTAAAAATTAAAACGAACTCTATGCAAGGAGAATATTCTTGAACCAACCTACTTTCCGCAAGCGGTGGCTAACGGCTGCCGTTGCAGTGGCTGTCTGCAACACGCCGACGGCTGTGTTTGCTCAGCAGGCCGAACAGAGGGCATCTTCAGGTAGTGAAACCTCCACCGCGCTACCCACACTGCAAGTCACGGAAAGTCGTCTTTATGAAGAAGCTACAGGGCCTGTGCTGGGTATTGCCGCCACCCGCAGCGCAACCGGCACCAAAACCGACACGCCGATCATTGAAACACCGCAATCGATTTCCGTGATTGGTAGCCAGGAGTTTCGCAACTATGGCGCACGGAACGTCAACCAGGCGCTGGGCTACACAGCGGGCGTATCAAGCGCTTATGGCGGAGGAGGAGCTGATACAACCCACGACAGCATGATGATTCGCGGTTTCAGTGTGTATAACAGTTACCGGGATGGCAGCAAGTATCAGGTTAACGTATTCGATGCCCAGCAGGAGCTCTATGGCCTGGAAAGGTTGGAGGTACTCAAGGGCCCATCGTCAATTCTCTATGGCGTGGCGTCTCCCGGGGGCTTGATCAATGCGGTCAGTAAGCGCCCTACCAGTGAGCTCCTGCGCGAAGTTAATCTCCAGGTAGGCAGTTTTGATCGGCGCCAGGTATCTGCGGACTTCTCTGACTCCCTGGATGAAGATGGTGAGTTTTCCTACCGTTTAACCATGCTTCGCCGCGATAGCAACACCTTTGTCGACCATGTGCCAGATGATCGCACCTACATCGCGCCTGCCTTTAAGTGGCAGCCAAACGAGGATACCTCGCTCATCCTGCTCAGTGAGTATCAGCGGGACGAGACGACTTATATCTATGGGCTGCCTGCCAGTGGCACTATTCTTGCCAACCCCAATGGCGATATACCGCGGGAGCGGTTCGTTGGTGAACCTGGATTCGATGACTACGATAACGAAAGCTACTCACTTGGTTATCTGTTCGAGCACGATTTTTCCAACCGCCTGAAGCTGCGCCACAATTTGCGCAGCTTCCACTCAGATAGAAACTTCGACAACATCGGTATTGTTCAGCAGCCTCAAAGCTCCGCTGGGCGACTTTTTTCCAGAACCGCCCATGATCGGCGTGATGCTTCCAGGGCAATCTCCTCCGATACGTCCTTGCAGTATGACTGGGAGGCCGGAACGACAACCAATACCTCTCTGGTCGGCCTTGACTATGTCCGCCAGCGCCACGAAACAGAACGCTACCAGCAGAGCGTTCCTGCTCTGGATCTCTATAACCCTGCCTATGGAAGTGGGCAATTGGGTGAAAGCACCCCTAATAACTATTCCAATCTGAGCCGTAAGCAGCAGGTGGGACTGTATGTTCAGAACCAGATGAAGATTGCCGATAAATGGGTAGTCATGCTGGGCGGGCGTCAAGATTGGACGGATACCGAAGCTGCTCGGTACTTCGATCCCTCTCAAGAACAACAGCAGGATGATGATGCTTTCACCGGTCGTGTTGGATTCGTTTACCTGGCCGATAATGGCTTGGCACCCTTCGCCAGCTTCAGTCAATCCTTTGAGGTAGCGACTGGCACCGATCGCAACGGCAATCAGTTCGAGCCCACCCAAGGCGAGCAGTACGAGGTAGGCATCCGCTATCAGCCCAAGGGGTTCGATACCATGCTCACCGCCACCGCTTACGAATTGACTCAAGATAACGTGCTGGTCGCCGACCCGGTCAACACTAACTTCCAGACACAAATAGGCGAAGTGCGCTCTCGGGGTGTCGAGCTGGAGGCCAAGACGGAGATCGGCCTCAATGCCAATCTGGTCGCAGCGTATGCCTACACTGATGCCCGAACAACAAAAAGCAGCCCGGCGACCCCCGAAAAAGTCGGGGAACGAACCGGTCAGGCGCCCTACAACCAGTTCTCACTATGGGGTGACTATCGCTTCAGTGATTTCGGTCTGCCGGGACTCAAACTGGGGGCGGGGGTACGCTATGTTGGATCAACGCTTCCTAACGCCCACCTTGATGGCGAAGTGCCTGATTTTACCCTGGTTGATGCCATGGTCAGCTATGAGACGGGCCCATGGTTACTTTCCTTGAATGCGACCAACCTGACCGATGAAACCTATATCGAGTCCTGCACCTACGCATGTTATTACGGAGAGCCTCGCAGTGTTGTAGGCACGGCGTCCTATCAGTGGTGATGAAGGCGCTTCTTTATTCGCTAAACACAGGCATGATCGTGACATATCAAAATGGGACTTTTTATCCCCCTGTACGCCCTAAAAAAAGCATGATCTTATCGATCGCATTGCTTATCAGCTTATTGATGGGCAATGTATCGACGGCCAGCGATAAAAACGGAGTGGTGCCATTAGCAACGTTTGACTTCGCTATCGCGGAGACCCTCAATGCCATTGGTCACCCGCCTAGGTTTCTGTCGGGCCTTGAAGGGTATGAAACCTACTCCCGTCAAGATGGCGTTATTCCCGATACGACTAACCTGGGTTATCGCCACCTCCCTAACCTTGAGCTACTGGCAAGCGATCCCCCACAACATATTCTAATTTCACCGCCTGCTCATGCCAGCTTACTCCCACGGCTCAGAAAAATTGCGGAGGTTAAGGAATACCCGCTTTATAAATTTGCCGATAGCGATGGCGACCATAACGACTGGGAAACCATCGAGGAATTGACGCGTCAGCTTGGCGATTTGGTTGGTCATCCTAACGCTGCGGAGCATTATATCGAGCAGTCCCGCCACCACTTCGCTGCGCTAAAGCAAGCGCTTAATGATATCGACTCCCACGTTTTACTGGTGCGCCTGATGGATGAGCGCCATGCCCGTGTATATGGCACAGGAAGTGTTGAAGGCATGATGTTAAATCACCTTGGCCTCCAGAACGCCTGGCAGGGGGATTTAGGCCAATGGGGAATGACAACCGTCAACGCAACGCCTCTGTTTGATATCGATGCGAAACTAGTGTTTCTTGACAGCCCCTACGGCCCAGACGGAGGTGTGAGACAACTCCTATCCGATGGCCAGTGGCGACACTTGCCAAGCGTGAAACAGGGAAATTATACGATTATTCCTGTCAATTATTGGTCTTGGGGAGGACTACCAGCCGCCCGACGCTTTGCCGATAGCCTTGTCAGCCACCTGACTGAAAGCAATCGCACAGGCAGTGCCTCTGTCGATACAAACTAGTGGCTTACTCTTTTTGTCTAAAGCAGTAAAATTCACTCTGTGTGGCCACATGCGCCCTCCACAGGCAAGCTCGTCACTGCGCAATGCAATCGGTGAGCATGCTAGACTATTGGTCGTAACGTTGTTTTTTTGCTCTGGAGACCCACCGTGACGGATGCCCACCGCCGTAAGCTACCCATCGGGATTCAGACGTTCTCGGATATCCGCGAAGGGAACTATTACTACGTCGATAAGACACCGCACATTGAGCGTTTGGTTAACCAGAACAAATACTACTTCCTCTCGCGGCCACGCCGCTTCGGCAAAAGTCTCTTGCTGGACACCCTGCGTTGCCTGTTTGAAGGTCGCCAGGCGCTGTTCGAAGGGCTGTATCTCCACGACAGGTGGGATTGGCAGCAGCGCTACCCGGTGATTCGTATTAGCTTTGCCGATGGCGTGATGCAGAGCCGTGAAGGGTTGGATGAACGTATCCGTGAGCAGCTACGCGTCCAGCGTGAGCAACTCGGCATTACCCACCACCATAAAACCGATATACCGGGTGAATTTTCCGCCCTCATTCGTGCCGCCCACCAGCAGAGTGGTCAGCGGGTGGTCATCCTGATTGACGAGTACGACAAGCCGATTCTGGACAATATCCTGGTACCGGAGCGCGCCCGGGAATTGCGTGAGGGTTTGAAGAACCTTTACAGCGTTATTAAAGACGCCGACCCATACTTGCACTTTGTGTTGCTCACCGGCGTTTCCAAATTCAGTAAGGTCAGCCTTTTCTCAGGATTGAATAACCTCAACGATATCACTCTGGATGCCCCCTTCAGCACGATTTGCGGCTATACCGACGAGGACATTGACACGGTGTTCACCGCTGAGTTGCCCGGCCTTGATCGCGAGGCGATCCGCCAGTGGTATAACGGCTACCGCTGGGGTGGCCGTGAGGTAACGCCCGTCTACAATCCCTTCGACGTGCTGTTACTGTTTCAGAAACGCGAGTTCGGCCCGTACTGGTTTGAGTCTGCCACACCGACATTTTTGGTGGATATCCTCAAGCAGCGCGGAGTATTTACCCCGTCATTGGATCATTGGGAAACCGAGTATGAATTGCTCAGCCAGTTTGATGTTGACCAGATCAGCACTGAAGGTCTGCTGTTTCAAACCGGCTACCTCACCATTCAGCAAGTAGAAGAGCCTCTGCGAGGCTACCGCCAGTACACCCTTGGCTTCCCTAACCGCGAAGTCGAAACCAGTCTCAACCATGCGCTGCTGCCGTCACTGGGGGTCGAGAACGCCCCACGCGAGCGCAGAACACTGTTTCGTCATTTAAGCCAGCACGACCTGGCCGGATTGGAAACGCACCTCAAAGCGCTCTACGCAGGTCTGCCCCACGACTGGTACCGCAACAATCCCATCGCCAAATACGAAGGGCATTATGCCAGCGTCTTTTACAGCCACTTTGCGGCCTTGGGGCTGGATGTAACCGTGGAAGACGCCAGCCACCATGGCAAGGTGGATATGAGCGTGGACTTTGGTGGGCATATCTACCTGTTTGAGTTCAAAGTGGTGGAACAACTGCCGGAAGGTAAAGCGCTGGAGCAGATCAAACATAAAGGCTATGCCGATAAGCACCGCGCTTCGGGCAAGCCCATCCACCTGATCGGCGTGGAGTTTTCCAGCGTTGAGCGCCAGATTGTGGCGTTTGAGGTGGAGACTCTTGAGTAGGTCGTAACACCCATCTGTGAGCATGCTAAACTGCTGCTCGTATCGCTGCTTTGCTCTGGAGACCCACTATGCCGGATGCCCACCGCCGTAAGCTACCCATCGGGATTCAGACGTTCTCGGATATCCGCGAAGGGAACTATTACTACGTCGATAAGACACCGCACATTGAGCGTTTGGTTAACCAGAACAAATACTACTTCCTCTCGCGGCCACGCCGCTTCGGCAAAAGTCTCTTGCTGGACACCCTGCGTTGCCTGTTTGAAGGTCGCCAGGCGCTGTTCGAAGGGCTGTATCTCCACGACAGGTGGGATTGGCAGCAGCGCTACCCGGTGATTCGTATTAGCTTTGCCGATGGCGTGATGCAGAGCCGTGAAGGGTTGGATGAACGTATCCGTGAGCAGCTACGCGTCCAGCGTGAGCAACTCGGCATTACCCACCACCATAAAACCGATATACCGGGTGAATTTTCTGCCCTCATTCGTGCCGCCCACCAGCAGCGTGGTCAACGGGTGGTCATTCTGATTGATGAGTACGACAAGCCGATTCTGGATAACATCCTGGCGCCGGAGCGTGCCCGGGAACTGCGCGAGGGTTTGAAGAACCTTTACAGCGTGCTGAAAGACGCCGACCCGCACCTACACTTCGTGCTGCTTACCGGCGTTTCCAAATTCAGCAAGGTCAGCCTGTTTTCGGGCTTGAACAATCTCCGCGATATTACCCTTTCGCCCGACTATGCAACCTTGTGTGGTTATACCGATGACGATATCGATACCGTATTTGAACCTGAACTTTCTGGGTTAGACCGTCAGGAAATCAAACAGTGGTATAACGGCTATCGCTGGGGTGGTCGTGAGGTTACCTCTGTCTACAATCCCTTCGATGTACTATTGCTGTTCCAAGAGCAAGAATTCGGCCCGTACTGGTTTGAGTCCGCGACGCCAACGTTTTTGGTCGATATTCTCAAACAACGCGGGGTGTTTACCCCTCGATTGGAGACCTTGCAAGCAAAAGCACAGTTGCTCGGCCGCTTTGATGTCGACGATATCACCACCGAAGGGCTGCTGTTCCAAACCGGCTACATCACCATTAAAGACGTGCAGGAACCCATGCTGGGTTATCGCCTCTATACGCTGGGCTTTCCGAACAGGGAGGTAGAAAGCAGCCTTAACGATTTATTGCTGCCAGTATTGGGTATTAACACAAGCGATGCGCAAACCTACCAACTGGCGTTATTTGACACTTTTCAGCGCCATGACCTTGCTGCGTTGGAAGCTCACTTAAAGGCGCTCTACGCCGGACTCCCCCATGACTGGTACCGCAACAACCCCATCGCCAAATACGAAGGCCACTATGCCAGTGTCTTTTACAGCCACTTTGCGGCCTTGGGGCTGGATGTAACCGTGGAAGACGCCAGCCACCACGGCAAGGTGGATATGAGCGTGGACTTTGGTGGGCATATCTACCTGTTTGAGTTCAAAGTGGTGGAACAACTGCCGGAAGGTAAAGCGCTGGAGCAGATCAAACATAAAGGCTATGCCGATAAGCACCGCGCTTCGGGCAAGCCCATCCACCTGATCGGCGTGGAGTTTTCCAGCGTTGAGCGCCAAATTGTGGCGTTTGAGGTGGAGACCTTGGCTTAGCTACCAATCTATCCGCCACTGTCATCTCCGCGTCATGAATGGCTAGTTACATTGAATGCATACAGTTTTTGCCATTCACTAAGGCACGATGAATGCCCAGGGGAAATACAATGCTCGATAGCAGTAACGACCTACTCGAAACGGTGAAACAGGCGGCGTACGAGGCAGGTGCGCTGTTACGCGAGGGATATTCGCTAAAGGGCAGAATCGCCTTTGAGCAAAAGGGGGCGTCAGACTTTGTCAGCTACTACGATACGGCCGCAGAGAACATCATTATCGACTGTATCAATAGCGCCTTTCCCGATATCGCTTTCCTAGGTGAAGAGAGCGGGCTTACACCCACCGATAGTGACTATACCGTCATCATTGACCCTCTCGATGGCACCAGCAACTTTTTGCATGGGGTACCTCACTTCTCAGTCTCCATCGCGGTTACTAAGGGCGATGAGCTGATCATCGGCGTTGTCTATCAACCGCTGCTTGATGAAATGCTTTGGGCCAGCCTTGGCACCGGCGTCTTCCTCAACGACACGCCGCTCACTACGCCTGAACCGCGCCCACTGAACGAGATGCTGGTAAGCACCTGCCTGCCCTACCACGCTAAAGGCGACTGTACGACGGCCCTAGATCAACTCGCTGCTCTAATGCCCCAGGTGGCCGGTATCCGCAGCCCAGGATCGGCGGCGCTGGAGATCGCCTACACCAGCCTGGGCCGGTTTGATGCTTTTTGGTCTCAAGGCGCTAAGCTCGACTTTTGGGATATCGCCGCCGGTATTGTGATTGCCAGAGAAGCTGGCTACACCGTCACGGATCTCACTGGCGAGCCGAATCCCTCTCAATGGAACAGTTTACTTGCGGCGCACCCCGAGAGGCATGGACAACTGCTAGCGTGTTTAGCGTCTTGCTGATAAACGATCAACGTCATCTCTAATCACCTGAGACCTACCCCTTGCCTGCTTTCCCCAAGCGGCGTTTGCCATCTATCACGTAAATCTTTTCATTTTTTTGTTAAAAATGAGAACTATTAGCACTAGAATGGAGGCATTATCATCAACCCTATCGCCAGGAGTCATTCATGTTCGAGGTCAAAGGCGCCACCTTTGAAATCAATGGTAAGCAGATTTTAAATCCCATTGACCACAGTTTTCATGAGGGCAAGGTTTACGGCCTGATTGGCCATAACGGCTCGGGCAAGTCGACGCTGATCAAGCTCATGGCCCAGCAGCAGCCGGTAAGCCAGGGGGAGGTTCACTTTGATCAACGCCCGCTGAGTGACTGGGGAAATCGTGAGTTCGCCCGTCAGGTGGCTTACCTGCCCCAGCATTTACCAAGTGCAGAAAGTCTTACCGGACGCGAGCTAGTCGCCTTCGGCCGCTACCCATGGCACGGGCTTCTGGGCCGCCACACCCAGAAAGACAAAGATGCCATTGATCGCGCCATAGCCCTGACCCACACAGAGGCCTTTGCCGACCGCTTGGTCGACACGCTCTCTGGTGGTGAACGTCAAAGGGTCTGGTTGGCGATGCTACTCGCCCAGGGCAGCCGATTCCTGCTGTTGGATGAGCCGCTAGCGGCGCTGGATATCGCCCACCAAATCGAAGTGCTGGCGCTGATCCGTAAGCTGTGCGATGAGCTAAATCTTGGGGTGATTATTGTACTGCACGATATCAACATGGCCTCGCGCTACTGCGACGAGCTGATGGCACTGCACAGCGGTCGCTTGCTGGCCCATGGCAGCCCGGGTGATTTGATGAGCTGCAGCACCTTAGAGGCGATTTATGGCCTACCGATGCAGGTCATGAAGCACCCCAACGGAGAGCACAATATCGCCGTGGCTCAATAGCGCTATTCTCCGAGGTCAGACACTTTTAAAAGCACTCATTCGCAATCAAAAGCTTCAACTGATACGCATTATCGATTAAGCTGAATGCCATATTTTACCTGTGTGCTGTGTCAAAACCTTGTGTTAAAGCCCTGTGATGGAGCCCCGCGATGCCCTCTGCTCTACGTCAGCCGCAACTGTTCGAGCCTTCGTTAGCGTCCTGCTACACCGGGCCGTTGGCGAACTTTACGCCGCCGTTAATAGGTGGAACGCCACCGCTGGAAGCGTTCAAAACAGCCCGTTGGCGGAATGCCGATTGGCTCAAAGAAGATCTCTCCCGCTTCGCTGAACAGTACCCAGACGGAGACCAGCGGGCAGTGGTATCGATCTGGTCGAAATGGCACTTAAGCGCACTAACCGTTCCCACACTGACAGCCAACCTGCTGCTTAACCGTGACCTGCCGGTGGGGCTGGGCGACATGCAGGTTATCTTTAACGACAAGGGCGCCACCTCGCGGCTGTGGTTGCCCCACGAAGGCACGTCGATAACCACTCACGACCCGTTTGAGCGTTTTGCTACCCTGATTGAGCAGCACTGGGCACCGTTGATTGAGCAATTAGCGGCTATCTCCGGCGCTGCACAGCGGGTGTTCTGGAGCAATGCCGGTGGCTATCTGGACTTTTACGTCAACGCGCTGGGCGAGCACCCGCTTGCCAATAGGCAGGCGTTTGAGGCTGCCAAGGCGCTGCTGGAAGCGCGCAACCTGCCCAACGGCAAGCGCAACCCGCTGTTTCAGCCGGTGCGTTACTTTACGCCCAAGGGTAGTGAGGAAGTTAAGCGGGTGCGCAAGCTTTGCTGCCTGCGCTATTTACTGGATGAGTTTGCTACGTGCGGCACCTGCCCGCTAGAGGGCTGCGACCTGGAAGCGCGAAAGCGCGCCAAACAGGTCGCCCGTTAAAACGTTAGCTATTTTTAACACTGTTTAGATATTAATTTGCGCAACAGCGTCCTCACTCGCTCGAGCACGCTGCTCGCCTTTCAGCTCGCTAAGCTGCCCCTTCGACATCTCCAGCAACCGATCAGCGTGAACGAAGTAGCTGTCGTCATGGCTGATAGCAAACACGGTTTTACCCATCGCTTTTAAGTGCGGTAACAGCTCGCGGTAGAACAGCCGCCGGAACTGCGGGTCTTGATCCGCCGCCCACTCGTCGAGCAGCAGGATATCGCGTTTTTCGGCAATCGCTAGTAGCAGTGCCAGGCGCTTACGCTGCCCCTGGGAGAGCTGGGTGTTGATGACGCGATCACCCTCCCACTGCAATTTGTGCTGCATCTGCAGTCGCTCAAGCCAGGTATCAACGACCTGCGGGTCAGCAGGCAGGCCTTCAGGGCCCATGGTCTGATCAAACTGATGGAAATCGGTAAACACGCTGGCAAAGCGAGCGCGGAACGCTTCCCACTGTGCAGCAGTGACCACCTCGCCATCAATCTTAATAGTGCCGCTTTGGGGGCGGTATAACCCCGAGAGTAGCCTTGCCAGGGTCGACTTACCGCTGCCGTTGCCGCCGATCAAGAACACCTGCTCACCGCGCTCTAGGGTCATATTGAGTGGCCCCACCTGGAAGCCCTCGCCCTGGGCAGTGTCCGGGTAGTGATAAGTGACTTCCTCCAGCTCCAGACGCTGCCAATCGGCCAGCGTATCGTCGACGGCAAAGCTTGACTGGTACTCGGCTAGCTCCAGGCTGCTCAATTTATCAAACGCGACCTGGGCACTGATCAGCGTTGGCCAAGCGCCCACCGCCTGAATCAGCGGCGTACGCAGGAACAGCAGCGTCAGCGCGAAGGTGGAAGCCACCGTGGTATTCGCCCAGCCCAATCCATTAGAGAGGAAAAACACCACCCCGATGGCGCCCAGCATCATAATGTTAGACCAGTTGTTAGCGCTTAAATGGTAGGTATCGGCGCGGATGATATGATGACGATAGTCACGGGCATTGGCGGTATAGCGCTCGTCATAAAAGCGCCGGGCACGGTCGCGGTTGAGCGCCAGTTCTTTGCGCCCTTCAATGGCCGCCTGGAAATCTTTATACAGACTGTCTTCGCTTTCACGCACGAGGCGAAAATGGCGATACACCCGCGACACCAACACCCACCCCACACCCATGGTGAACGCGATCCACAGCACCGTGATCACCACCATTTGTGGCGACAGCCATGCCAAATAGGCCACCGAGGCAAGCGTAAGCACCACGCCCTGAATCAGCTCCGGCAGACGCACAAAGCCAATAGTGATGTTACGCACATCGCTGGACAGACTGGCAAGCAAGGTGGCGTTGCCCAACTGCTCCAAGCGCTCAATATCGGTGTCGAGAATACGCTTCACCAGCCGCGAGCGTAGATCAAACACAAAGTGGTGCCCCAGCACGGTCAGCGCTAATTGCGTACTGAGTGTGACCGCCAGGAGCACCACCAGCAGGCCTAGAAATTGCGGCAGCGCCGCCATACTGCCTACTTCGATAAGCCGCTGGTTGATAAACGCAATCACCCCGACCCCTAAGCCAGCGCTCAATAGGCTCAAAGCAATGGCGCCTAAAAAGGGCCAGCGGTAGTGATGAAATACTAAGCGCAGCAGTTCCATGGGGCTCCTTGCCTTCCTGTAAAGAGCGCTGAAGTCTAACAGCAGCGCCTCTCACCAAGAAGACGTCATTCATATTGGGTGGCAAACGAGCAGCGACAGAGGCCTGACAAAGAGTAGTCTGAACCGGAACGCTATTCCTAAGAGCTATTCCTAAGGGCGATTCCGAAGGGCGATTCCTAAGAACTATGTCAGATGGTTATCCCAGCGGAGTTCCAGACTGGCGACCAGTTGGGGTGTTGCCGAGCCAGGCGTTACTCGGTAGAGCCCGCCCTGGCCGGAGGAGACCAGAAAGCCGCCGTTGCCGTCGCAGCGGGCGCCGGCGGCGTCGGGTAGCGCTAGGCTGGCAACAAGCTTGCCTTGCGCGGCATCCAGCAGCAGTACCCGGTTGCCGCGAGGGGCAGTCACCAGGGCATTGCCAGAAACACGGCTAAACGCCACGCTGGCAGTGTAGTGCTTCAGACTGGCGGTGACTTCATCGGCCAGCGCCAGCTCAGAGAAGTGCCCTTGGGCATCCAGACGGCAGATCAGCGGATGGGTCTCCCACTCGGGCCCTTCAAACTGGTAGCCAGCGATCACTGTACCGTCCGCCGCCACATCCAGATGACGGCAACTGAGCTGGTGGTGCGAAGGTTCGTGACGTGCCAATATCTCGCCGCTGTGGCGATCCAGCAGCATCAGCGCTGGTGCCATGGTATCAAGATTGAGTTTAACCCGGCCATAGTCAGGATGAGTCTTGATCCCCCCCAAACCAATCACCAGTGTGTCACCATCCGGCATCAGCCTAAGCTCATGAGGCCCGATACCACCCAGCGGCATATCGCGCACATGGGCGTAGTCGTTGGCAGCGTCGTAAACGCGCACTAGCCCGGCGCTGTCCTCCAAACGATTGGCGGTGACATACAGATAGCGCCCGCTCAGGTCGAAAACGCCATGCCCGTAGAAGTGGTAGCCCTCCCCGGCCGCAATGGTGTGGGCTAATTGGCGGCTGTCCCCATCGATCACATGCATCCGTGTGCCAGGGCGGCGAGCAAACAATACCGCCTGGCGAGAGTCGGGCTGCAGACAGCCTCCATGGCAGCGCTCGGGTACTTCGATCATAAAGCGGGTCTGACCATCCAATACCACCCCGGCGATGTAATGCCCTCCTCTGGGGTCGTCTACCGCGCTGAACAGCCAAGCGGCTTCCTCCCGCGCGGGCAGCGCCCAACTCAGCGGGGTCAGCGCCATGGCGACGCTGCCCAACCCTACTTTGAGTACTTGGCGTCGCTGCATGGTTCAATCCCCATCGCTGGAGTTAAAGCCTCGTACCAGCCCCAGTTCACCAGCGATCTCGTTACCCAGTAGATGGCGTAGCTGGCTGATGTCGAGGTAGAGCGACTGCAGACCGCGAAACGCCTCTTCGTCTTCAAGGGAAGGCACCAAGCCCGGTGGCAGTTCGCTGGCCTGAACGAGTGTCTTATCCAACTGATCACGAAACGCCTCGGCGAGCGGCAGCGCATCGGCCTCGCGCAACAGCGCGGTGAGCCCCGGCAAGAAGCCGGTACGCAGACCCTCCAGGCTGCTCTCTACCAATCGAACCGTTTGTCCGCTTCGCCACGCTTCCGCCAAGTAGCCGTTGGCGGGTGCGCCTTTAAGGCCCATGGGCTCACCGAGCCGTTTATCTTCGAGTATTTCGAGAGCCTGGATGGCGCTCGCCAGCGTGGTCTCCGTGTAGTCAGGAGTCTCAAGATAGTGCTCGCCAAAGGCCTGCCAGTCGCGATGCAGCGCGCTTGTGGTATCAGCAAGATGCGTGGTGATGGCCTGCATCAGCGAGCAGGCTCCAGGGTCGCTCAGGGCCTGTTCGTCCATGGCGTCGTCATAAAGCAAGTATTCAAGGGCGGGAAAGCCTTGAATCGCCACGCTGTCACTGGCGATATCTTGGGCATCCGGGGCTTCGGCTGCCTTCAGCCAGCCGCGCACCTTGCTGCCCACCAGGTTTTTACGGTCTGGCCAGAATTGCAGTTGCCAGCCTCGGCTATTCTGCTCGACCGGGCCGAACTGAATAAAACGCACCGCCTGCCAAGCTTGATAGGCGCTCAGCCAGTCATTTTCCAGCCGCTGTCTGAGCGCTTCGTCTGGGCTCTGGCAAAAGCGTGCGGCGCTAGCTTCCAGGCGCTCGGAGGCGGCGCTCAGCTCAGCATACTGAAGTTCCACCGCGCCGTGCCACATTTCCCGCGGCGTAGGGGTGTCCGTAGCAAAAGAGAGCGGCGTCGCGAGTAGCGCGCAAGCCAGCAAACTCAGGCGGCGAAGAGATGCGATCACGTTAACTCCTTAACAGTAATGACTTACAGGGATTCAAGGAAACGTATAAGTTCCGCTCGCTGGTCAGCGGGCAATGCGCGATAGCCCTGGGTAGCGCTTTCTGCCTCACCACCGTGCCAGAGTATCGCCTCTTCCAGAGTGCGGGCGCGACCATCGTGGAGAAAACCAGCCCGGGGGTTAACCGTTTGCGCCAAGCCGATGCCCCACAGCGGCGGGGTGCGCCATTCGCGGCCATCGGCCTGGAACTCGCTGCGATGATCAGCCAGGGCATCGCCCAGATCGTGGAGCAGTAGGTCGCTATAGGGCCATATTTCCTGATTGGCTAGCGCCGGACGGGCAGCATCCGCAGCGGTGCGATGGCGCGGCGTATGGCAGCTCGCGCAGCCGAGCGCGTTAAATCTCTCAGCGCCCTGTTTCACCGCTGGGTCATCCATATTGCGTCGCATCGGTACCGCCAAGCTGGAGGCGTAGAAGGTCACGAAGTCGGCCACGTCATCGCTGACCTCAGGCGTGCCACCGTTAGGAAAATCATCGCACCCCTGGCTCTCCATGCAGTCGGTTTGTGGCACCAGACTGGAGGTCAGCCCCATATCCCCGGCAAAGGCGTGCAGCCCCTGCTGCTCAATGCTGGGCTCGCCGGCTTTCCAGCCAAAACGCCCTAGCACCGTGGTACCACTGCGCACATCCCATACCTGGTTGTAGCGGCCGGAAATCCCGTCGCCATCAGCATCGTCAGGGTCTGCGGCAGCGATAAGGTCAGCTTCAGGAATCGCTTCTAGCAGGCCCAGGCCAATCATTGGAGGTGCTAACCGTGGCGAAGTTTGCAGTGACTCCGGCAGCTCTCCGTAAGCGGGCTCGGCAATCGAGTAGAGCGGCTCCTGCAAGGTGACGCTGGTGCCATCGGTGAAACTCACTTCCCGAGGACGATACTCAATCACCAGCTTGGCCTCGGGCTTGGCACCGCTAATCGCCGCGGTTTGGAGCTGCAAACCGTAGTTAGGTACCGGAAGCGCGCCCCGCTGCTCCAGTGTTTCTGGATCCGCTTGGCTTGCGGGTAGCGAGAGGCGCAGAAACAGCGCGATGGGGTTTTCGTCGCCGGTGGGTGGGTGCCCCCGACCATCTTTAAGGTGGCACCCCTGGCAGCTATTGGTATTGAGCAGCGGCCCCAGGCCATCCCGGGCCTCGGTGCTGGCGGGCGCCGCCACCCAAGGGTTGCGAAAGAAGCTGTTACCGACGCTGAAATCCAGCCGCTTGGTCATCGACATATTACCCAACGGCAGCGAATAGGCGTTATGGTCAAACTGCTCCACCGAGCCATCGCCACCACTCATGGGCGTCGTTTGAATGGGATAATCTTGGCTAGGTGGCGCATTTTGTATAGGTGATTCGGCTGCCTGCAAGGGCACGGCCAACAAGAACAGTAAGAAACTGCTGTGGGCTAATGTGCTGGGCACCCACTTGGCTAGGACAATAAACCGGGGTAAGCGGTACATGGTGATACCTTGAGAAGGAAGATACTGACAAAACCAACAGAGCCGCGCGATAGCAACACTATCGGCGGCTCATAGTAGACGCTAGTCCGCTCTAGAACCGGTGACCGGCATCATCAGGCTGTAGGGAGGTCACGCCCAGTTCACCTGCGGCCTGTTCGATAGACCCTGTTTGCGCCACCAGAGAGAGAATCGCCTCGTTGATCAATTCACTGCCCTGCTCGTTACCCGGCGCAATCATCATATCGAATGCCATCGGCGAGCTTTCCGCTTCAGCCGCCTGCTTGATAGCATCAAGCCTCGCCATGGTGGCTTCAAGCTGCGCACCAAGGGTGTCGGCTAGCTCGCTATCTGCTTGAGACAGTAAGTCTTGCAGCGAAGGCCCCTCTACCACACTGCCATCAAGGCGTTGATAGCTGCCGGTGTAGATATTCTGAACACCCTGGCCGTTGTAGTAGTGAGAGTTGTGGGTATTGTCACTGAAGCAGTCGTGTTCATCCTCAAAAGAGTTGGCTTCCAGCGCTACCTTCATGCGCTCACCCGCCAGCTCGCCAAGCGACAGCGAGCCCATGCCAAACAGCATGCGGCGCAGGCCTTCCTGATCGCTCTCCGCCAGCAGCTCCTGGCGATAGTTGCCTTCAGTTTCCGGCGCCCACTGGGCCACCATCCACTCAAGGTCGTCAACGAGCAGGTCGGACACCGCGTCCAGATAGCTGCGGCGGCGATCGCAGTGGCCATGAGTGCAGTCATCGCCGGTTTGGTAATCACTCACCGGTCGTTCGCCGTTGCCTTCCTCAAAGCCATGCAGATCCTGCCCCCAGAGCAGAAACTCGATGGCGTGATAGCCGCTGGCGACGTTAGCCTCCGAACCGCCAATTTCATTCAGGTCGGCGAGTAATGCTGGGGTAATGTCGCTAACGTCCAGAGTTTCGCCGCCGACAGTGATTTGCTCGTTGGCAATAATATTAGCAGTGGCGCCTTCGTTACCCAGCTCATGCTGGTAGTCGTCGCCTTCGACATAATCGATCATGCCTTCGTCCAGAGGCCAGGCGTTGAGCTGTCCTTCCCAATCGTCCACCACCGCATTACCAAAACGAAACACTTCGCTCTGCTGATAAGGCACCCGCGCCTGCAGCCAGGCTTGCTTGGCTGCGCTCAGGGTTTCGGCCGTGGGATTGGCGAGCAATTCGTCGATACGCTCGTTCAATGCTTGGGCAGCATTCAGTGCATCGGCGTAATTGGCATGAGCCAGATCGGCGTAGTGTTTAACCACGGCGTCAGCGCTAACGGTGTCAGCAGCAGCGGTGTCGACAGCAACTGGGGCAAAAGGCATCAGCGCGCTAAGCGCAACGATGCCAGCAAGAGGGCGACGGAGCATGATGGCGGGCATTACAGTGTCCTTTAGGCTGTGGCATTACAGAAACTACTCACATAAAGTGCTAGGCAACCCGAGAGGGTTTTGGTGCTCTAGCCCTGCCTGAAATGTAATTCATTGACCTATGAGATTCAATCCTATTTGATCTTAAATAGAGAGCACTACGCCGTTTCATCACCATTTTTTGCTCTGTGTCACTTTTTGCTGCCTTGGGAAAACCGACATGCTGGATTATAAACTGCTTCATGCCTTGGCAATCGTGGTGGAGTGCGACGGTTTTGAGCGCGCAGGCGATGTACTGGGGCTTTCGCAGTCAGCTGTCTCCCAGCGCATTAAGGCACTGGAGGTTCGCCTTGGGCAGCCGGTGCTTATACGCTCTCCTCATCTAGCGCCGACCCCTGCGGGCCAGCGGCTGTTGACCCATTACCAGCAAGTACAGCTATTAGAGCGCGATCTCCGCGGCTCCCTACCCACGCTGGATGACCAGGCGCCGCGTCTGCGGATTGCTATCAATGCGGATAGCTTGGTCACTTGGTGGGCCGAGGCCGTTGCCACGATCTGCCAAGAGGAGGGTTTACTGCTGGATTTGGTGATTGAAGACCAGGATGTCGGACTCAAGCGCTTGCGCGATGGCGATGTAGCGGCCTGCCTGTGCGCCACACCACAACCGATAGCCGGTGCACGCAGTGTTGCGCTGGGAGAAATGCGCTACCACCCTTTGGCGACACCGGCTTATATCGAACGCTACTTTCCAGAAGGCCCTTGCAAAGAGAGCTTTCAATCCGCGCCAGCCATCGTCTTCGGCCCTCACGATCAGTTGCAGCATCGCTTTCTTGCTCAGTGCGGCTATCACGGCCACTTTCCTTATCACCTCTGCCCATCTTCAGAAGGGTTTGTGCGCTTAGCCACAGCCGGGGTCGGTTACGGCATGATGCCTCAGTTGCAGGTCGGCGAATTAATGGCCAGTGGCCAACTAGCCAGTGTTGCTCCCGGTCATTTTTTAGCAGTGCCCTTGTACTGGCATTTTTGGCGCCACAGCGGGCAACTCATTCAACGACTTACGCAACATTTAAGTCGTGCTATGACTTAAGCATGAGAGTTTTCAACGTTTCCTTTCACCAAAGCCAACTACACTCAAAGAGCTTATCGTACGGCACAAGGAAATTTGAGCTGCTTTTGAGCGGGGTGGCATGCAAACCGCATCTGAGCGCTATGCCGACGAATTAGCGGCCCCCGGCGGGTAAGGGAACCCAGGGAACAGCGAACGGGGTAAAAAAACGAAAAAAGCGATACCCTATGCATGCACAACGTTTAACAGCGGGTGTTTACACCGGCTTATTACTGCTGCTTGCGGTTTGTTTTATGCCCTGGGCGCAGGCAAATACTCTCCTATCCGCATCGCCAAGCCAGGCGAGCTATTCACTTGCCCCTTATAACGAGTTCTGGCACGCCGACGAACAGTCTGTAACGCTTAACGATTTGCTCGCCCAATCGCGTACTTTTACACCCACGCACCAAGCCCAAGATTTAAATTTCGGCTATACCCGTGGTGATGTGTGGCTGCGCACTCAGGTGCGCAATGATTCGTCGGAACCCCAGCGTTGGATGGTGGAGTTTGAATACCCGTTCTTGGATTACGTTACCCTTTATACGCTTCGCCAACAACTCCGCGATGTGCAGCAAAGCGGCAGCGCGGTTCCCGTTGAACAACGCGCGCTCGCCCACCGGCAGGCGGTTTTTCCACTGGAGCTGGCCGCCTTTGAAACCGTCACGCTGTATACCCATGTGGCTGCCTCAGGCAGCAAGATGCTTAATTATAACTTATTAACGCCAGAGGTGTTTTATACCCAAAATGATCGTCATAATTTTTGGCTGGCGACCTACTTTGGCATGCTGCTGGCGATGGGTTTATATAACTTACTGCTATTTTTCGGCTTAAAAGAGCGCATATTTCTTCACTACTCGCTATTTGTCGCTGGCTTTGGACTTGCCATTCTGGCGTTTAACGGCATTGGCACACTCATGTTTTGGAGTTTTCTGGGTGAGAACACATCTCGCTTGGTGGCGCTCGGTTTCACCTTTGCCTCTACCATGGCCACACTGTTTGCGCAGAGCTTCCTAAACACAGAGACGTATTGCCCACGCTGGCACCAGGTATTAAACACCTTTCGCAGCTACTGTTGGCTCGCCGTCATTGCCTCGCTGCTGCTGCCCATTCCTGCGGCCCTCCACCTAATGGATGTGACGGGGTTTATGGCGGCTTTACTGCTCCTGATATGCGGCAGCTACTGCAGCTTTCGACGCATACCCAGCGCTAGACTCTTCGTGTTTGCGTGGTCGCTATTTCTGCTGGGTGCAGGTGTCTTTGCACTCCGCAATCTGGGCATACTGCCGGCTAATTTTATTACCCTACACGGCATTCAAATTGGCTCAGCGCTAGAAATGTTACTGCTTTCGTTTGCACTGGCATCACGCTTTAACAAACTTAAACGGCAAAAAGAGCGCGCTCAAGCCGCTATGCTAGCTGCGCTAAAAAAGCAGGAAGCCGTGCTGGAACAAAAAGTCGCTGCCCGAACTAAAGCGCTAGAGCATTTAGCCAACGGCGATATGCTGACCGGTTTATTAAATCGCCATGGCCTGGCGCGCTGCGCCGCAGAAGCTCTGGAGCGTAATCGTCAAAACGGCCATCGCTTGGCGCTCCTGATGCTTGACCTGGATCGTTTCAAACCCATTAACGACTGCTACGGCCATGAGGCAGGTGATTTTGTCTTACAACAAATTGCCAAACGTATTGCCCATATGGCGCGTACCGGTGACCACTGTGCACGCTTTGGTGGTGATGAGTTTATTATTATCATGGAGAACATCGAACCTCACGATACGCTTGAGAATATACAGGCACGTATCGACGAAGCCATTCGCTCACCCATAAAACTCCCCTGCGGCGAGCGAGTTAGTGTTAGCGTGAGCATTGGGGTAAGCACTTGCCAGGGAACAGAGGGCGCCACTCTTGAGAGTTTACTGCGTGAAGCCGATAGCCATATGTACGCTGTCAAATCACGCCAAGCGGTAGAGTTCTATCGCTACGGCTCGGCGAGTTAGGTATTAACCTTGGTCATTAATCAAACAGGCTCATACGTTTCATAACGTTATCGCGTTTGATTTTCCAATGGAACATGGCACCGGCAACGTGCAGTACCACCAAACCTAAAATGGCCCACCCCAGGCGCCCATGCCACATAAAGAGTTGTTCAGATAGTTGCTCGCGCTCGCCAATCAGACCGGGTAAATGCCAGTGGAAAAACTCCACGGGAAAGCCGCCGCTTGCGGTAGCCGCCCAGCCCAATAAAGGCATAACGACCAACGCCAAGTAGAGCAAATGGTGAACGCTGGTACTCACCACCCTCTCGAAGGCATTTAGAGGCGGTTCATGGTCAGGCACCACAAAGGCCAGGCGGGTAATAATACGTAGCGTCATTAGCAACAGGATCAGCACACCCAGCGTCTTATGGCTGGTATACAGCAAGTTCGTCAACATATTGCCGACTAGAGCGAGGGTGCGTTCATAGCCCAAAAAGCCTAACGTTAAACCGCTGGCCAAGGAGAGCAGCACCGCGCCAGCCACCAGCCAGTGCAACACCCGATGCGGGTAGATATAGTGATCCAGTTCGTGCATGCAGTGCTCCTAACAGCCAATTCATTTGCTCTTCATTCTAGTCAGTAACGCTCCCTTACGCTGATTAAAGCACTACACGGCCATCAACGCTAAGCATTACCTAGGCTCTACTTGGTCTCAAAAGCCACTTTATAACGCTTGTTCGGGCACTGCCAGTTGATCGCGTATTAACTCTGCCAAACGGCGCGCAGGCTCCGAAGGTCGGTGCGGCGCCCGGTGCAGCGCCAACTCAATCATCGGCAGCGCAGGCAGCCCACTGCTCTCATCCAGCGGTCTCAGTGCAGGGGTTAGCATGCTGCGAGTCACCACCACGATGGCCAGCCCAGCGGTCACAATTGGCGCCAGCCCTGCCATGGATTGGCTGGTATAGGCCACGCGCCAGCTGCGCTCCGCCGATTGCAGCGCCTGCTCGGCCACTTCACGGAATACGTCAGCTCCCGGTGAGTAGAGCGCCAACGGCAACGGGTCGCTTAGCAGCGGCTGCTGGTTCATACCGACTGCCCACAACAGCGGTTCCCGGCGAATCACATCGCCGCCCGGCGAGTTGCGCTGCCGGGTCACCAGAGCGAGATCCAGCTCTTTAGCTTTAACCTGCTCAACGAGATGCGCGCTAGTGCCGCAGATCACCTTTAACCCCACGGCGGGGTAGAGCTGATGAAAGTAGGCAAACACCGAAGGCAGCAACGAAGCGTAATCTTCAGGAATGCCGAGGGTAAGATCGCCTGTCACCTGGCGCGCCTGCATATCGCTCCACGCGTCATCGTTAAGTGCTAATAGCCGTCGGGCGTGGTTAAGCAAGCGTTCACCTTCTGAGGTAAAGCGTATTCGCCGCCCTTCCCGCTCGTGCAGCGTGAGCGAGAGCTGCGCTTCTAACCGCTGGAGCTGCATGCTCACAGTGGACTGGGTATACGCCAACCGTTTAGCAGCTGCGGTCACACTCCCAGTGTCCGCAATCGCCACCAGGGTGCGTAGCAGGGTTAGGTCTAACGTGGGGGCACGCATATATCACCAAGCTTGATGAAAACGATCACAAAAGATCGATATTGTGATGCATTGATGATGAGTATGCTGCTCGGTACATGCTCAAATCAAGGAGAACTCTTATGCATCCCGTTCACTCCCCTGCGTTATTCCCACGTTGGTACAGTGTTGGTGCGGCGCTGGTGGCCGTGATGCTTTGGAGTTCGGCACCGCTGCTGGCTGAGTTTGCCAAAGCGACACCGCCCTTGCAGTTAACTGCCGTTACCCTGTTAGCGGGATCATTGGCGACGCTACCATTAAGCCGCCGCGTAAACGTCGCTGCCAGCGGCGTGGGTTGGCAACTCAGCGTTTGGGTGGGTATCCCACTGCTCATCTTTGGCGCCGTCAGCACCTACTTTATTGGTATGCGGCTAGCCCCCGCCGCCGAAGCGGCGCTAATTACCTACACGTGGCCTGTGCTGTTCGTGCTGCTCAGCCAATGGAGCCATTTTGGCCGCCTACGCATCGCAGGGGTGGTCGGCGCTCTGATTGCGTTTTCAGGCGCTGCGCTACTGCTGGTTCCTCAAGCCATCAGTGGAGGGCTGGGTGGTGCCACCACGGGCTACGCGCTAGCACTGCTGGCCGCCTGCTGCTGGGCGATCTATTCATGGTTAAGCCAAGCTGCACCAGTGGCCTTAACACCCCTGCTGCCGCGGCTACTGCTGATTACCTGCGCTATTGCCGTGGCTGCCAGCTTAATACTGGAAGGCACCCTCGCCCTCCCCAGCGGTGAAGCGTTACTCGCGGGCATCGCACTGGGTTTAGGGCCTTACGGAGTAGCCATGGTGGCCTGGGATAAAGCATTGCGCTGGGGGCACGCGAGCCTTGTGGGCAGCTTGGCGTATGGCGTGCCGATTCTAGCCGCCCTACTGCTGGTGCTAGCAGGCATGAGCGTGCTCGACTGGCGCCTACCCGCCGCGACCGTGCTGGTAGTGGCAGGCTGCCTCAAAGCTGGCCGTTAACCCCTTGCCATTTTCTCCTCACACCTGACAATTTACTCCTCACAATTCACTCCTCACCATCGACCAATAAACCAACGCCCCTATCACGATAAGCAACAGGGGCGCTGGGTATTATCGATTAACGCTAACAATTAAAGCTCTGGGGGAATGTCCGTCGGCTCCATGTCGAGGCTTAGTTCAAATAAGCCGCTACCGGTAGCGCTAAACCCGCGTGCGCTTACCGTGTAAGTGCCGGGCAGCAACTGCTCTTGAAGCCGTGAGTCGGTACCGCCCGCGCCGTCGTCATCGCTGGCGACAAAACCCTGGCCACTGATCTCAATAAAGGTATCAAAATCGTCAGAGCGCATTTCCAACGTCACTAACGAGCTCTCTTCTACTTCCAACTGATACGTCAGCGGTTCACCGCTATACCAACCGTTAAGCGCTTCACCAGGGGTAAGCGTGCCTTCATTACGCAGATTAACATCTGGCATATCACGCGGTGCCATGGAGAGCGTAAACATGCCACTGCTCTCGCCATAGGCAGTACGTGCCGTTAGCTGATACTCACCGGGAGCAAGAAAATCAGCGATGCTAGCATCCAGATTGCCGGCACTGTCATCATCTTCGCGGTAGTAACCGTTAGGCCCTTCAAGCACCAGGTAGGAATCGATATCGCTGGAGCGCATCTCAATTTGGTACATGCCTGCTTCTTCTACTTCTACTTGGTAACTAAGCCCCTGGCCACTAAACCAGCCGTTGAGAGAGTCATCGGGAGTGAGCGCTCCATCATTACGCAGCTCACCATCACCCGGTAACTCGTGAGGCTCTACTGAAAGCGTATAAACGCCATTGCCATCATCGTAGGCGCTACGTGCCGTCAGCGTATATTCACCGGGTTCAAGGAAATCAGCGATGCGCGCGTCTAAATCACCGGCGCTGTCGTCGTCTTCGCGGGCGTAACCGTTCGGCCCTTCAATCTCCAGGTAAGCGTCGAAGTCGTCAGAGCGCATTTCCAGTTGGTAGAGGCCTGCCTCTTCTATGTTCAAGGTGATTTCACGGGCATCCCCTTGCAGCCAACTATCGATGGGCTCGCCCACTGCCACTGTGTCAGCATCCGTCAGCTCAACGGTTCGGCTGACAACGGTAAACGGGCCATAACTGTGGGCATCGGCACCGCTAACCACCACTACATAGTCGCCGCTCTCTTCTATACGGTGACGAACGATAGGGGCATTATCGAGCAGTTGTAGCTGAACATCATAAAGCGCCACAACACCTTGCAAGGCTCCGTTGAGAGAAATCTCAACAATCTCATCCTCTTCCAGTGCGATGGCGTAGCGCATGAAGCGGCTGCCATCGTTACCGTTCAGCTCGCTGGCCGAGGTTATTTCGCCACGCATGCGCTCATCAAGCGTGAGCTTTTCAAGGCCAACAATAGCCTCGGCAACGGACGGCTGATCAGTTGTCTCAGCAGTTTCGTCAGGCGCTTCATCGGCGGTTTGCCCCGGTAAGGGAATAATTTGAGCAGCGAGAAAACCAACGGCTGCGCCACCGATCGCCACCAATACAAACGTAAACGAAGAAGATCTAGCCATGAGCGGTTCCTTGTTGAGTCGCAATGACAATCATTAATTAGATAAGTGTCAGTGATTATAAGATGCTTACTCAATTAAAGTGAGCGTTTCATGAAGAATGCTGCTTTGCACAAAGTGCTTTCTCTATTCATTTCATACCTGGGTTGATAAGTCACTGAAACCCAAGGCCACATAAGTAGAGATTTAAAAATCTTGAAATTGAACCTATTTGCATCGATCTTCTCAAAGCTTGCTGACTCGTTGCGACAAGGGTAGTATCGAAAAGCCTATTCAGGCACCTCATCAAGAGTGCGGGATTCGCAACAAGCAAAACCGAGGTACTCCCATGGGAGCCGAAAAACGACTGATCCGAACGATTTGTTTGGCAGCGATAGTGGTAAGTAGCGCTGCTAATAGTGCTTTTGCACATGAAACAGAAACGCAGGAAGGCGTCGCCTCCTTTTACAGTGACCGCTTTCAAGGAGCGACCACTGCCAGTGGAGAGCCCTTTGACCAGCAGGCGTTGACCGCCGCCCACCCGAGTTTGCCGTTTGGCACCAAGGTGTTGGTGACACGCCCGGACACGGGGCAAGAGGTAGAAGTACTGATCAATGATCGTGGCCCTTTCATTCAAGGACGCATTATTGATTTATCTAAACGCGCGGCAGCGAAGCTTGGCATGATTCGCCGCGGTACAGCTCCAGTGATGGTAACGCTGTTGGATTAACGGATAACACATCCTTGGTTGTTGTGTGATACCCATTAGCCTAATCAATGCGACAGCACACGAAGCATCGTTATCTTAAAGTAGTCAACAGACAGGGTGACCAGCAATGGTCACCTTGTTTCTTTATATGGCTTACCTCTTGTGACTTACTTCCCGATACATTAACGAACTTGCAAGCAGGCTAATGGTCTCTATGCTGCAAGGAGTTCGATACACGCTCAGTATTCGCAGGAGACAAATCCATGCAGTCACAATTCTATACGCTTACCGATTATCCCAAAGGCCTACCCGATCGCACGCTCTTCAAGCTGGAAACACAAACCCTACCCGACCTAGCCGAAGGTGAAGTGCGTATTCGCAACCGCTGGCTTTCCGTAGATCCCTATATGCGTGGTCGCATGAGCGGCATTCGCACCTATGTGGAGCCGTTTGAACTCGGCAAGCCGATGGAAGGCGGTGCCATTGGCGAGGTCATCGAGACCAATGATTCAAGCTTAAAAGTGGGCGACAAAGTGAGCCATATGGGCGGTTGGCGGGATATTGCCCAACTGCCTGCGCAGGGCGTCACGCCGCTACCCGATATCGATGTTCCCGAACAAGCCTATCTGGGCGTACTCGGTATGCCTGGCATGACCGCCTGGACTGGCCTCAACCTGATTGCCGAATGCAAGCCGAGTGACAATGTGTTGGTTAGCGCGGCTAGCGGTGCCGTAGGCTCCCTGGCAGTACAGTTGGCCAAAGCCAAAGGTTGTCATGTGGTCGGTATTGCCGGGGCTGCGCATAAGCTGGCCTGGCTTGAATCATTGGGCGTTGAACCGGTTAGCTATCGTGACCGTCCCGCACAGGAGTTAAGCGACGCCATTAAGCTCGCCAGCCCCAACGGCATTGATGTGTATTTCGAAAACGTCGGCGGTATCTGCCTAGAAGCAGCATTGAACCAGCTAAATGAAGGTGCGCGGATTGCCGTATGCGGCATGATCGACAGCTACAATGCAAAAGAGCCTACCCCCGGCCCGAGCAATCTCTCTCAGTTAGTAGTGCGCAAGGCCAAAATGCAGGGCTTTATTGTGGCTGACCATTGGGCTAGCTACCCCTATTTCCTGAACGAAGTAGCCCCCCAAGTAGCGGAAGGTAAGCTGGTATATAAAGAGACAGTGAAAGAAGGCCTGGAGAACACCCCCGATGCATTCCTGGCCCTGTTTGACGGCGGCAATACCGGTAAAATGCTGGTCAAGCTATAAACCTCACGCCTTCTGGCTAACCCTACCGCGACATTAACTACCCTGGCGGTAGGGCACCCGCCTTAGAAAAAAACATCAAATCGTTAGACCAATAGCGAATTGATTATTAAAATCATCCACCATAGCGGTGTGTTTTAACCCATCGGCGCCGCCGATGGGTTAAAGCGCGTTGCGGGTTCGCCGCTTGGCACTTATTGCTTGAATTTAGGGTTTAAGCGGCATGCATTAACGTATTAAGTACGTTTCACTAGGGGAAATCTCATGGAAGAAAGCACGCGCGCTCACAGTAAATGGCCAGCTATTATAGTTGGCCTGCTACTATTTATTATCGGCTTGGTGCTTGCTTTTGGCGGCAGCAAGCTCGTCAGCGTAGGCGGCAGCGCCTACTACCTAATTGCCGGGCTTAGCATTATTGCTTGCGGCATTCTATTTGCCCTGCGCAAAGGCGCCGCTCTGTGGCTCTACGCGCTGATTCTTTTTGCCACATTAGTGTGGGCTCTGTGGGAGGTTGGTCTCGACTGGTGGCAGTTAGTGCCTCGCGTTGCCATTCTCTGTTTAATAGGTATTCTGCTGCTCCTGCCCTGGTGGCGTAAGCCACTACACTCAAAAGGCGGCAGTCTGGCGCTTGTTGGCAGCATTACTGCCGCTGTTATCGTGGCCATTGCCAGCCAGTTTAACGATCCCGGTACTATCGAAGGGTCGCTAGCCGCTAACAACCAATCAACGACCGATAGCGTAAACCCTGCCCAAGTGGCGGGCGATGATTGGCCCGCCTATGGCGGCACCAATGCAGGCACCCACTACTCTTCCCTTGATCAAATTACGCCGGAAAACATCGGCGAGCTTGAAGAGGTATGGCGGATTCAAACCGGTGACAAAGCGGGCCCCAATGCGCCCCCGGAGATCACCAATCAAAATACCCCGCTGAAAGTGAATGACAGCCTGTATATCTGTACCTCTCACAGCCGGGCAATGGCGCTGTCACCCGAGACCGGTGAAACCCTCTGGGCATTTGACCCCGAGATCAGCACCATGGGGGCGGATGACTTTTCTGGCTGGGCACATATGACCTGCCGCGGCCTCGCCTACTATGACGCCGCAAACTATTCTACTGACACTAATGACTCTGCAACCGATAGCACAGAAGTGACGAACAGTGACGCTGCCCCGAACAGTGCAACGGCACTCTCTTTTGATATCTTCGATGACAGCGATATTTTCAGTCTGGATCTCTCCTTCTTGTCACTGCTGTTTGGTGTTGAAGAAGAAAACGGCGCCCCGCAGCAACCCATGCTCAGCGAGACCGACGTCATGTGCCCACGCAGGCTCTACCTACCCACGGCGGATGCACGCTTGATTGCGCTGAATGCGGATACGGGTGAGCGGTGTGCCAGTTTTGGTAATAACGGAGAAATCGATCTCACCAACAATATTGGCGATTTCTCACCGGGCGGTTACTACTCCACCTCCCCTGCGACGGTAACCGAAAATCTGGTTATTCTGGGCGGCCACGTCACCGACAACAGTTCCATTGACGAGCCCTCAGGCGTTATTCGTGCCTTTGATGTGCATACCGGCGAGCTGGTATGGAACTGGGATAGCGGTAATCCCGACGACACCGACCCGCTACCAGAAGGCGAAACCTACACCCGCGGCTCCCCCAACGTATGGGCACCGATCAGCGTTGATGAAGAGCTAGGCCTGGTTTACCTGCCAATGGGTAACGCCACGCCTGACCAGTATGGCGCTGACCGCACCGAGAACGATGAAACCTACAGCGCGGGTCTAGTGGCACTCAACCTGGAAGATGGTCAGGTTGAGTGGGTTTACCAGTTCGTACACCACGACCTATGGGATATGGACTCACCTGCGCAACCGGTACTGATTGACCTGGCCACTAGTGATGGCACCCAGCCCGCGGTTATTCAGCCGACCAAGCAGGGCAGCCTATATGTATTGAACCGTGAAACCGGTGAACCGATTGTGCCCATTGAAGAGGTTCCTGCACCTCAGGGCGCCGTGGAAGGCGACTGGACCGCCGAGACTCAGCCGCGTTCAGCGCTTAACCTGCTGCCACCGCCGCTCACCGAGCGCGACATGTGGGGCGCTTCACCGTTTGATCAAATGATGTGCCGTATTCAGTTCAACTCTTTGCGCTACGAGGGCCAATACACGCCACCTTCGCTGGAAGGCAGTATTGTTTATCCAGGTAATGTCGGTGTAATGAACTGGGGTGGTGTGGCCGTTGATCCCGAGCGCCAAGCGCTCTTCACTGGCGCTAAATACCTGGCGTTTGTGTCTACGTTAATTCCTCGTGAAGAGGTAGAAGAAGGCCAAGGCTCTGCCAGCGAACAGGGTTTACAAGCCAATGAAGGCGCACCTTATGCCGTTGAGCTTGGCCCGCTGCTTTCAGTGCTCGGCCTGCCCTGCCAAGCGCCCTCCTGGGGCGATGTAGCCGGTATCGATCTGCAAAGTAACGAGGTGGTGTGGAAGCACCGCAATGGCACCACACGCGACAGCATGCCGTTTGATCTACCGATTGGCTTGAACGTCGGCGTTCCTGCACTAGGCGGCCCGCTGACGACGGCTGGCGGGGTGTCGTTCTTAAGCGGCACGCTGGATCAGTACCTGCGCGGCTACGACATCACTACTGGCGAAGAGCTGTTTAAAGCACGCCTGCCAGCAGGTGGCCAAGCCACGCCGATGACCTACACCGGCCAGGATGGCCGTCAGTATGTGGTCGTCACGGCGGGTGGACACGGCACCTTTGGCACCAAGATGGGCGATTACGTGATTGGTTACGCTCTGCCTGAGTAAACGGCTAACTTAGCGTTATCACCCACGAGAACGGGCGGCCTCAGCAATAATGAATGAGCGCCGCCCGTTTTTATTTACTTGCAGTATTTCGACTTAAAAGCGTACTTCTAAACCGCCATACACACTGCGCCCCGGAGCAGGTTCATAGAAGCGACCAAAGGTGCCGTTCAAGCGCACGTTGGCGTAGTGCTCTTCATCTAAGAGATTGCGCACGCCCACATACGCATTTAGCCGTGTATCGCTTCCCAACTGCCAACCATCACCCACCCGCAGGTTCACTAGCCAGTAGCTATCGACTTCTGTCTCATTGGCGTTGTCCGCCACCATATCGCCCACGTACTGGGTTTCCAGCGTGGCAAAGCGCTCATCCAGACCCTGCCAAGTGAGTTGATTGACCCAGGTTTGCTCGGGCAGGCCAGGAATGCGATTCCCGCCAAAGCTTTCAGTTGGTGTAGCAAATTGATCAAACTCATAGCTCGCCAGCGTAACGGCGCTATTCAACCGCCATTGGTCGGCCAACTGCCAGCCCAGCGCCAGCTCGATACCGTCGCGGTCGGTGTCGCCTGCGTTTTGGTAGAAGGTGCGACCGCCGTCATCATACGGCACGAGCTCGTCACGCACGCGCACCGAAAATAGCGCCAGATCGTAATCCATGGCCAGTGGTTCAACGTAGCCCCGCAGCCCCACTTCACGATTCCAGGCTTTTTGCGGCGACACCGACGGGTTAAAACCACCGCCCGCCGGATTGGCAAACTCGGAGAACGTAGGCGTTTCAAACGCCGTACCAGTATTGATATAGGCTTGATGCTGCGGACGATAACGGTAACTTAACCCCGCCGAACCGCTCCACTCATTGAAGGTCTGGTCACCGCTTTGATCGCCATCGTCCTGATAGCGATCATCTACTTCTAGCTCCACTCGGTCAAAGCGTGCGCCAAGCGAGAGCGTTACCTGCTCGGTCAGCGCTAAATCGCCCTGGGCAAATACCCCAGCGGAGGTCGCCGTTTGGGTCTCTTCCGCCAACTGCTCGCCGACCACACCTTGGCCATTTACCGCATTACGAAAGCGCTCGTCGTCTTGACGCGCCACATCGACACCGGTGATATAGCTCAGCGGCAGGCTGCCCAAGCTGACTTCATGATGATACTCAGCACTCGCGCCCAGATAATCACGCTGGTAGCCGATACGGCTATCGCCCACGTAGGGTAGCTGCTGCTCAAAATCACGCTGCGCAACAAAGCCTTTTAAATAGAACTCACCAGGGCCGGCGGATAAATCTTCGTACTGTAAGCCAAGAAGCTGCTGATCTACGTTCTGTCCTGCATCCAACGCCAATGAGTTTGGCGCTGCTTGATCACGGCCACTGGCCACTTCACGCGCGTTCAGCGCGCCAGGGTCTTCGGAACGGGGATTTTCAAGCAGGTTGATAATCGCGGTTAACGCCCGATCACTGCCTAACTCTCGGCGCAGTTTGGCATTCAGCAGGTATTTCTCCGTAGAGCTCTGTTCCCGATAACCATCCACATTGAGTGCCGAAAAGCTCACATGGTGCGACCAATCACCCTGGGCTCCACCGGTTTGTACGACCGCCTTACGGTAGCCATCACTGCCCACCTCGGTTCGCACGCTTGAGCCAGGGTTATCGCGGCCATCGGCGGTGGTCACATCAATTACCCCACCCGCCGCGTTGCCGTAAAGTACCGAAGAGGGCCCGCGGATAACTTCGATGCGCTCAGCGCTGTCCAGATCAATGGCATCTAACTGTGCCTGGCCATCGGGTAACGTATACGGAATGCCATCCACCATCACGGTAATACCGCGAACGCCAAACGGCGCCCGAGCGCCGAAGCCGCGAATGGAGATTCGCTGGCCTTGGGCAAAGTTATCGCGGTTTTGCAAAAACATGCCAGGCACTCGCACTAACGCCTCATCCAGCCGTGTGCGCTGCTGTCCCTGAGCAATCGCCTCACGGTCGAGCGTTGAAACCGCAGCGGGCGTGGCGTAAAGCTCTCGCGATAGTCGTGGCGCTGTGACTTGCAGTGTGGCTAGCGTGTTATCAGTTGTCGGGCTCTCTTGCGCCCAGCTTTGGCCTGCGCCAAGACAGCTTAATAAACAAAAAGACGTGGTGGTTACTTTTAATGGCACTTTGATGAACACGGAGTCCCTCCCAAACAGCGTAGAGCGGAAATAAATGGCGGAATTGAACGATTGCCTACTTGGCCAGTCACAGGAAATTAGCCAAGGCATGGATAAATAAGTTGATCGTGCCTACACTTGTACAAGTTACACCAATGAAAGCAAAGGAGGCTTCATGGCGTTTACAGCGACTGATCCAATCAAGATGATTTTTGCCGTAATACTTCCCCCACTCGGCGTATTTTTTGAGGTCGGTTTTAAAGGGCATTTCTGGCTGAATATTATTCTAACGCTATTTGGCTTCGTACCGGGCATTATTCATGCGTTTTATGTGATATTGAAGCACTGATACCCGAGAGCAGTAGATTGCTTTAACTAAACAGGCGTCTCTATGTAGGGGCGCCTGTTTGGGTTCAAATGGGATCGTTATCGATGACCACTATGCGTATGGATATGCGTAAAGTCCGGCCATGGCACCTTAGGCTGGCTCAGGGCATACTCTAAGGAGTCGTGCCCACTCACCATCAAGAGCCTCGCCCCTATGCCATTGGGCCATCAACCGCCTCTGCGCGTCGGATTTATCCTACTCCCGCTATTTACCATGAATGCCTTTGCAGGGTTCATCGATTCATTGCGCTTGGCTGCCGACAAGGGTGGCCGAAGCAGGCAAATCCACTGTAGCTGGCAGATCATGGGGCCCGGCCCAATCACCTCCAGCTGCGGCTTGGAGGCCCACCCACAAACACCATATCGTGAACCGGGTGAATTCACTCATATTGCCGTTTGTGGTGGTAATGACTATCTCAATCCCCACGAAGATCAGGCACTGAGTCAATATCTCAAGGAAGCGCATAGCAAAGGAGTGAAACTTGTCGGTGTATGTACTGGCACATTTGCCATTGCCCGTGCAGGCCTGCTGAGAGGCCAACGGGTATGTGTGCACTGGAACGTAATCAATGATTTTCGCCAACAGTTTCCCAAAATCGATGCCACTCCCGATCGAATATTTCTGGAATCCGCCAGGGTAATCACTTGTGCAGGCTCGTCAGGTGCAACGGATATGGCCCTGCACCTGATTCATCGCACATGTGGCCCCGAGAAGGCCCAGCAGGCGGTTCGTCACATGATCTTAAACGGCATGCGTACGTCCAACTCTCCACAAACACACTTTTTTGAAGCCATCCATGAAATTCGCGATGAGCGAGTCCGGGTAGCCGTACTCACCATGGAGCAATCGCTGAATACCCGTCTAAGTGCTTGTGACCTGGCCAAGCGGATCAATTTAAGCCCCCGACAGCTTGATCGACTCTTTCGTCAAGAACTGGGAATCACACCTATGCGCTACTTCAAAATCATGCGCCTGCGCTATGCAGACTGGCTACTCCACCATACCGACAGCTCAATTGCCGATATTGCCGCTGACTGCGGTTTCTCCGATGCCGCTCACCTCGCCCGAGACTTTCATGCGCATTTCGCTTGTAGCCCAGGCCAGTCACGCCGTCAGGAAAAACGTTTGTAGCTCTTCGTTAGCCGCCTGCTGTCATGATTTTCAAACAGTTACTACGTGCGCAATCCGTCCAAAAAATTCAATTTTCTGTCTCTTTTATTCTATAAATCATGGTGGCGCAGACCTACTCTAGAGACACGTGATCGTAAAGGTCCGTGACATGACTCCCGCAAAAACAACCTCCGGAGCGTCACCATGAAAGCACTTTCCTCCGTACGATATATTGCTTCCTTCGCCCTAGGGCTCGGTTTGGCAGGCCAGGTAGCTGCCGCCGAGCTAGAGCTTCGAGCGGCGACCATTGGAAGCCAGCAAGGCATCCAGATGGCGGGGTTGAATGCCCTAGCCGCACACGTGGCAGAAGCGACCAATAACAGTGCCGACATAAAACTTTTTCATTCTGGTTCACTTGGCGATCAAGTCAGCAATATAGAAGCAATAGATACACGCTTGTTAGATATCGCCACTATTGAAACGCCGATTACTACCATTGATGAGGATATGGGTATTCTTTCACTTCCCTATCTATTTCGAGACAGGGAGCATGTGAGCAATGTCCTGAGCGGTGAAATCGGTCAAGAATTAAAAGACAAGCTTCAAAAGCAAGGCTACCGTGTTATCGGTTTTTATGAAGGAGGTTTCCGTCATATTACCAACAATAGTCATGCCATTGAAAAACCTGAGGATCTTGACGGGTTAAGAATCCGTACCCCTGGCAGCCGCCAGCGTGTCGAGATGTTTAATGCCTATGGCGCTAACGCTTCCCCGCTGCCTTATCCAGAACTTTACTCCGCCCTTCAGACCGGTGTCTTCGATGGCCAAGAAAATCCTCTCGTCGAAGTAGAGGCCAGCCGCTTTTACGAAGTACAGGATTACCTTTCACTCTCTGGGCATGTTTACACCGTCGGCTTCCTGCTGATGAACGAGTCACGTTTCCAGGATCTTGATGCCAGCGTTCAGCAAGCTCTACTCGAGGGTGGCGAACAGGCCTTCGAGGCAACGGTTAACTTTGGAGAACAAGCGGATCAGAGCGTCGTGGAGCTTGTAAAAGAGAACGGCATGGAAGTGAACGAGGTAGACACTGACGCCTTCATAGCAGCCTCTCAACCTCTATGGGACTCCTTTACCGAAGGACTGTCACAAGAGGCACGTGACATGGTGCAACGCATCGCCGACCTCCCCTAACGACAGAGCACACTTCCCGGCGGGCACTTCCTGCCCGTCGCTACTCCCGGGAGCACTACCATGCTTGATCGTTTTTTTGAAGCGGTCGCGGCACTGCTGTTGGCTGCCATTACTCTCCTGGCAATAGCGGCAGTGGCTGCGCGCTACATCCTGAATGCCTCGCTATCGTGGAGCGCCGAAGTCTTAGTGGGTCTGCTGGTCTACATTACCTTTTTCTGCGGTTATCTGGCACTCAGGCAAGGCGCTCACCTACGTATTGATGTTATCGCTGCCTTACTTCCCTATCGCGGTCAATGGGTATTGTTCTTTATCAACCAGACACTGATAGGGCTGGTCTGCGTCATCATGATCGTGTGGGGCTTGGAACAAACACTCACCTTTTCCAACCGTACAACGCTGATGCTAGGTGCACCTCAGTGGCTTTTCTACTCCGCCGTGCCTATCTCCGGCGCGGGCATGTTGCTGGAATTGGTTCGCCAGTGTGTCGTTGCCGCCAAGGCAAAGATACCGCCCTATGAAGCCGCTCGAAGAGCCGCTCTGGAGGAGTCAGAGCTATGATTCTACTCGTCATACTACTTGCACTTCTGGCTCTGATTGGGCTGGCCATGCCAATCGCCTTCGCCTTGACACTTGTTTCTATCGGCGTACTCGCTTTTTCCGGTGTCGATATGCTCGTGCTGGTACAGCGCCTATACCGAGGTACCGAGTCCTTTCCGCTATTGGCTGTTCCGCTGTTCATTCTAGCGGGCCAGATAATGAACCACAGCGGTATTTCAGCACGGCTTGTCGATCTGGCTCGTTCCATGGTGGGGGCCATACGGGGTGGGCTGGCGGCGGTCAATATCTTGACCTCCATGTTCTTTGCAGGCATGAGCGGCACCTCCATGTCAGATACGGCCGCCGTGGGCGGTGTGATGATCCCCCAGATGGTCAAACGGGGTTACTCCGCACCCTTTACTGCCGCCGTGACTGCCTCCTCCTCCACTATTGGCATCATCATTCCTCCCAGCGTGCCCATGGTATTATTGAGTGCCTATATGGGACTTTCGACAGGGGCGTTATTTGCTGCCGGTCTAGTCTCAGGGCTCCTCATTGCCATAGGACTCATGCTGATGGCGTGGTGGATATCGGTGAAACGCCAATATCCTATCGAAGCTGCATTTTCGATCAGGCAACTGGGCAGTAGCTTGGTCAGTGCATTCCCGGCCCTGCTAATGCCAGTCATCATCCTCGGCGGTATCCTCGGCGGCATTTTCACACCGACCGAAGCCTCCGCCGTGGCAGTCGCTTATGGCATCTTCGCTGGTATGGTGCTTTATCGTTCGCTTTCACTACGTGCGCTTTATCGTGCCCTGGTTGAGAGTGCCGTGTTGACCGGTGCGGTCATGTTTGTGACGGCAGCGGCACATACACTCGGCTACACCTTCACTTACCAAAGTCTCGGGCAGCTAGTTCTCGGGCCGATCGCAGCTCTGGATATGGGCCCCATCGGCTTTCTACTGATTTTGAGCATCGTCTTGATTATTGCCGGTACCTTCCTCGATGGCATCGCGATGATGTTCATAGTGGTGCCACTGTTCCTGCCCAGTGTTCAATTGCTAGGCATAGACCCTCTCCAGTTCGCCATGGTGGTCATTCTTTGCTGGGGTATTGGCCAGCAGACGCCTCCGGTCGGGGCCGCCTTGTTTATTACGAGCGTGATTTCACGTGTCGATATCATCCGCATTACCTACGCCAACCTACCGTTCATTGCCGTGATGTTCGCAGTGCTGCTCGCCGTGATTGTCTGGCCTGCTGGCATGGTCATGAGCGTACCCCGCTGGTTTGGTCTTTAACCCAAGACTAATAACCCAACCGCACAGCCCACAGGAAGAAGCAACCATGAAAAACCAACAGTTCCTTGACGTTATCTATACCCATACGGAAGGCGAGCCAACCTGCATCGTGCATGCTGGCATTCCCTACCCGTATGGCAGCAACATTCTATCCAAACGCGCTTATTTGAAAGAGCATCACGACCATGTCCGCACTAGCCTGATGCGTGAGCCCCGCGGCCACCAGCACATGTTTGGTGTTTTTCTAACCCCACCTTCCGATGAGCATCATGACGCTGGCATGCTATGGATGGATGGCGAACAGTTCGTCGACATGTGTGGTCACGGCACCATAGCCCTTTCCATGGCGATGGTTTCTCACCGCTTGGCGCCACCAGCACAAGAAGACGGCATGACACGCATCCGTTTTGAAACTACCGCTGGCACCGTCGTCTCGGAGGTCAAAGCCGATGCCGACAAAGTGCATTGGACTCGCTTTGAAAATGTGCCCGCCTTCGTGATGGAGCAGGACATTCCTGTTGACGTTCCGGGGCTGGGTACACTAAAGGCTGACCTGGTATTTGGTGGCAACTTCTTCGCTATCATTCGCATTCCATCTGACAAGCAACCCATCTGCCCCGAAAATGGCAGTTATTTTTCGATGGCGGGAGAGGCGGTCAAGGCAGAATTGAATAAACGCATGACGATTCGTCACCCCGTACATGCTCACATCAATGGTCTAAATTTCGTTACGTTCTGGCATGAGGGAACGCAGCCAGATTCACTTTACCGCAACGTCCATGTGTTCTCAGGCGGCAAGCTGGATCGCTCGCCTGGTGGCACTGGAACCAGCGCCATGATGGCCATGTTTCACGCACGAAATGAACTGGAAGAGAACAAGGAAATCTACTCGGAAGGCCTGCTGGGAAGCGGCCGTTTCACGGGCAAAATATTGGGTGAAACCGAAATTGGTGGTTATTCTGCCATTCGTCCAAGCGTGCAAGGTACCGCTGAACTGATCGGTTATGCCAAATGGCTGATTGATGAGAGAGACCCCGTGGGTCGCGGCTTTATGATTGGTTAACGCGATCTCCCCCCTAAGTCGTTCTCAGGGGGGAGATAAACGCACTACCCTCTTACTGCCAAGCCCGCGTCTTCGACGGGCTCCTCTTGCAACTCCTCGCCTTCACTACGGGCTATCACGGAGGTGCCGACCAAGTCGCCTGTCACGTTCAGCGCAGTACACCCCATTCCCACCAGTGCATCGATAGCGGTGAGCAACGCGACGGTTTCAATTGGCAGGCCCACCTGAGCAAACACCGTGGCAATCATTATGATACCGGCCCCCGGCACCCCTGCCGTGCCCACCGACACTAGCGTGCCGATCAACACTATTTGCACCATGCTGATGAAATCCAGCGGTGCACCAATCACGTTGGCGGCAAACACCGCCGAGATGGCGATACGAATCGCCGCCCCATCCATATTTAAAGTAGCCCCTAACGGCAGACTAAAACCATAGATGCTTTTGGGAATTCCTAAGCGGTGGGCAGCATTAACCGTTAGCGGTAACGTACCCGAGCTGCTTTGGGTGGCAAACGCCGTGGCCATGGGCGTACGGGCTTCGCGAAAAAAGGTGCGCAGCTTCACGCCAAACAGCCGCATGATGCCGCAATAAATCAGCAGTTGAGTTGCCAGGGCGATATAAAGTACAACCACCATATCACCTAGTGAGAGTAGCGTTTCCAGTCCCTGCTGACTCACCGTTTCGGCGACAATCGCAAACACGCCGATGGGCACGTAGTGCAATACCCCCGACATTACTTTTAGAGTGACCTCATTTAGCGCTTCAATCACCCCATAAAGGCGTTCCCCCATGGCATGCTGGCGCTCCGACTGGCGCATTTTTAGCAGCGCAATGCCAAACACCAGCGCCGTAAAAATAATGCCCAACATGTTGAGTTCGGCAAACGCACCAATAATATTATCCGGCACTATATTCAGCAGCGTATCGACAACGCCTGGATTCTCGGGCACCGAGAAACTGGCACTCTCATCCAACGTCATACCGCTGCCGGGACTAAACAACGTGGCAACCGCTAAGCCCACCATGATCGCCAGCGCTGAAGAGGTAAGGTAATAACCAAACACCTTGCCGCCCACGCGGCCAGCTCTTCCCTCCCGGGACTGATTCACCCCCACCATCAGCGTAAACAGTACAATGGGGACAATCAGAAAAGTAAGCAGCCGTAGCAGCAGGTCACCCAGCGGCGCTAGCCAGACAGCCACTGTCTCACCACCAATAAGCCCAACGACAACGCCCAGAACAAGCGCAACAGTGACGCGTAAAATCAACGATGCCTGAGCATAGGCCTTCCATATACGAGTCATTTGCGTCCCTACAGATTTGAAGAAGTTGGTAGGTCTAATTTGATAAGCGTACATCACACTCTATTAGTGTGGCACAGCGATATCTACCAGGTGAGTAGGCGGCAATAAATCAAGGCTTGCCTTCATGGTGCGCACCTCCTCCGCTGGTGGGCGGCCAAAGAAGCGCTTGAATTCACGACTAAACTGGGAGGGGCTTTCATAGCCCACTCGGCTAGCGGCCGCGGCAGCCGTCAACCCATCACGTATCATTAACAGCCTAGCATGGTGCAAGCGGGTGGATTTAATGTACTGGATAGGTGAGGTCTGGGTGACCGCCTTGAAGTGTACGTGAAAGGCTGGCGCACTCATGCCAGCTTCATTCGCCAGGCTTGCTACTTCCAGCGCATCGGCATAGTTAGCATGAATACGGTTGAGCGCCTTAGCAATTTTACCAAATTGCCCATAATGGGAGAGCGCTGTTCGAACACTACCGCCCTGCTCTCCCGTCAATACCCGATAGCAGATCTCCCTGACAATAAGAGGGGCAAGAATATGCGCATCCGTTGGTGAGGTAAGCGCATTCAATAAACGTAATGTCGCATCTGCCAGCGGCTCTTCCAGCGGGCTTGAAAGCATGCCGCGCGGCGCCTCAAACCCATACTCGCCTGACGCCTCCAACATCGTCACCAATTCGGCGATTACCACCGCATCCAGGCGGATAGCAATACCCAGCATTGGCTCGTCAGGGCTGGCTTCTGTTTCCGAAGTAAACGGCAAGGGTACTGATAGCACCAAATAGCGCTGCGCATCGTAGATATACACCTCATCTCCCAAATAGCCACGCTTTCGGCCTTGGCAGATGATGACGATACTCGGCTCGTAGAGCACAGAGGTGTTTTTAAGCGGGCGATTGGAACGCATAAAGCGTACGCCGTCCAATAGCGACTGGGTATACCCCTCGTGTGGTGCGAGTTGGTATAAGCATTCGACGATATTGCTGTAAACCACAGAATCGCTCTTCAGTGTCATGTTAACCACCTTGGTCATGCGTGCCGCACCTGAATCAACCCTAAGAGCCAATAACACCATAAGAGCAATATACATGCTGTGTTGCTTGCCTCGCCGCCCACCTTTAACAAACAAATAGGATTAGGCAAGCATGCAATAGGATCGCCTATACAGATGCCAGCCGCAGCAGCTTAATCTTCTCTGGGTACCCACCACCCTTAGGATTATCCAATGACTGCTTTAACAACCCCATCTTCCAAAGTCGTTTTACTGACCGGTGCCAGCAGCGGCATCGGTGAAGCCACTGCTCGCTGGCTTGCAGGTCAAGGGCACCGTTTGATTATTGGCGCACGCCGAACTGATCGGTTGGAAGCATTGACCCACTCCCTTCGCGAAGAGGGCGGCAGCGTGGATTTCCAGGCGCTGGATGTCACCGACCTTAAAGACATGCAGGCGTTTGCGGATTTCGCGATCAAAACCCACGGCCGCATAGATGTCATCGTCAACAACGCGGGCGTCATGCCCCTATCGCCTTTGGCAGCGCTCAAAGTAGATGAGTGGAACCGCATGATCGATGTCAACATTCGCGGCGTACTCAATGGTATCGCCGCTGTTCTGCCTACTATGCAGGCCCAGGAAAGTGGCCAGGTGATCAACATCTCCTCCATCGGTGGCCTCACTGTTATGCCCACCGCAGCAGTCTATTGCGCCACTAAATATGCGGTGCGCGCTATTTCCGATGGGCTACGTCAGGAAACCGACAAGATACGCGTGACCTGTGTCTACCCCGGGGTAGTGGAATCAGAGCTGGCCAATACCATCACCGACTCTGAAACCGCAAAGGCAATCGACCTTTTCCGCCAAATTGCCCTCAAGCCCGAAGCGATCGCCTCCGCCATTGCGCATGCCATCAACCAGCCCGATGACGTGGATACCAGCGATATCGTCGTACGGCCTACGGCGAGTCACTAACTGCGCGTCAGGTGCTGTCCGAGCTTTTGGCCAAACGTAAACATTAGCACGAGCGATATTCATGTAAGAAAACAAGCTTCCCATTTACTGGAAACGTGCCCTGATGGTCGCTGGCATTATCACTATTTTCCAGCGACCACCTCTAATAGAGGCTCTCACTGCGCCCCATAGGCAAGACAATCCAGAAAGGCTTTGACACGCGCTACAATTCATGACAATGTAGCGCCAGTTGGTTAGCAAGCAAGCATGGTTTCAGAAGTGTACGAAAAAGATTTAGAAATGTACGAGATAGACGTGTACAAAATCTTTCGGCAAGACTGTAATTGTATTCCTTGTTTTATCCGCTATTAATCTGGGTGATACCAGGAACTTTACAAAGCGCTTTGCGCGAAAGGATTTTTACTATGTCTACTGGCACAGTTAAGTGGTTCAACGATACTAAAGGCTTCGGTTTTATTGCTCCTTCTGACGGCGGCGATGACCTGTTTGCCCATTTCTCTGAAATTCAAGCAGACGGCTTCAAAACCCTGCAAGAAGGCGCTAACGTTTCTTTTGACGTTACCCAGGGTAAGAAAGGCCTCCAAGCTTCAAACATCAAGCAAATTTCCTAAGCCCTAGCGCTTAAGAATTTGCTCGAACCTTCTAAGGTTCGGATAACAAGGCCCGCTTATGCGGGCCTTGTTGCGTTTGGGCATATTAAAACTGCGCGTTTAGAGCAGACTAAAGGGAAGCTGCGTTTGCACTACCCTTCTATATTCGCATGTACATCACTATTCGCACATCCACCGTCACCACCAGCACCTCAAGTGCCGCTGCGCGATCACGCCCCTCAGAGCTAGTTCGGTAAAGATGCGGCGTCATCGCCAACAGATCGGCAATTTCCTCACTTCCGTTTAGTGCAATTGAGTAGCTTACCCTCTCGCTGCCATGGTGAATAAAGCCATCGGGCACTACCGTCTCACTCACACGCTCAGCTTTTAACGTGGGGTAGATAATCTCCCGCAGCTCCCTCAAGTGATTAGGCCCCGCTTCAACCTGCAGTAGTACGCCACCGGTTTTCAACACACGAGCAAACTCGCTTACCACTGGAAAGCCAAACAGACACAGCACGCTATCCAACGTTCCCGTCTGCACCGGCAAGTGTGCATTACTCCCCACGACCCAGCTGCTTAGCGGTGCCTGCTTAGCATCCTGTTTTGCTGCGGCCAATACCGCCCATTTAGAGATATCCAGCCCCATCAGTGAAAGTGGCTGCGCGTTAGTCGCCGCGTCAGCTAATTGGCGAAGGTAATAACCTTCACCGCAGCCCGCATCCAGGCAGCTAAAAGGCAGTCTGTCTGCCTTTTGAACCTCGGCATGGCCCAACACAGCATGACTGGCTGCCTCCGCAATGGGTTGATAGTACCCCGCGTTAAGAAAACGCTGGCGAGCAGCTACCATCGCCTTGCTATCACCCGGATCGTGGGAACGCTTTTGCTGCACAGGTAGTAAATTAACGTAGCCCTGCTTAGCAATATCAAAGCTGTGACCATCAGAGCATCGCCAAACACTATCCGACCAACTGAGTGGTTTTCCGTCTAGCGGGCACGCCAGTGCTTGAAAAGGGGTGATGCTCATATCGGTGTCTTCGCAAAGGTAGATGGGTGCATGCGTTTAGCGAGTCACCAGAATGATGCCAACTAAAATAACGCCACCGCCAATTATAAAATTAATACTCAGCGGCTCATTGAGCAGCAGTGTACCAAACAGAATACCGAAAAGCGGCGCCAAGAAAGAAAACACGCCTAACTGCGAAGCGCGGTAGCGGCGCAGCAAGGTAAACCATAACAGCAGCGCAGCAAACGAAATGATCAGCGTCTGAAAACCAAGGCTGGCTAACGCCATTGGGGTAAACTGCGCGCTCATTAGCTGCCCGGATATAGCCGCCACCGGCAGGAGCAACAACGCCGTCACGCTCAGTTGATAGCTCAGAGTGAGCTCTGCTGGCGCCTCAGAAAGCGAAGTCTTGCGGATCACGACGGTCGTGGCCGCCCATGAGAGGCCAGCGAGCAAGCCCAGCGTATCCCCAATAAGAATCTCGGTGCTGTAAGCACCGCTTGGCGCCATGGCAACCACCATTCCCAGAAATGCCAAGCCAACGCCCCACCACTGGCGAATGGAGAGCTGCTCGCCAGGTACCCAAAGATGCAAACCCAGGGCAGCGAAGATGGGCGCAGTATACAGAAACACCGACATGTGGGACGCCAAGGTATAGGTTAATCCCCAGGCGATAAAAGCGAACTCAGCCGCAAATCCCAGGCCCACCAGCAACCCAGGGCCCCAATGATGCCCCACATCCGCCCAGCGAATACCGCGCCAATAAGCCAGCCCGCCGACCAGACACACCGCCAAAGCCGAGCGCAGGGCCATCTGCACCACGGGTGAGATATCCTCAGCCACACCCTTGATCGCCACCTGCTGAAAACCCAACACTAGGCAAAATAGCAGCATCAACGATGCTGCCGCTGCGTCCACTGACTTTCGCTGCGATCGACCAACCATGCAGACAGTGTGGTTGGTGGAGGCTATTCTTTGATTACTCATTGCGGGCTCCTATAACATATAGGTGCCCATTGCAGCAGTAAGCGTCATTGCATACAAACGATTACTTATCGGCCCTAGGCTTAGGAAAACTCACGCTATGAGAATAGAAAGGCTACCGCTGAATGCATTGCGCGCGTTTGCCGAGGCCGTGCGAGAAAATAGCTTCAAAGCCGCCGCTTATCGCCTCGGGGTGACGCCTGGCGCCGTTAGCCGACAGGTCAAACAGTTGGAAGGCCACTTAGGCGTGGTGCTGTTTGAGCGTCATGCCAATGGGGTATGCGTTACCGAAGCAGGCCGGGTACTGGCTGAAGATGTGCAGGCAGGCCTTTTGCGCATCGCCAGCGGTGTACAGAACGTCACCGAGCGCTCAGAAGAGGCTTTTCGATTGTTACTGAGTGCACCGCCCTCCTTTCTACAACTCTGGCTACTCCCCCGCTTACCCCGCTTTGAAGCTAATGAACGGCAAATAGAAATCTCTCTGGATGCCGAGGCGCGCTTAACGCCACCGCTGTGGTTGCCCAACAGGGCACGCTTATCATTGCGCTATGGCCAGGGCCCTTGGCCCGGTGTCACCAGCCTACGCCTGTTTGAAGACACGTTATTTCCGGTTTGTTCGCCCTCTCTATTAGCGCAGGCAAACATGCAAACCCCCGACGATTTGCTGGCACAGACACTGCTCACCGTGGATTGGTGCAGCCACGCAGGCCACCCCATTCCAAGCTGGAGCGATTGGTTTAAAAGCGCTGGGGTAGCGCTAACCAAGATGCCCAACCAGCGGCAATACTCGCTTTACAGCTTGGCTCTCGATCAGGCCATTGCCGGGCAAGGCGTGGTACTCGCCAGCTACCCACTGGTGGCTGACCGGCTAGCGAGCGGTGTATTGGTACGCCCTTTTGCGGAGCAGTATCCTCTCGCTTCTCCATTCGCCTACGAACTGATTCTACCTAGTAATGGAGAAGCGCCACCGGCGGTAGCTCGATTCACGGAGTGGCTTGAGCACGAAGCTGCCAGCTTTCGTGATACATCACTATAGCGGTGGCAGTCTCAACCTTTATTTCATCTACCTTCTTACTTAACCCTCACGCTTATAGCCTTGGAACAGCCCATACTGCCACTGCCGTACCGCCAGCACCGAGGTCGTGCCAAACCGCTGATGAATGGGTAGCCCACTCTCTCGTTCGCATAGCGCATGAAACTCTTTCGCCAAGCGTTGCATGGTCTGCTGCCATTCAGCATTTCCCGCAGGGGATAATAGTCCGTTAAGGACAATGAGTTTTTCGCTGTCACTATCAAAACGGGAACGGAAAAACTCGTTAGCGATATGCTGCTGAAAGAAACGCTGGATTGGCCCATCCGCTCGCCAGCGGAAATTAGCAGCGACCCGCCGCCGGATCCGGTTATCGGGAAGTAGCTCTATCAGCGTAAGCCGCTCAAGCTTCAGTAACTGCCGGATACACTCTGCTTCACTTAGCTGATACTGGTGATGAATTTCGTCGAAGCTATAGCCATTGATGACGCAGACAGCCACCAGAAACAGCTCACGGTCATCCACAATACTCTGCTCTTGGCCATGGGTTAGCTCCTGCAAACGCTGCTCGTCCGCTTGCATGGTCTGCACCAGTTCAGCGAATTCGATATTTAGCTGGTCGCAGATGCACTCTAGCCGCGATAGCGTAAAGTGCTTTTCTGCGAACAGGCGCTTCACGGAGGCCTCGCTCAGCGCCAACCACTGAGCGACATCGGCATAGGTTTTACCCTGAGCGCGGAGCTGGCGCTTTAGCGTTTCAATCAGCGAATCGGCTTGGGACATTGAAATCTCATCAGTGAAATGAAAGAACAGACAACATAAAAGTAGCAAATAACGATACCAACCAGCACCCATAACACAACTTTGTGCAAATGAGTTGCAACCAGTAAGCCTCACAGAGAAAGTGCTACGACTTCCAGGGATTAAGAAGGCTAAACAACGATGCATCGACTACTGCACTTGAAGGGCGCTTTGCCCTATTTGATCGCTATTTTCCTCAATGCCTTTGTGGATCTGGGCCACAAGATCGTCATTCAGAACACGATCTTCAAAAGTTACGATGGCGAAGCACAGGTCGTGCTCACCGCACTGGTCAATGGACTTATCCTGCTGCCGTTTATTTTACTGTTCAGCCCGGCGGGCCATGTAGCTGACAGCTACCCCAAGGTACGCATTCTGCGTACATCGGCCTGGGCCGCCGTCGTGGTCTCACTGGGCATCACCGCCGCTTACTACCAGGGCTGGTTCTGGTTGGCTTTTTCCATGACGCTGCTGCTGGCGATTCAATCAGCCTTTTACTCACCGGCCAAATACGGCCTGGTAAAAGGGCTATTCGGCAAGCCGCGCTTGGCGGAAGCCAACGGGCTGATCCAGGCCGTCACGATTGGAGCCATTCTGGCGGGCACCGTGGCGTTTACCGCGCTGTTTGAAACCTGGATTACCCCTGATGATCAAACCCCAGCGCAGCTGTTGCGCCAAATAGCCCCTCTGGGCTGGCTGCTGGTGCTCAATAGCGCCATCCAGGTGGTGGCGCTTTACCGCCTTCCGCTTGATAACACCACTCGGTCAGATATACCGCTGACCTGGCAGCGCTACATCAAGGGTGCTGCCTTGAAAGACAACCTGAGGATTATCGCTCGCCAGCCTGTCATCAGGCTCTCCATTATCGGCCTTGCCACCTTTTGGTCAGTGGGCCAAGTGCTGCTGGCGGCCTTTCCTGCTTATGCCAAAGATGCCCTGAGTATCGATAACACCTTAGTGCTTCAGGGAATTCTCGCCGCTAGCGGCATCGGAATTGCACTTGGCTCGCTATTCGCCAGCAAACTTTCCCACAACCGTATTGAAACCGGCTTGATCCCCGTAGGCGCTATTGGGGTGGCCGTGGGTTTATGGTGCTTGCCGCTGTTGACCACACCCGTTGGCCAAGCGCTGAACTTTGTGTTCATCGGCATCATGGGTGGGCTGTTCATCGTGCCGCTCAATGCGCTGATTCAGTTTCACGCCGCCGACAACGAGCTAGGCACCGTACTGGCCGCCAACAACTGGATTCAAAACATCGCCATGCTGGGCTTTTTGGTGCTCACAGCGCTGTTCGCGTTGGCGGGAGTGAATAGCCACTACCTGCTGCTACTTATCGCTACCGTGGCCATGGTGGGCGGTGGTTACACCATTGTTAAGCTACCCCAAAGCTTGGTGCGCTTTCTGTTGAGCTTCCTGCTGACACGCCGCTATCGCGTAGACGTCCATGGCTTACAGAACCTGCCCGCCCAGGGCGGCGTGCTGCTATTGGGCAACCATATCAGTTGGGTGGATTGGGCCATGGTACAGATCGCCAGCCCTCGACCGGTGCGTTTCGTGATGCTCAGATCGGTTTACCAGCGTTGGTACCTGCGCTGGTTCTTCAAAGCCTTGGGCTGTATTCCCATCGAGCGTGGCAGCGGTGCCGAAAAGGCCCTAGCCGGTGTTGCTGAACAGCTCAACGCAGGCGAAGTGGTGTGCCTGTTTCCTGAAGGGGCGATCAGCCGCACTGGTCAACTGGGCGAATTCCGCCGCGGTTACGAGCGTGCCTGTGACATGGCAAATCCAGACGTCAAAATTGTGCCCTTCTACCTGCGAGGCCTGTGGGGCAGCCAGTTCTCCCGATCTTCCAGCAAGCTTAAAGAGCTGCGCAATGCGCCTCTGCACCGCTCGGTAGTGGTCGCCTTTGGCAAGCCGCTGCCCAAGGACACCCCCGCCGATGTGCTAAAACGACGTATTTTTGAGCAGGCTACCCGCTCTTGGCAGCGGGCCATGGGCGAGCTCCCGAGCCTGCCTAACGCCTGGATTCAAAGCGTTAAGCGCCGCCCTAGCGAGCTTGCCCTGGCCGATACGCTGGGCCGCCCACTCAGCGCAAGCCAAGCGCTCACTGCCAGCCTGCTGATGGCAAAGCGTATTCGCAAGCTCAACCCAGGGCAGAACGTTGGCCTACTGCTACCTACCAGCAGCGCCGGGGTTATCGCCAATATGGCGACGCTGCTAGCGGGTAAAACGGTGGTGAATCTTAATTACACCGCCGACCACGAGGCGCTGACCTCTGCCCTTTCCCAGGCGGAAATCGCTACCGTCTTCACCTCACAGCGCTTTGTGAAGAAGCTCGAGCAGCGCGGGCTCGACGTTAGCCAATTGCTTCGCGAGAAGCAGGTGGTTCTTTTAGAAGACCTGCAGGCCACGATTGGCCGTGGCGAACGCTTGAGTATCTGGCTGGCGGTGAGAATACTGCCGACTTGGCTGCTACAGCGCTGCTTCTGCCACGGCCACGATGCCGACGCCACCGCCGCCATCCTGTTCTCCAGCGGAAGTGAAGGCGAACCCAAGGGCGTGATGTTGAGCCACCGCAACCTGATGGCCAATATCAAGCAGACCTCTGACGTGCTCAACACCCAGAGCAACGACGTTGTAATGGGCTCACTGCCGCTGTTCCACGCCTTTGGCCTTACGGTCACCCAGCTGCTACCGCTGATTGAAGGGCTGCCGTTGGTGTGCCACGCCGACCCCACCGATGCCCCCGGCATTGCGGGCGCTATTGCCAAGCACAAAGCCACTATCATGTTCGGCACCTCCAGCTTTTTAAGACTGTTTATACGCAGCTCAAAGGTGCATCCGTTAATGCTGGAGAGCTTGAGGGTGGTGGTTGCCGGAGCCGAGAAGCTCGACGAAAACGTGCGTAGCAGCTTTGCGCTGAAATTCCACAAGCCTATTTATGAAGGCTACGGTGCCACGGAAATCGCCCCAGTCGCCTCAGTGAATCTGCCCGACGCCATGGGCGTTCACTATCAACAGGTGCAGCGGGGCAGCAAAGCAGGCACCGTCGGTATGCCTTTGCCCGGCACCAGCTTCAAAATCGTCGACCCTGACAGCTTTGAAGAGCTGCCGACCGGTGAGGCCGGTATGATATTGATTAGCGGCCCGCAAATAATGCAGGGCTATCTCAATGACCCCAACCGCACGGCCAAGGCGCTCCACGTGATCGATGGCCACCGCTGGTACATAACAGGGGATAAAGGCTTTCTCGATGAAGATGGCTTCTTAACCCTGCTTGACCGCTACGCTCGCTTTGCCAAAATAGGCGGTGAAATGATCAGTCTCAGTGCCGTTGAAACGGCGGTTAAGGCGGCTCTGGAGGATACAGACACCGCGCTGATGGCAGTGAGTATTCCCGATAGCCGCAAGGGCGAGCGCATTGTGCTGCTTTCAGAAACAGCGTTAGACGCCAAAACCATCAAGGCCACTATGCTCGCTAACGGTACGCCACCCATGATGATCCCCAGCCATTGGTTTACGGTAGAGACCATCCCTCACCTTGGCTCTGGAAAAGCGGACTTTGCAGGGGCGAAACGTTTGGCCAAAGAACTGATAGAGGAAGAACTGAAGCATTAAAAGCTGATGTTGGAATGAGATACTGTACAGCAAAGCCCAAACTCAATGTGCGCTGTGCAGTATCGCGCTCTTCTTAATAAATCAGTTCTAAAATCAGCAGGCCGCTTAGCTTAGCCATTGCTCAATCAGCAGCATGACTCCATACCTGATATTACATCTTCAGCGCCACTTGACCTCAAGTTAACTTTAGGTTTTAGGCTACCTTAGTCGGAAAAAAACCACTGGAGCTCTTATGCGCTTATTCAGAGTCGTTAGTAAAACTATTTGGGATCAAACTCAGCAACTTGGCTATGTACCCCGCTGCGGAAACGATCATAAGCTCGACTGCGTTCATTTGAATGTTGAAGAAGCTGTTCTTTTTATCGCCAACAAATACTTCGTCTATGCAGAAGCACCGTTGGTGTTAGAGATTGATGATGCGCTATTTAGCGACCGTATTGAGTGGTTGCCACCCAGTGACGAGCAGCCCTGGCTGCAGCCGAGAGCACATATCGACAACCTGCCCCAAGCAGCCATCATCACCGCCACACCTCTTAGCTACCAAGAGGGGCTTTTTGGGTGGGGAGAAAATATCTAGAAGATTATGCGGAATATAAGGGAAATCAAAAGCAGATATCCGCTTATCAATACACCCTCTTTCGCACCAAAAAGGAGATCCCCCTAGAAATGCGCACTAAGTTGGACGTTTTTATCGGTGCGTGTTTCCTTAAAATCATGTATAAACTTTTACTTATATAATAAAAACAAAGGGTTAATTTAATTTGGCACATCACCTGCATACGTTCAGATATTACGTATATTGGCCGGATAATTAGAGCCCTGAAGATTAATTCAACGCAGCGCCTGCTGCAGTAGGACGACATCACGTTACTGAAAGGACTCTACTTGCCTGCCTATGACTTCATAGTGAGGTAGCAATGTCATTCAATCCAGAAGGTGTAACGCGTCGATCTTTTTTAGGCATGGTGGGCGCGGTGGCGGGAGCTGCGGCCATGTATTCCGCAATGAGCACAATGGGCTTTGCATCTCAGTCTAATTGGCGAGGGCGCTTAAACCTACAGGGAGCCCCTGACAATACCAATATATTAATCTTAGGGGCTGGCTTAGCCGGTATGACGGCAGCCTTTGAACTGCGCAACGCTGGTTATAATGTCAAAGTGCTGGAGTATCGCGATAAAGCAGGTGGCCGCTGCTGGACGTTACGCGGTGGAGATAGCTACACCGAGTTAGGCGGTTTTACCCAGCATATCGATTTTGCTGAAGGCAACTACTTAAATCCTGGCCCATGGCGAATCCCTTCGGATCACTTCGCCGTATTGGATTACTGCAAACGCTTTGGAGTGAAACTAGAACCCTTTATTCAGGTCAATTACAACGCTTACTTACACGACTCAGAAGCCTTTGATGGTCAGCCTCAACGCTTCAAGGAAGTGGCCACCGATTTCAGAGGTCACGTTGCAGAGCTACTTGCCAAAGTCGTTGATCAACAGGGGCTAGATGAGGCAGTTAGTGTTGAAGATGCAGAAAAGCTCGTTGCCGCACTTAAACGCTATGGCGCATTAAATGACAACTTAGATTATATAACGGGCAGCGAGTCCTCCACTTTCCGAGGTTGGAGTCACCCTGAAGGCGGCGGTGTTGATGGAAAGCCTGAGCCATCTCAGGTCAACTCACTCTCAGAAATACTAAACTCAACGTTATGGCGTAACCTTACCACTGGCGATAATTTGCACATGCAGTCCACCATTTTCCAGCCGGTGGGTGGAATGGACATGATTGCAAAAGGGTTTGAAGAACAGGTTGGCGAGCTGATTACCTACAACGCGAAAGTGACTCGCATACGCCACGAAGGCGACCAAGTAACCGCCTCTTGGATATCTGCCGATAGTGGTAGCAATGAGCAGACAGAAACGGCCGATTACTGTATCTGCACCATTCCGTTTTCCGTGCTTAGCCAGATTGACCATGACTTTTCACCTCGCATGAGCAAGATCATTGATTCAATGCCCTATGCATCAGCCTTCAAGGCTGGAATTGAGTTTAAGCGGCGCTTCTGGGAAGAGGACGAACATATCTATGGCGGCATTAGCTATACCAATCTTCCCATTACTTTAATTTCTTACCCCCCTACAACATGTTTAGCGATGGCCCAGGAGTCCTTTTAGCGGCTTACCCCTGGGGCGCCTACGCCTATCAATTTAACGCCCTCTCCCCCGAAGAACGTATCGACAAAGTGATGGAATACGGTTCGCAGATTCACCCTCAATATTACGATGAGTTCAAAACCGGCGCTTCAGTCGCATGGCATCGTGTTCCATGGACCTTAGGCTGCTATGGCCTGTGGCAAGACCGTGAAGCGGACTACCAGGATGCCACTGCAATGGATGGACGAACGCTAATGGCAGGTGAGCATATTTCGTATCTACCTGCGTGGATGGAAGGGGCCGTACTCTCCGCTCTGGATACAGTCGAACGCCTACATACCACCATTACTGAGATTTGAGGAGTCTGTGATTATGAAAATGCTATTCACATCAATGGCAGCACTCTTTCTCTCAATGCCGGCCATCGCCCAGGAGACCTCTATTGATATCACCACTTGGTTCGATGACCCTTCTACGTTAACTCAAACCGACGGGGCTTCCATCTATGCGGGCGTTTGCGCCGGTTGTCACATGCCCAATGGGCAAGGCGCCAAAGGGGCAGGAGAATATCCAGCGCTTGCTAACAATCCCAGCTTAATGGCGACCGCTTACCCTATCAGCCTTGTTATTCACGGACATAAAGCCATGCCCCCGCTAGGCGGCTTACTGGATGACGAGCAAGTTGCTTCGGTGGTGAACTTTATCCGCACCAACTTTGGTAATAACTACACTGATAACGAAGCCAGTACAGAACTGGTTAAGAACATGCGCTAAGGCTTTTCGCTAAGCCTTAAGCAACGCAAAACGCGTTCTTACTCCCAAAAGGAAATATATGATGAGTTTTAAAAGCACGATTATTGGCCTAACACTTCTTTCTGCTTATGCGGGCTCGGCTCTTGCTGAAGACATTATTCGCCACCCCATTCCCAATTCAGATTTCCCTATACTGCAGGCGGTTGAAATCCCTTCCGATAGTACAACGGTTTATCTCAGTGGCACTGTTCCTAGCATCATTAATGAAGATGCTGATCCAAATAGTATGGAGGCGTTTGGAACAACCGAAGAACAAACGGTCACGGTTATGAACCGCATTAAGTCGAACCTGGAAGGTCTCGGTTTAGGTGTCGGCGATATCGTCAAAATGCAGGCGTTTCTTGTAGCCCCTGAGGGTGAGACCGTCGATTTCAAAGGCTTCATGGCGGGATATACACAATTCTTTGGCACCGAAGAGCAGCCTAACCTCCCTGTGCGCTCCGCCATGGTCGTCGATGCGCTGGTCAACCCCGGCTGGCTGGTAGAGATCGAAGTTACCGCCGTTAGGCCATAATTTAAACAGCAGGACAGCAAAACAGCCGACTACATTAATGTAGTTGGCTGTTTTGTGATGGCACCGCTAGCAACTATGGGGCTGTTCGCGCTTCTATTTTTAAGGTTTTATCAAATGCTTTGAGAAAAAATCTAGCAGTAGTTGGCAGTGTGCATTCTGCCCAGAGCTACTGGGTATATGATCTTCACCTTCGTAGTAGTGCACTTCCGGGGCGCGGCCATGCTCGCGCAGGCGTTGTTCCAGGCGTTTGGTCATTTCCACCGACCACATTCGGTCTTTGGTGCCATGGGAAAGCAGTAGCGGCCCTGGGTAGCGTTCGATTTCGATCGACGTGGTCGGTAGCAAGCCTTCGTGACTATCGCGCCATGTCCAGGCGCGTTTGCTGACATCCCAGGCTTGCCAGCCTGGATCCCCTCCATCGCGAAAACTACGTGCATCAAAGGCCCCGCATACAACATCTGGAGGGCTATGCGCGGCAATGGCATCAGGCATACCTTCGATCTTATCTCTTGCCATCAGTGAGCCGAGCAATAATGCATGCTCGGCGCCGCGTGAAATACCATAAAGCCCTACTCGCTCATCAGCGAACTGGAATTCTCGTAGGGCTTTAAATGCCTCCACGCTGCGATCCAGTGGGTGGTCGATAATATGCCCCGCATTCCATGCATTACCGCCGCTTGAATAGCCATAAGGGAACGCCAAGAAGCCATGGGCGGCGAATAGCATCGCATCACGATGGCTCCACCCTGCCCACGCGCCTTCAGAACCATGCAACAACATGACGGCTGGAAAAGAGCCATCGCCCGGCGGGCCATAAGTAACGCCCCAGCCGGGTAGCAAACGCTGCACGATATTTAAAGGCATTTAGACAACCATTCCTTCCTTGTTTTCTGATTCATCCAAACTAACTTTTTGTCAAACCCTGCTCGGAAAGCCGTTCACTAAGCAGGGAAAGGCAACACGCCTTGGTGAAGAAAATCATCCAGGTGGTAGGTATAAACGCCTGATGCGTCTTTGCGTTTAAATGACACTTGAGCGGCACTTGTAACGCAAAGCCAAGGGCGCATATCGGCTGGCTCATGCTGGGCAAGCGCATCAGGGGTAAACAAGCCCACGCACGCACCACCCTGAATATCTCTTGCGGAGGCATACTCAAACGCCTCAACGCCTGCCCCACGCATTGCGCTACCCAATTGCTGACACGGGGCGTAATCAACTGGATGTTTCAGTACCGCAAGGTGGTCGACAAAGAAGCCTGCGTATAGCCTCACTCCCCGTTTAGCGGCATAGTCTACAGAAAAGAGTGTGTGCTCTGAGCGCAGCGAGGCAGTAACGGGATCACCTTCCATGGAGTACCAGAAAACCAGTCGGTAGTAGGCAGATTCAGCGAGAGTGGTAGCAATGCCCTTACCACCGTAGAAAATGCTTGGCTCAAACACACGGCCAAAACGTGACCCCCATTTGAGAGGGGGATACCGAAAAGGGGTTTTTAGAAGATAGTGCAGGTCTCGCTCCTGTTCAGGGTAAGGCGGTTTAGCAGTTTCAAGCAGTGCTTCAAGCATCTCCTGCTCTTCTAACGTGTCGACATAGCTAAGCGTTGCGACTTGCTCCTGACTTTCCACCAGTCGATAAAGGGTTCCGGAAATAGGTTTAATATTTCGCGCGCCGCCACAGGCTTCCCACACACTCACACTTTACCCCGCATACCATCCACGAATCTCAGTACCGCAAACAGCCCCTCCAAACGTGTTACCTGCTCGGCCGGGATGCCACCAGTAACACGATTGGATGTTCGCATAAAATGCTGAATCCATGTTTGGTCGCCTCCGGTAAGAGCGAATAATGCTCGAGCCAAGCGGATAAGCAGCAGAGCTAGTTCACCCTGCTTAGAGTTCGGGTCAAGCTTCAGGCTTTTTTTAAGTTGGGTAATAGTCGTGCGGTGTACGCCTAGCACCTCTGCCAAATCAGACTGCGATAAACCCAATTGCTCAGCAGCACGCAAAACTGCTTTAGCTAGCACCATTTCGGGGGTGGGCTTTGTTTGAGTAAGAGCTGGCATGGCGCACCTCAGAGAGATGGATTTTCATCAATGATAGCAAAAAAGTTCTTTATTCACACACTGAGCACAATTTTCCTATTTATCTAGGTGGCCAGGCGAATGGTTTCATTTAGTGCCGTGCCCCAGCATCGTATAAAGTTTAACTAGCATAGTAGCTAAAAATGACGCTTCCATCGCATTAGAATATTATGGATCATTAGACTTTAGCCGACACCCAGGATATTACTATGCACCAGCCAATCGCTGTTTTCGACGCTGGCATTGGCAGCTATGCCATTGTTGCCGAGATACATAAACGCCTTCCCAAACAGGATATTGTTTATTTCGCTGATCGGGCGAGCTTTCCTTATGGGAGCAAAGGGCGTGAAGAGCTACTCGCTGTCATGCATCGCACACTGCGTTTTCTTGAGGGCTATGCACCCTCTGCCATCGTCATCGCATCGAACGCACCGTCTATCATGGTGCTGGATGATGTTCGCCAAAGCACCTTGGTGCCATTGTTCGGCGTCTACCCGCCCATCGAAGAAGCACTCGCTATGTCGGCGAGCGGCAAGATCGGCATCATGGGGGTGCATTCACTCATCGAAAGCTCGCCGCTCAAGCAGTTCATAGCTCGCCATGCACCCCACCCGGAGAATGTCAGCCTGATCAATGCTTCGTCCATGGTGGAGCTTGTCGAGAATGGCGCCTTTCTCTTCGACCCAAAAGCGACGCAGAAAGCGGTCACTGCTTTTATCGACAGCGTCTTCCGGCAGCACCCCGATATCGACACGCTGACACTTTCCAGCACGCATTTACCATGGCTTCGCTCCTTCTTCGAAGCGGCGAGACCCAGTTGCCGATTCCTCGACCCCGCCGAATCGATTGTCGCTGGATTAGGCGATGGCACGCCGGGCACAGGCCAAATTCAAGGTCTGGTGACAGAAAGCGAGGCCTATGATGTTGAGACATTCCGACGTATGTTGCAGCAGTTCGGCGTCGATATACCGCTAGAGGTAGTCTAAGCGCCATAAGGCTTTATCAGGTCAAAACGCGTAGTTTTTCCCTGGGTTCTTTAAACGAGTCGGTAGCGATGCCAAACCGTTCCGAAAGCTCGCAGATTTGGCGCCAGTTCAGCTTGCGGCGCCCACTGAGAACTTCAGACACCACTGATTGAGCGCCAACTTCAGGTAGCTCGCTCTGCGCTATCCCATGCTCTTGCATAAGGTAGCGAAGTACCTCACTTCCAGACACCTCAGGCATCGGGCGATGTGCTTCATCATAGGACTCAATGATATCACCCAAGCGATTCGCCAGGCCGACAAGTGGGTGTGTCTCATCGTCACCGACAAGATCAAGAATTTCATCAAGCGCCTCGACCCGGGCATCGTATTCAGCTTCGGAATGTGGATCGCTAAGAAGAGGGGCAAGATAAACCCAGTGTTCCGTCGCTTGCTCAACGAGTGCGTGCATAGTCACTCCTTTTTCCACTTACCCTTGTCATAACAAGACTACTTTATGGGTAAAATACGCGAAAGCGTTATCTGCCGCTGCACAAACACCCTTTATTCAAATGGTTTGACCTCAACACTACCCACTCCCTCCGAGCTTTTTCCTTGCGCCCCTCGGGCGATATCGTTGTGGCTGATAACCACAATTTCACGTGGCCACCACTCTGGATGGTTATCGCGGATAAACGCCAGCAGCTTCTCGCGCACATTCATTTCCGCTGTCCAACCCGCCAAAGGGTCTGAGGGTCTGAGGTCATGAGGTAACAAGTGACGGTTTGCGCCGTTCCTGTTTGTGCCGTTACGTAGCAGAGCAGCTTATGGTGTTCGATAACGCTGTCTTCTTCTTTGGCGACCTCGATAAATTTCTCTCTTAACAGTCCTATATCGGCGCTTAAGTGAAGCGTCAGCGTCAATGACCGGTACATCTTGGTACTTTTTACCGACAAATTGTCGAATGGCTTAGAAGTAAAATAGGTAACGGGCACAATCAAACGCCGCTCATCCCATGACCTCAACCGGATAAAGGTATAAAAGATACCTTCGACATAGCACCACTCGTCTTCAAAGATCACCAAATCGCCAATGCGAATGGGTTTAGCAAACGATAACTGAAATGAAGCGAGGATATTGCCAAGTACCGTTTGGCCCGCCACACCCACTAATACGGCCAATACACTGGCAGACGCCAGAATCGATAAGCCAAGAGTTTCGAAAAGCTGAACCTGACCCAGTATGTAGATGGACACGCCAGTAACGGTGATCAGAATAATGACCCGGCGCAACGCGTAGAGCGACGTTAGCAGTCTGCGTTCGTCTCTGGGCTTGGTATCATCGATTTCACCCACAATACGCCGCGTTAAACGCAGCATAATGGTATCCACTAAGCGCAACGCAATCGTGCCGACTCCCCAGGCCATAATACTGATTAACAGCACCCGAAAGGTTGTGGTGGCAACCGCAGAAAACGACACCACATAATCCAGCACCATCTGGGTAACCAGCGACATTGCAATCAGCGCCCCAGGCATACCGATTTGGCTGGCAAAAATGCTCGACACTCCTGAAGGTAACCATTTCGACATCAAGCTGATCAGACGGTGAACTCCCCACCCTACGAGCCCGATAAATAGCACAAACAAGGGAATCGCGATCCATTCCCAAATTCTCAGGACGCCAAACGAGGCCTGGAAGCGTTCGGGAATATAGCTTTCCAGAGCTGAGGGGCCGTACTGTTCATACAGCGCCGGAATATAAGACACACTGATAGGCATGATTAGCCAGACTGGCTCCTGGTCACCCACGCGGTATCGACCCAAGCGGATATCGTAGGTTTCGCCATCGGCTTTTAAAGAGGAGACCTCAACGTTGCGACGGGTCTCGCCAACGCGGGGGTTTTGGCCTGCGGGATCTTCAATCACCGCGTCTTCGCGACCGGGCAGATCGGAAACGCTCAACCACTCGCCGCGTTGAAAAATCTCTGCCAGTTGCCGGGCGAGCTCACCCCCTTGCTCGCGTTGCTCATCCTCTGAGAACTCGGAAAGGTTGAGCATATGGGCAGCGGCTGCATACTCTTCCTGGCCCGTGAGGTGCAAAAAACTCCTGATCGATTCTCGCGGTGTTACTCGGTTTGCCTCTTCGGGAGGTTCACCAAGCCCCGTATTTAACGCATCGATGGTAAACCACCGCTCACTTTCGCTCTCTCCTCCTTGAGTTTGTGCCGCGCATAGGTTGGAAAAGGTCAGTGCCATCACCAACAAAACCCATGCGAGCCACGAGCTGTTTGCTTTCATAAATGCCTTATTCATTGAAGTGGGTCAGTTTGACTACCCACCGACCGGCCCTATCGAGCCAGTCCAGCGTCATTACTGGACTATCCATGTCAGTGGAGGAACAAAGTACAGCCTACCTTACTGAATGAAGCAAGACAGAATGCAATAGTGAAAAGTGGAATGAGAACAGCTCGCCAGATAAAGTAAATTTTACTTAACGCTTTCTCCTAACTTAGTTAATTCTGCATTGTATAAAGCCACCAGCAAGGGCTCGCCCTTGGTATTCACCCTAAACTGACCATAACGCGCTGGCTCATAGCGCTCACCGTGCCCCTCCTGAAAGAAAAACGCATCGGTGGCAAAGCGTACCTGACCATTGCGTAGCCGGTAGCGAAGGCGCCGTTCGTCGTCGCGTAAAGAAGTACCTTCATCCAAGCGCTGAAAGTGAGCGATACGCTGTTCATCCAAACGCACCACTACATAGCCGTTAAGAGCTTTCAGCGAGTCTTCATCACGCTCACTCTGATAAAGCGCGCTTTGAATTTGGTTACCCAGCGCAAAGTTTAGCGCCATATAGTCGCCCTGCATCAATGAGCGCGGGTCGACAGGCGCCAGCTCCAGGTAAACAATTTCTCCCTCGGATAAATGACGCTCTTTCTGCCAAACGGCCCAGTTCACCGCCATCAACACAACGACGGTGGTTAACACTATGATCCAGCGATTTCGCTTGGCTTTCAGCATCATTGCCCATGTCCTTCCACAGAGGTCGACGGACTATTTTCCTCTACGCTCAACCACTTGAGCAGCGTCCAACGTAGCGCCAGCAGCCCTCCCCCCAACACCAGCAACGTTAGAGCCTTGGTTAACAGTGTTGCGTTCAGCCAGTAGTAATAGCTGCCAATGCCCATCAGCAGAGAAAGCACTCCAAGCCCCAGCACTAGGCGATGCCCGATCGCGAACCCTAACAGTACGACGACCAAACCTTGGCCCACACTCGGTGCATAAAATGAGACCAACAGCAGCGCTAAAGGACTGAGATACAACCCCCAATGGGTTTTGGAATGAGGGATAGTATAGAGCAGCAACGCCAGAGAGAGTGCCACTAACACGGCGTTCAACCAGGGTGCTGACCATGCAAAAGCGTTAGTGCTCTGTGCGTCAAACCAGAAGGCAAAGGAGTGGCCGCTATGCGCTAATCCCTGCATCATCAAGAGGCCTATCAACAGGCCGTAGCCCCATGCTTGCACATCTTGAATACGGCCAGAACAGCGAAACTCATTCAGCCAGAGCAGCGCCAATGCCAACAGCACCAATCCACCCGCTGCTGGCGCCATAGCGTTCACTGCCAAAGCCATATAGAGCGCCAAGCTGGCGGCAAAGGCTGAAAAGGTGCGATGAGTTTGGCTTGGCATTACCAGCGCCAGTGCGCACTGTAAGGCCAGCAGCGACCACCACAAATAAGTGGACACATTCCAGAACTCGACCAGCGCCCACGCTATTAGCAGTTGCCCGGCTAAGCTAACCGCAAGCGCCAAGTGCTCGAGCACATCACCGCGAGCTTTGCAAAACAGCCCATAAGCCGCACCGATCATCACAAGCCCCAGGCCCAACGACGCGGCGGGGCTCTCCACCACGAACACCACGCCCATGGCGATAAAGCCGAGCAGAAATAGCGCCGCTAACCAGCCTGAAAAGGCCTGCAGCGCACGTACAAACCAAAGCGTTTGCAACTGCGCTGGGGAGGTAGGCTCGTTTAACGGAATACCCGCTTGGCTCAGCCTAACGCTTAAATCATTAACGTTGTTCGTCACTGGGAAATCTCCCGATGTAGCCGCTTTAGCCATACCACGGCCCCAGCGCCCATCGCCAGTACCGCGATGGTGATCAGCAGCAGACTTCCCTCTTGCCAATCGCCTTCCCAGAGCAACAGCCTGGCAAGCAGCAGTGTGGTCACCGTTAACGCCGAGACACAGCCGCCCGCGATCATAAACAGGTCAGGCCGCCAATAGCGATAAACGCCATACAGCACCGCCAGCCAGAGTGAGTAAATCTCCAGCACTGGCGACCATAAGAGGCCTGCATCGACTATCAACCTCATCGTTAACAGCGTCATAGGCACCCCGCTACCCACCGCCAGCAAGCGTAGTACCCACTGCTGTGACCAGTTCCGACAACGGGCACCCCATTCCCATGTCGCCAGGGCAAGGGTATTGAGCCCAAACAGCCCCCAAAGCGCGGCATCGCTACTGACCAAAACGCCAAACGGCCCGCCCCAGGTACGAAAATAGAGCCCGACGACCAAATTGAGTAACCCCAGCCACAACACCCAGAGCAGCTCAAAGCGCGCCACCCAGACCCAGGGCAGAGCAAGCAGCGCCCAGGTAAAAAACAGTTGCCAGGGGTCGGCACCGGTTTGGTACACCTGCCCGAACAACGCCAACAGCACGCCCACCAATAAAGTGGCCGAGGTTAGCGCCACACGTTGAACCATCGGGCTGGCCTTGGGCCAAACGGCGATGCCTACCGCCAGCACCATCGCTGCCTGCACCACGCCAAAGCGCAGCCAACGGCCCATCTCAGCCCAGTTATAAGCGATGAAAAACAGCACCGCGAAGGCCAGCGCCAGTCCGCCTAGCCACAGCAGTAAGCGATCAATAAACAGCGCCCAAGCGCGAGGCGAAGGGTGCAGCCCAGAAGCTTGCACTGCGCGCGTCACCTGTTCAGGTGGTATCACGCCCTGCTCAATCAGTGGTATCAGTTCACGGCGGGTAGATGCCATGGGGGCTCCCTTCTAAACGGCGCAGTGGAAACAAAGTAATCTAGGCTAAGCGCCACGATCACTCCAACTTAGTAAAGCGCAACCGAGCAACCTGCGCAGGCGGCTGGAAGGAGTCGGCTCGGGCATTTTCCCAATAGTGCTTGAATACCGTGTGCTCGCACTTTGCATTGAGCAGTTCATTGGGTTTTAAGAAGGTGAATATCTGATCGTAGGACTGAATCTCGTTTTCCGAGACACGCCGGATAATGTGCTCGGGCCCCAGCTCACTAGGGTGGCTAAGCCCTGCGGCACCTAGCATTTCCGCCAGCGCTTTTAAGGTATTGCGGTGGAAGTGGTAGACCCGCGCTGTTTTATCGACAATGTCCAAATGGCGGCTGCGGTTAGGGTCTTGAGTAGCCACGCCGCTGGGGCATTTGTCGGAATGGCAGTTAAGCGCCTGAATACATCCTAATGAAAACATAAAGCCCCTGGCCGAATTGCACCAATCAGCACCTAGTGCCATGGTTCGGGCAATGTGAAAACCGGACATAATCTTACCCGCCGCGCCGATACGAATCTCCTCGCGCAGCCCGGCCCCCACCAGGGTGTTATGCACCAGCGTAACGGCTTCTGTTAAAGGCACACCTATACGATTGATAAACTCCAGCGGTGCCGCACCGGTTCCTCCTTCGCCACCGTCCACCACTATAAAATCAGGCCGCTCGCCGGTTTCTAGCATCGCCTTAACGATCGCAAACCACTCCCAGGGGTGGCCAATCGCCAGCTTGAAGCCGATCGGTTTACCCCCAGAAAGCGAACGCAGGCGGGCAATGAATGCCATCAGTTCCAGCGGCGTCGAGAAAGCTGAATGGGCAGCGGGTGAAATCACGTCCTGGCCCATGGGAACTTCTCGCGCTTCGGCAATTTCGGCAGTTACCTTAGCCGCTGGCAATATACCGCCATGCCCCGGTTTGGCGCCCTGGGAAAGCTTGATTTCGATCATTTTCACCTGATCGGCACTGGCGTTAGCTGCAAAGCGCTCCGCATTAAACGAGCCATCGTCGTTGCGACAGCCAAAGTAACCAGAGCCTATTTCCCAGACGAGATCACCTCCATGCTTGCGGTGATAGCCGGAAATAGAGCCTTCACCGGTATCGTGATAGAAACCGCCTTTACCAGCGCCCGCATTCAGCGCCTCGATAGCGTTGCCCGAAAGCGAACCGAAACTCATGGCCGAAATATTGAAAACACTCGCCAGGTAGGGTTGGCTGCAGCGGCTACCGCCCACCCGAATCCTGAAGTCACTGTTTTCGATAGCCTGGGGAAGTAGCGAGTGGTTGATCCACTCATGCCCCGGCTGATACATGTCCAGCAAGGAGCCAAAAGGCTTTTTATCGCTCTCATTTTTAGAACGCTGATAGACCACAGCGCGCTGCTCGCGGGAAAATGGTCGTTCGTCAAGATCAGACTGGATGAAATACTGACGTATTTCCGGCCCAATGGACTCTAGAACATAGCGAAAATGGGCCAGAACAGGATAGTTACGGCTCACCGTTCGCCGCGTTTGGCGTAGATCATAAAGCCCCAGCCCAGCGAGCATGCCAAAAATCGCCACGCCCCAAAGCCATGCTAAAGAAAACACCACCCCCACCAGCGAAACCAACAGCAGGATCAGGCAGGCAACAAAGACGGCATTACGCAGAGGAATACGGGTCAATCCCCGGGCTTCGATCATCTGAACACGAACTCCTTATCAACAGTTCACCACGGGGCGACCAGCTACCCCGACAGGCTCAATTTAAATCGTAAGGGTTTTGTGTAAGTTTTGGCGAACTTACTACACCCATTAATATCGAATGCTGCACTCACCTCGTATGCTACCCACAAAGGCCTTAGTGGAGACACCCAATGCTAATAAAGATTGCCAAACCGATTGACTTACACGAATCCGATGTCACGCCGGAATCTATCTACCTCTCCAGGCGGCGCTTTATGGGCGGTGTGGCAGGCCTAGGTGCAGGGCTTGCCCTATCCGGTCACGCCAGTGCCAACGCCGACTACTCGGACGTGCCTGAAGGCGATGCGCCAGCCTGGTTAAAGGAGAAAATCAGCGAGACCCAATGGCGGGCCATTACCCCTAGCGATCCAGACAAAGATAAAATCGCCCCCTTTGATGACGCCAGTGGCTACAACAACTTTTTCGAGTTCGGCACTGACAAGGGCGACCCCGCCCGCCATGCGGGCAGCCTACAAACAGAGCCATGGAGTGTGGTAGTTGATGGCGAAGTCAATAACGGCGGGCGTTTTGCCCTGGAGGACTTCGCCAAGCCTTCGCAGTTTGAAGAGCGTATTTACCGCCTGCGCTGCGTCGAGGCGTGGTCGATGGTCATCCCCTGGCTGGGCATTCCGCTGGCGGAAATCATCAAGCGCGCCGACCCCACCAGCAAAGCCAAGTACGTACGCTTTGAAACCCTGGTAGACCCGGATCAGATGCGTGGCCAGCGCTCCTCGTTCTCAATCATCGACTGGCCCTACGTGGAAGGCTTGCGCCTGGACGAAGCCATGCACCCGCTAACGCTGCTGGCCATGGGCATGTATGGCCGCGAACTGCCTAACCAAAATGGCGCGCCCCTACGGCTGGTAGTGCCCTGGAAGTACGGCTTCAAGAGTATCAAATCGATTGTGCGCATCTCGCTGGTAGAAGAGCAGCCGGTCAACTCCTGGCAGCAGATTGCCGCCGATGAGTACGGCTTTTATGCCAACGTTAACCCAGAGGTAGACCACCCCCGCTGGAGCCAAGCCACCGAGCGGCGTTTACCCAACAGCCTGTTCAACCCCAACACTATCGATACCTTGATGTTTAACGGCTACGCCGACGAAGTTGCCGAGATGTATGCGGGGTTAGATTTGAGGAAGAACTACTGATGGCAACGCAGCACAAATGGCTAGCCTGGCGCGTCGCGGTATTTCTGGCGGCGCTAGCACCGCTACTGTTTTGGAGCTGGCAGGTGGCGAATAACGCCGCAGGCCCCGAACCGGGGCGCTACCTGCTATTGAATATCGGCATTGGTGCGCTGTGGTTGCTGCTATTCACCCTTAGCCTTACCCCACTGACCAAGCTTACCCGCTGGAAAGGCTTTGCGCTGATCCGGCGCCAGTTAGGGCTTTGGTCGCTGGCTTACGCCACCCTACATATGCTCAGTTACGCGTTGTTTATTCTGGGGCTTAACTGGGCACTGCTGGGTAGTGAGATCGTCAAGCGCCCGTATATTATTGTCGGTATGATCGCGCTAATCGGCCTTTCCGTGCTGGGGGCGACGTCTAACAAGTGGTCGATGAAGCGCCTAGGCAAACGCTGGAAGTCGCTGCACAAATTCTCTTACGCCATTTTGGGGCTGGTGCTGCTGCACTTCTTCTGGGTGGTGCGCGCGGATATGCAGGAGTGGGCAATGTATGCCGCTATGGCTGCGCTGATTATGGCCACCCGCCTGCCGCCTGTTGCCCGCTCCCTGCCTAAACTGCGTTATCGTTTTAGCCGTTAAAGCCTCAATAGATCCCCTTTCGTACCAAACGGGTTCATGTTCTGTTCAGTTAATGCGTTTATGCTGCGTGCAGTCAATCGGATAGCGTTTGGAGTAGTCATATGGCAGCAACGTATTTGGGCGCTGGTCGGCTGGTTTCAGCGCTGGCATTAATGTTGATTGGAACTGTCGCGGTTGCAGAGCAATCTGCGCAAGCTGAACAGCCGTTGCGAGTCGAACAACTGCAGCGCTGTGGCAATCTACTGACGCTGGATATACAAGAGTTCTGTCTTAGCGTCAGTGGGCTTGAGAACAACGACTTTCAGATAAAGCTGAACGGTACAGCACTTCAGCCAAAGGAGATCACCCGCGACAACGACCGGGTGCGTGTAAGCATCAGCAGCGCTGATGCGCAAAGCGGCCCACTGTGGTTTGAGCAGCGTGAGCAGTCCAGCAACCCGGTTTGGCTCAGCCTTAACGGCAGCCACGTAGTAGCCGCCACCGACCAAGAGGTGGCGAAGAACATGGATGGCATCACCACCTACGTGGATCTGATCAGCCTGATTATTGAAGAGAGCCACGACGGTGCCGAGGAAGCCCAGCGTTTGGCAGAGAAGTACGACGCCGAAGTCGTCGGTATGATCCCACCGCTCAATACCTATCAGTTGCGCTTGCCCGCCCGCAACCTGGAAGAGCGCGACGCGCTGGTACTTAGGCTAGGCAGCGAAGTGAGCGTGGATGCGGTGGTGGTCGAAGAGTCGGGGGCAGAAGAGAGCATTGAGAGCGAAACGGAAAAGCCGCCCGCTGCGGATAATCAGGAGTGGGCGTCGAATCGTTTTCTGGATGCCGTGAACTATTACCAGCGACGCTTATCACGTCAGGGGCACGGCGGGGATATCGAGACGCAGCCCATCCGTATTGGCGTCATCGAGCGGGAGGTGGACTTTGACGCCCCGGATTTTGCCGATTACCTGGGTGACTGCCGCACTGATTCCACTAGAACCTGCGTGTACGCCCGCGATGCGGCTAAGCCCGACGGGCATGGCACAACGGTCGCTGGCGTATTTTCCGCGGCCTGGAACGAAGGTGGCAACAGTGGTTTTTTACGCGGGCTGGACGATGTGGGCCCTGGCTTCGATGTAATTGTGGATCGCAACTCAGATGCCGGCATAACGGCTAATGTTGCTGCTTCCGTCAATCTGGTAGAGGACGGAGTACGCGTACTCAACTGGAGTTGGGGCATTCACCGAGTAGGGGCAATCGACATTAACGGGAAGGAGGTCGATTCGCTGGTGCGTTCCGGCATCGCCATGAGCGGTTACGAAGAACTGCTCGAAGAGTTCTTCTTATGGCTGCGCCGCGAACACCCCGACGTAGTCGTCGTGAACTCAGCAGGCAACGCGTCGTCATTTTCAGGAAGTGACGATTATCGCCTGCCCTCTTCTTTTATTACCGACCAACTGTTTGTCGTGGGTGGGCATGAACGCAGCGATGAGGATGTGCAGGTTGAAGATCCCCGCTATGTGGTCAAACGGAATGCATCCAATATCGATATGCGGGTGGATATAACCGCAGCGGCCTGTGTACGAGGCTCCTCCCTGGTAGAGGGTGAGCAAGGCGAAGCCCATTGCGGAACGTCCTACGCGACCCCGCTGGTGGCTGGCCTATTAGCGGCAATGATGTCAATTGACCCCGAACTTACCCCGGCACAGTTACGCATGCTACTTCGCCGCAGTGCCATGACGATCGGGGAGGAGTACGATTTCGAGCCGACAGACGCGGATGATCTGACCGCACCGATACTGCCATCGGAGCGGGCCAACGAGCTGAACCACCCGGATATCGGTCTGTCCGCCCGCCTGGATATGTACAAGGCGCTGGATCTGACGGTGCAAAGCTTGGATCGGGATCGCTAGGTCAGATAAATCAGCCAAGCAAAGCCCACTTCGCGAGGTGGGCTTGTCCGAATTAACTACGTTAAGCCAAATCCTTTAGCCAAGTACTTTAGCCAAGCACTTTGCGAAGATGGGCACGATAAGCCGCTTTATCGCGATCGACATCCGGCATCTTCATTACATCGTTGGCGATAAAGGTCGGCAGCGCTTCTAAGCCGATAAATTCCTGAGATTTGTGGAACGGGAAGTAGACACCATCCACACCGCGCCCTTCGAAGAAGTTGTCAGGCTCATCGAACGCTTCCAAAGGCGCGTTCCAGGTCAGCGATAGCATATAGCGACGGCCCTGTAGCAGGCCACCACGGCCGTACTGCTTGGTCGGGTCTTGGCGGCTGCGGCCATCGCTGGCGTAGAGCGAACCGTGGCCTTCTGTGAATACCTCATCGATGTAGCGCTTAACGATCCAGGGCGTTCCCATCCACCAACCCGGCATCTGATACACAATGGTGTCCGCCCATAGGTAGTTCTGCACTTCGGTCTCAAGATTGTAGCCTTGATCAACCACCGTCTCGCGCACCTCATACCCCATTTCCTGCAACGTACTCACTGCCACGCCGTGCAGGGTATTATTGAGCTTACCGCCAGAGTGGGCAAACGCCTTGCCCCCGTTAATCAGTAGAATCTTCATCTAACGCTTTCTCCCAAAGAGTTTCATCATCAAAGCTAACCGAGTAGATTTGACGTTAATGGCGCGTATTGTGGGAGTAACAGCGCGGAAAAAGAAGCGACGTACCAGCAAGACTCTTTTGATTTTAAATCAACAATGTTAAACACTCACTAAGGCAAACGGCAGCGCTATGAAAAGCAATTTATGAAAAGCACCCTTGAAGAACAGAAAGCATTTGTGACAGTCGTGGATAGCGGTTCTATCACAGGCGCCGCTGAGCGGCTTGGCATGACCGTTTCCGGGGTTAGCCGTACGCTTAACCGTCTGGAGCAAAAACTTGGCGCCACGCTATTACGTCGCACAACGCGCCGCTTGGAACTTACCGAAGAGGGAGAAACGTTTCTAAACCACTGCCGCCATATTCTGGCTGCCGTTGAAGAAGCCGAAGAGGCAATGCTGGATCGCCACAACCAGCCCCAAGGCAGGCTACGAGTTAACGCCGCCCCCAGTTTTATGCAGTTCGTGATTGTGCCGGTGATTGGCGAGTTCCGCGCCCGCTACCCTGGTATTACGCTGGAGCTGGATACTCATGATCGCTTTGTCGACCTGTTGGAACAGCGGGTTGATTTGGCCATCCGCATTGGCAAGCTTGAAGATTCTTCGCTGCACGCCCGCCTCCTTGGCTACAGCCCGCTGCGCCTTCTGGCCAGCCCCGTCTACCTTAAACGCCAAGGCGCGCCGCAAAGCATCGACGACCTTCAAGATCACAGCTTGCTAGGCTTCAGCCAGCTTGATCATCTCAACCGCTGGCCACTGTTCCGCGCCGATGGTCAACCCCTGCACATCACCCCAACGCTGGCGGCTTCCAGCGGCAGTACACTAATCGAGTTAGCCGTTGCGGGAGAAGGCATCGCTTGCTTAGCCGACTTTATGACCATCACTCCCCGTCAAAACGGCACACTGGTGGATGTACTACCCGACTGCACAGAAATGCAGACCCAAGCTGTGAACGCCGTGTACTACCGCCAAACCACGCTTTCACAACGCACCCGGCTGTTTATGGAGTTTTTAGCTGAACAACTGCCAGGGAAGTATTTGATCGCTTAAAACACTCGGTCAGCCGCCCCGAGTGCCCAGAAGCTGTTTGAGAACACGCGACTCCAGCACAAAGGGAACAGACATATGATCTTCGCCCTCTACTTTGTGAAAACTGCTACGCAAACCATATGCCGACAGGTCTTCAAGCCGCTGATAAAGCTGACTAGCATCCTGCTGGTTCTGGAGTGAGTCGTTGTCGGCCACGACCAATGAAAGGCTGTGATGGATGGCATTAACCTCCCCTGCCTCCACCTGCTGACTGAAGTCCCTTTCATGTTTCAACAGGTAGCTATTGTTCCACCAGAGACTGGGGCTGGCCGCGACAATGTGGTTAAACAGCTCCGGCCGAGTAAATAAGGCATAAATCGCAAACATACCGCCGAAAGAGTGGCCATAAAGACTCTGGTGATTAGCATCTACAGGAAAGCGCTCGGCAATAGCAGGCATCAAGCTCTGCTCGATAAAATCCAACAGCTCATCCTGTCCGCCCTGAGGTGGCGTGTTTTGCTCCTCGGCCACCGGCGGTGATAAATCGTAAGAGCGCCGCAGGAAGTTATGCGGCGCTTCGCCCGGATAAGCGATGCCCACAATAATGGCCTGGCGGAACGGCTCCTGTGCCCGCTTGGCCTCATGCAACGAAGCGAAATAAGCGTTGCCATCCAACACGTAGATCACCGGGTAACCGCCGCTGTAGGGTACCTCGCCTTCCGGTTTGCTGATCAGGATACGATAGACGGCACCTTGCTGGTTTTGCATCGTCCATTCCAGCGTCTGATCAAGGGTCACTTGACGCTCAGCCGCCACGTCTGGCTCATCTGCGTATGCTGCCCCTGAACCGGCCATTAAAACCAACCCAGCAAACACTAAACTACTCACAAAAAGTTTCATGACTCGTTGCCCCCGCGACGCTGCCACTTCATCACCACTGGTAAGCGATGCTACCAATCAGACTGCGACCGGCACCGCGATAGCAATAGATGCCCTCACAGGAGATATGCTCTTCATCCGTTACGTTAGTGGCGTTGAGGCTGGCACGAACCCCCTGTAAAGAGCCCGCGAAATCATAGTGAGCCGCCATATCAAACAGGCTGTATGCAGCGTTTTTATTGCTGTTGGCATTATCAATGTACTCACTACCGATATAGCGCACCCCACCGGAAAGACGCAGCCGTTCCAACGCAGGAACGCGATAATCCAACCACAGGGACGCCAGGTGACGCGGGGTATTCGCCAGGTCACTGCCCTCGTTGCCATCATTATCTGCGGTGATTTCGCTGCGGTTGTAGTTGTAGCTTGCGGTCATGCGCAGGTCGTCGGTGACATTCCCAACGGCCTCAAGCTCCAGCCCACGGGTACGCACTTCTCCGGTTTGTACTTGAAATAGCGGGTTCTCGAGATCAGTGGTTTTACGATTGGCCTCATCGATCTGGTAGATCGCCGCAGTCAGCATCGCGTCACTGCCCGCTGGCTGATATTTCAGCCCCAGCTCAAACTGCTCACCTTCAGTAGGATCGAAGTCATTGCCGCTCACATCGGTACCGCTCTCAGGCAGGAACGATTGCGCATAGCTGAAGTACGGCGACAGCCCCGAATCAAATGCGTAGAGTGCGCCAAAGCGCCAAGTGTTTTTCTCATCCCGGCTTTCGCTGGCAGTACCGGTGAGGTGGTTGCGAGTCTCGTCACGCGCCCAGTCGCGGCGGATTCCTGCGGTCAAACGCCAGTTATCGAGCTTGACCTGATCCTGTAAATAAAGACCTCTACGGTGGGCTTTCCCACTGTCGTTTGTCCACACGTTACTCGGCTGGGCTACAGGCTGACTGTAATCCGGGTTGTCGATATCGATCGACGGCGCGCTGCCGCCCGCATAAATGACATCGTTCTCGAGATAGGCGTAATCGGCGCCTAGCATCACCTCATGTTCCACCCCGCCCTGATCAAAGGTTGCCATCAGCCTAGTATCAGTACTAAGAGACTCCATCTCTTCGTAAAGGCCGACACTGCTTCGGCTCAGCGTTGTACCGGATAAGGTGCCTGCTGAGAGGTACTGGTTGGTGGTATCCACCTGGCCGTAGCGCACATTTTGCTGCAGTTGCAGCTGGTCACTCCAACGGTGGTTAAATTCATAACCTAGTGCCCACTGCTCTTGATCCAGCTTGTCAAAGTCTTCATCGCTGGACCAAAAATGAGTCAGGTTATCGCCGTCCTGATAAGGACGCGGTGAAGCAGAGGTCTGGCGTTCCTGATACTGGGTAATAAAGGTAATGTCGGTACGATCGCTAATCTGCCAATAAAGAGATGGCGCCAGCAGCGAGACGTCATTATCCACCTGTTCAATGTCCGTTTGCGCATCGCGCATAACGCCCACCAAGCGGTACTGCACATCGCTGCCCATATCACCACCCACATCGAACTGGCCTTGCAGATGGTCATGGCTGCCCACCTGCAGTTGCACTTCCTGTGGCGCATCAGCACTTGGACGTTTGCTAACCCGGTTCACCAGCCCACCCGGTGATAGCTGACCATAGCGCATCGAATCAGGGCCTTTGACTATCTCAATTCGTTCCAGATTATAGGGCACTGTGGAGTAGTAGGAGAGCCACCCGCTATTGGGTTGGCGCAAGCTATCAAGGAAATCGCCATGATATACCGTCGGATACCCCCTCACCGATATCAAGTCAAAGCGCGGATCCATCCCCGCTGCTTCAACCCGAACCCCAGCCGTATAAGCCACCGCCTGCTCTACTGACGACGGCTGCCGGTCACGAAGCTGCTCTTCGGTGACCACACTGATACTTTGCGCAAGCTCTATCAGCGGTGTGTCGGTTTTGCTGCCCGCTGAGGTGCTGTAAGCCAAATAACCGTCACTACTGATTCGGCTGCCTACCACTGCCACGGTATCCAATACCATGTTTTCTGCAGTACCTGCTTTTTCCATTACATAGTCCGCGGCCCCCCGCTTGACCACTCTCAAACCACTACCCTGAAGCAACTGGGCAAACCCCTCCTCCACGCTATAACGCCCATTCAATCCAGCGCTTTGCAGGTCATCAGTGAGGTCAGCGGGGAAAGACAACACAATGCCCGCATGGCTGGCGAACTTGCTCAATACACTGCCCAACGATCCTGGTTCGATGCTGTATGCCTGCTGGCTAGCAGCCTGTTGCGCCTGCCCGTCCGCTGTTTGTGCTTGCGCTGCTTGTAGGGGCAACAGCGACATCGAACTCATCAGGGCACAGCCTAGTGCGATACCGCCAAGCGCGCACGAGGGTTTGCCATGATGGTATCGAAGGGATATGAGTGTCTGCTTGGGGTTAAAGGGTTTGGTCATCTTTATCTCGTTAATTCCAGAATCGGTTGCTTTATCTCTGGGTCGAACGAGATCGGAAAAGGGACAATAAATAATCCAACTTTTTATTCGCTAGATTTGAGAGTTACCCAATATTGGGTCAGTCGGTCGACGCTAACCGGCAGCGCATTGGCAATGGCTTGCAGCGCCCGGTCGGTATCATCAATAGGGAAAGCGCCTGATACCCTCAGCCCGGCAATGGCGGGATCACAACGCAGCACGCCTGTACGGTAACGACTCAACTCTGCTACCAAACGGCTCAACGGCCAGTCCACCGCTACCAGCAGACCGCGTGTCCAGCTATCCGCCTGGGCGGTGGCGGTGGCAACCTCTACAGAGCGTGAGCTCATCTGCGCCTGCTCTCCAGCAACAAGGCGCTGGGTCTTGCCACCAGCCAACTGCGGAATCAACTCGACCTCATCCTCCAGCACGGTGACTTGGGTAGACGTGCCCTGCTTGCGCACGGTAAACACGGTGCCCAACGGCACAACAGTGCCTTGCTCGGTATGCACCTGCAGCGCTTTAGCGGCGGCAACGCCTTTCGCCCCTTGGCCCGTGCGAATAAAGATTTCGCCTTCATAGAGGCGAATCAACCGCGTGGTCGAGGTTTCCACTACATCCAGCGCGGTGGCCGTGTTAAGTACCAATTGCGTACCGTCGGCCAGGGTATATTCACGGCGTTCTCCCCGTGCGGTGCGGTGGCTGGCCATCCAGCTTTCTACTGGCGCCTGTTGCCAGGCCAACGAGCCCAGCGCGCTTCCTGCTGCCAATAAAGCAAAGCCGCGCAGCACTGCTCGTCGGCTATGACTCTGACGTTGTTTGATCTGCAACGCATTGAGCGAAGGAGTACCAGGAATCACCTGCAATTGCTGACGCAGTTTTTCTACCTGTTGCCAAGCCTGAATGTGGGCCGGATCCTCCGCTAACCAAGCCGCATGTGCGTGTTTTTGCTGTGCAGTAACATCTTCCGAGCACAACAGTGCGTACCAGCGGGCCGCAGCTCTGAGGGTATCTTTGCGGGTTGCCTGGGTATCGCTCATAGTGGTTCTTCAAACATCAGCAGCAAGCAATGTTCAGTGGCTTTGGCCATGTACTTTTTCACCGAGCTGACGGATACCCCCAAACGTTCGGCGATCTCGGCATAACGCAGACCCTCCAAATGGCAGAGCAAAAACGCCTGGCTTACCTTGTTGCCTAACCCTTCCAACATTTCATCGATCTGAAACAGGGTTTCCAGAATCAAGGCCTGCTCTTCCGGCGAGACGACCACCGGCTCAGGTTGATGCTTTAAGGCTTCCAACCAGGCTTTTTCCAAGGCATCCCGACGCACAAAATCCACCCACACCCGGCGAGCAATGGTGGTCAGAAAGTTACGCGGTTCATGGAGTTTGCTAATTTGGTCGGCGTTACTCGGAGAGGTGAGAATGCGCAGAAAGGTATCCTGAGCCAGATCAGCCGCCTGCCAGCTACAGCCCGTTTTGCGCTGCAGCCAACGCTGTAACCAGCCATGATGTGCATTATACATCTCGGCCAATGGCGTATTCTCAGCTGAAACCGGCATCCCCCCTCCCAAACGATCAGCAAACGGAGGGATATTCTAGTAACAGCTGCCAGTTAATACAAATCATTATTATTTTCTTTAACCACACTATTGTCCCTCGATAGCTGCCGCTGAAAAGTGGACGTACAGCCCGCTCTTATTGAACTGCAGACCCAAGCTGTGAACGCCGTGTACTACCGCCAAACCACGCCTCCCAGCGCACCGGCTGTTTATGGAGTTTAAGCAGTGCAACTGCCGGGATGGTATTTGCAAGGGTGAAGGGCGAAGCCTACCCTACGCCATTGCGTGCCAAAAGGGCTCCAGCACCGAGCATTAATCCACCTGTCACTCGATCCCACCATTGGCGAATATTCGGCTTGCGCAATATATCTGCGACACGCTGCATTAGCCAGACAACACCCCACCACCAAACAACACCAATAACCACATCGAGTACACCGAGGATCAAAATCTGACGCACGACATCAGCAGCTGGATCCATGAACTGAGGTAACACACTAAGAAAAAAGACAATGGCTTTGGGGTTGAGCACATTTGTCAGAAAACCACTCACGAAGGCTCGGCAATGGCCTGTGCAAGCGTCTTCGCATTGAACCTCGTCTTGTACAATTTGATGTTGTTCGCTTTTACGCAGCACGCTAATACCTAGCCATATCAGATAAGCCGCGCCTACCCAGCGTATCACTACAAAAAATTCTGCAGATTGCGCAGCGATGGCTGAAAGTCCCATAGCCGCCATTAACATATGCAAGCAAAGACCACTCTGGGCACCCAGAGCAGCGGCGAAACCTAGATGTTTATGCTGCACGGCATAGCGGCTCACTAACAAAAAATCTGGCCCGGGAATTAGATAGGCCAGGAGTACCACAGCGATAAATCCCACCAACTCCATACAACCCTCAGATTTTTATCTAGCATGCAGGAGATTAAGCATGGTTTAGAAAATACAATGCTGCCATTAAATCGCTATGGCCATTCACTTCTTTAGCTTTGCAGAAACGGAACTATAGATAGAGTTTCTGGCAGCTTTCAGTTTAGGTCAGCCCACTACCCACCCGTTTAAGGCGCATGCCTCAGCATCGTTCTCTTTGCTTCTCCTTTCACCGACGCCATGATCCTTCCGGCATATCAATGTCGCGTTGAGCCTCATCGAGCGCCTGACGCACCCCCTCCCGATCAAACGGTATACAGTAAGCTGGTTTGGCGCGCTCAAAACGCCAGCTTTCCGCCAGCGACCCAGCATCGACAACGTCGAAGCCGAACTGTCGCACCAACCTTGCGACGCTCTCCTTAGCCGCATCGTCATCTCCCGCTATCGGTAGGGCGCGCCGGTTTCCCGAAGGCAGCGTCTGCCCACCCTTCTCCAGATCGGAGGCCAGAATCGCGTTGAATGCCTTCACGAGACGGGAGCCTGTCAAATGCTGCGCCAGCAGTCCACTCGTCGTCGCCCTGCGCTCATCCAGTTCGGGGATCGATCCATCTCGATCTGGATAGTAGTTATTGGCGTCCAGCACTATCTTGTCACGCAGTGGCTCAACCGGAAGAGTGGCATATTGATGAAAAGGAATGGCGATCAGTATAATTTCGCCGAAGCCTATGGCTTCATGCAGGCTGCCAATCTGTGCTCCAATTTTCGGCGGAATGCTGCGGAGTGTCTGCGGCCCCCGCGAGTTGCTGATCATGACGTCATGGCCTGCCGCAATCACCTGGCGTGCAAAGGCTTGTCCGATAAAGCCCGCACCAATAACCCCAATCCGCATGTCTTTCTCCCGACCGTTTTAAGATAAGCAGTACTTTATTGCGTTACTCAAACGTGATAAACAGGTCTTTATTGACTTAATAATCCACTGAGAGTTGATAATGCTGGATCGGTTAACGAGCATGGCTATTTTTGTGAGGGTTGCCGATCTTGGCTCTTTCACAGCCACCGCCGCAGAATTCGGCCTATCGACGCAGATGGTTTCCAAACACATCATGGCCCTGGAGCAGTTGCTTGGGTCGCGGCTCTTGCACCGCACCACGCGCAAACAGAGCCTGACCGAGATCGGACATCTCTATCACGAACGATGTCAGGTTATCCTTGCAGAAGTCGAGGCGGCCGAAGCGCTGACGGAACAGGCCCGGGCCGTTCCACGGGGTCGCCTCAGAATCAACGTGCCCGTCACATTTGGCAGTCAAAGCCTGGTGCCTCTTGTCACCCGCTACCTTCGTAAGTACCCAGAGGTGGAGGTCGACCTCACCTTGTCGGATCGTCTGGTCGATCCTATCGAGGAAGGTTACGAAGCTGTCATTCGCCTCGGGCCCATCAGCGACAGCACCACATTGGTGGCACGTCCGCTTGCCCCCTACCAGCTCATCGCCTGCGCCTCGCCTGCCTACTTAGCGAAGCATGGAGAGCCGGAGACGCCTGCGGATCTGGTTGAGCATGAGTGTCTGGGGTTCGCCTATTGGTTCGGCACCTTGGGCAGGCAGTGGCGCTTCAGTCGCGACAACTGCAATTTCGACGCTTCCGTGAACGGGCGGCTACAAGTCAACGACTGGAAGGGGCTGCTTCGCGCAGCATTGGAAGGATTCGGCATTACATTGGGCTACGAAGCTGCATTGACGGAGGCGTTATCCACCGGGCGGCTGGTGCGCATCTTGCCAGACTATGATGGGCCATCAAGACCTATGCACCTGCTCTACGCCGCCGATCAACGCATGACGCCGAAGCTACGCCATTTCATAGACGACGTTGTGACCACGTTCGCTTAACTTCCACCGTTACCTCGCGCCTTTGTCGTCCCTCACCCAGCGGGTAAAAGCAGCACTCTGAGGATCCGCCTCCTTTACGGCATAATAAACCAACCGTAAGTGGCGCTCTTCATCAACGGTTAACGTCGTGTGCTCGAACGCCACTTCGCCCAACTCCTCAAGGTAAAGATGACGTACTCCCTGGCAAGGGGCGTTGACCTCCTGGGTTTTCCACAACTGCTTAAACTCAGGCGATACTTTGGTTAACTCTTCGACAAGCTCATCAATGGTGGGGTCTTGCGCCGCGCGGGCAAAGTCGCGCCGAAAGCTGGATAGCATTTGGCTGACCTGCGTTTCCCAGGGTGACAAGCGCTGACGCATGGCAGGGTCGGTAAATAACAACCACAGCATATTGCGGCGCTCTAGTGCATGGTAAGAAAAGTTGAACAGCTTATTGGCCGCGCCGTTCCACGCCAGCACATCCCAGCGCAAGTTCAGGATATACGCAGGTCGTGTGGGCAGGTCGTCCATCAAGGTTTGAACCAGTGGCGGCACGCTGCACCAGGTTTTGCCTAGCTCAGAGGGTAAACGCTGATGGGCAAGCAAGAACAGATGGCGGCGTTCAGCCGCATCCAGCTTGAGCGTTTTGGATAAGTTGTCCAGAAACGTCGCCGATACGCTAATATCGCGGCCCTGCTCCAACCAGGTATACCAAGTCAGCCCCACGCCCGCTAAAGCGGCGACCTCTTCACGCCTTAACCCCGGCGTACGCCTTCGGCGGCCACGAGGAAGTCCCACCTCTTCTGGGGCGATTTTCTCCCGGTGCATGCGTAGAAACGCAGCCAAGTCTTCCCGTGTTCGAGTCAGCGTCCGTGGAGCGGTCATTTTATTACCTTGAATAACTTATCACTTTTAGTAATAGCATAAACAGTTAAATTGTACCCCCTTTAAAGCCTCTCCAGAATAGCCCTTCGCTGGCAAAAACAGCGCTGGCGGATTCTTTTCTCATGCTTATGCCTGGAGTGCGTTATGGCTGACCAATCTCGTCTATCAGTATATCTCGTGGCACTGGGTGCGTTTGCACTTGGGATGGCCTCTTATGTCACTGCGGGGCTAATTCCCCTCATCGAAGGCGCCTTTAGTGTCTCTGCGGCCACGGCTGCTCAGTTAGTCACGGCATTCACCTTAGCCTATGGTTTAGGCTCGCCTGTCGTCGTTGCGCTACTACCTGGCAAGTACCAACGCCTGGGTTTACTACTAGCGTTAGCCGTTTTTATTGTGGCAAATATCGCCAGCGCCCTGGCCACCAGTTTTATATCACTCGCCATATGGCGGGCGGTCGCTGGCGTTGGCGCAGGGGTTTACCTTGCCATGGGAATTGCCGCCTCAGCCGCCATAACGGTTGAGGCTCACCGCGGTAAAGCGATTGCCATCATTATGGGTGGTATGGCGAGCGGCACGGTACTGGGGGTGCCTATCAGCCTGTTACTGGCGGAGCGTTTAGGCTGGGAGTCAGCGATGTGGCTTATTTCAGCACTTGGGTTAATCGCCTACGCGGGGCTACAGGTAAAACTACCTGCGCTTCCATCCGCACCAACGCTTTCACTTGTTCGCAAGCTCGCTATTTTGCGAAGCCCTCATGCCATGGCCATTCTGGCGGTTTCCTTATTGGGCGCCGTGGCCAGTTTGGGCATGTATACCTTTATTGCCCCGTTTATGGCTGCCACCGAGTCAGGCGCTGTTCAGTCGATTACCGGCTACTTATGGGTGTGGGGGATTGGCGGCGTCATGGGCAGTTTTCTGATTGGGCCTCTGGTGGATAGGTTTATCGGCCCTGTGATTACTCTGGCGATTATGTTGCTGCTCTTTTTGGCGCTCATTGCTCTACCTTTCACGGCGTCGGTTCACCCACTGCTGACGTTACTTCCAATTGCGCTTTGGGGTGCTGTGGGCTGGGCGCTTCAAGTGCCACAAAACAATGAACTCGTTCGTGCACGCCAAGCCCACGGCGACGGTAACCTGGCGGTCGCACTCAATGAATCAGCGCTCTATTTAGGCAGTGCGATAGGCGCGGCGTTCGGGGGCGTTTTGCTGGCTTTCCACCTTCCCGTTTCGACATTAGCCATTGGCGCGGGGGTTATTGCCGCTGCAGGTGCAGCAACACAGCTAATCATCGTCATGCGCATGAAGCGCTAGATCAGTTAGTGCACGCCAAGTGGCACTCTTCATGCCCCTTGGCGGCTCTGCATAGATCAGTCTTTTGCTTAACACCCAAACATCAGCGACCGGTGTGTAGAAAGCCCGGCCATGGCGCCATCAGCCACGGCAAAGGTGACCGACCCTGCGGCGCGGGCCACATCACCGCAGGCGAAAACACCGGGGATTGAAGTGGCCTGCATTGCATCGGTTTTAACAATGCAGCCCATGGGAGACTCCTCTAGCTCGCATCCCAATTGAGCTGCTAACGGGCTAAGGTGAATGCGCGGCGCGACAAATAAGCCCACCAATGGAAACACCCGACCATCCTGCATCACCAGCTCAACGCCAACCTCCGTTTGGGAGACTAGCCGTGCCGCTGCGCCATATTCGATATGAGTACCGCGCGCCTTAAGCTGAGCCAGTTGCTCAGCAGTGGGTTCAAAGGCATCGTTAACAAACAGCATGGTTGCGCCCCAGTCGGGCAGCATCAAACCATGGTGCATCGCGAGTTCTGAGGTTGCCAGCACACCGATACCCTCTTTGCCCAGCTCATAGCCGTGGCAGTACGGGCAGTGGAAAACGCGTTTACCCCACAGCTCGGCGAGCCCCGGTAAGCCTGGAAGCTCATCGGTAACACCCGCGGCCAGAATAATGCGCCGTGCCTGATAGGTGCTTCCATCGGCCAGCGCCACCAAAAAATTATCAGCCGTCCCCGTTACTGCCTCCACCCGCCCCGTGCGCCACTCAACCGTTGGGTACTCCATCAGTTGGCTACGGGCCTCTGCTGCTATCTCTGCAGGTGGCGCACCATCCTGGGTTAAAAAACCATGGGAGTGAGACGCAAAACGGTTGCGGGGTTGTCCCGCATCTATCAGTAATATTTTCCGTCTTGCTCGGGCCAGCTGTAGCCCTGCCGCCATGCCTGCGTAGCTGCCACCGATAATCACTGCATCAAAACTCATTGCCCTTCCTCCGTGTGCACCCAGCCTTTTAAGCCCATGGTGAATAAACTCATTTCATGTATCTTTTATTGATACATTAAAAAGCGCACAGAGGTCAATGGCAATGTTGAGAATGCCGATTAACGTTAATCGGGTAGGTGTTGAAGTATTAAGGCGTCGGCAGTTGGTAGCCTTTGCGCGTCGCAATATCATCAAACTGTTCAGCAAGCTCGGCCAACGTGACCGCTCCCAGGCGGTCAATGAGCAGCGCTTCCGCTTCGCGCATGGCGTCGAAAAGCGCCGCATTAACCACCTGCTCTACCGCGCAGTCCGGGTTATCACGGTCGGTGCCGATGGCGAAAATGCGCGGTCCGCCTACGGCGTTGTGTATATCCAGCAGCGTTACGCTGTGCAAATCACAGGCGATGCGCCAGCCGCCGTTGTGCCCCTTTTCAGACTTTACATAGCCCGCCTTACGAAGGCCCGCCATAGTGCGCCGCACCACGGCAGCATTGGTGCCCAGCATGGCACCAATCTGCTCTGAAGTAATCGGTTGGGATTCCCGCGCGATGTGCAGTAGCACATGCAGCATACGAGAGAGGCGGCTATCTGTTCTCACGGGCAACAGTCAACTATTCAGAGGATAAACAAAGGAAAACAACGAAGCTGCACTTTAGCACACCCGCGAGCGGGGCTGGGAATGAACCCAACCAGGGCCACCGCACACGAACCTACACCTCGTTCGCCGTTATAAGGCAAACTATGCTCTAGCTCTCTATACTGGTGCTGAATCACTTTCACTGGCAGGGGGATAAATGTCTGGCACGTCATTAGCCCCATTTAGCGCCTCCCATTGTCGTTACTTCCAGGCCACTTAAGGATGTTATGGGTCTTCACGAAATCGCTGTCGGTGGCATCTACTTAAGCCCTCTGTTGATCTACGCGCTGATCGGCTTTGTGGCTACGCTGACCATTCGTTCACTACTGCACTGGGTGGTCGGCGAGTACGCGCTCTGGTACGAGGCGTGGTTCGACATTTCATTATTTGTCATCCTCACCGCTGCCACCACGTTCATTTTTACTGTTTTGCTTCAAAGCCCTTAAGACAGCCCTTGAGAGAATCGCCGATGCGCCCTTCGCTCCGTATTTTGCTCACCCTCGTTATTGTCGCCATTGCCGTTGCCGCCGGTGCATGGCTATGGCACTACTACCTCTATACCCCCTGGACTCGTGACGCTCGGGTTCATGCGAAAGTGGTGACGATTGCCCCCGATGTCTCCGGCTGGGTACGCACACTTGAAGTAGTGGACACCGACCATGTTGCCCAAGGTGATACGCTGTTTGAGATCGATAACACGCGTTACCAAGCGGCGGTGGACAGCGCCCAGGCCACGGTTGACCATCGCCAGGCGACCCTGGAGCTAAGCCGCGCCGAGGAGAGTCGACGTAACCAGCTGAGCAACAATCGTGCGATTAGCGCAGAAAATCAGCAGATTGCCCAGATCAACTCGCGCATTGCCGCTGCCGATTTACAGCAGGCTCAGGCAGAACTAGCCAGCGCTCAGCTTGATTTAGCGCGCACCCAAATAACCGCGCCGGTAAGCGGCCATATCCTCAATGTCCATCTTCCCGCTGGCACTTACGCTAATCGGGGTACGCCGGTGATGGCGCTGATCGCGGATAACTCCTTCTATGTCGTGGGTTACTTCGAAGAGACCAAAATGACGTCGATCGACATGGGTGATCCGGTGGATGTGATCCTGATGAACGGCGACACCCATCTGGAGGGCCGGGTGGCGGGTATTGGTCGAGGCATTGCCGATAGCAACACGGCTCTTAACCAGCAGTTGCTGCCCCAAGTGGAGCCCACCTTTAGCTGGGTGCGCCTGGCGCAGCGTATTCCGGTGCGCATTGCACTAGAAGATGTTCCTGATGACACTCTGCTAAGCGTCGGCATGACGGCAACGGTGCGCGTCCGTCCTGCTAAAAACGCTGCCGAACAGTCTGAGTAACCCATGTCGCCGTTTGTTAGTACCTACCTTACGCCCAACGCCACGGCGGTCAAGTTTGCGATCAAGACCACCCTGGCGATGATGCTCGCGCTCTATATCGCGCTTATGTTCGACTTGGAGCGCCCCTACTGGGCGCTGATGTCGGCAGCGTTTCTGCAGATACGCCCAATGAGCGGCATGGTGGTAGAAAAAGGCATCTGCCAACTTGTCGGCACCTTGATTGGCGCCATGGCGGGTATCGCGATCATGGCACTCTTTGCCCAGGCTCGCGTGCCTGCGCTTATCGTGCTGACCGCTTGGATTATGCTATGCACTTACGTGGGCTCGCTGTGGCGTAATAACTACACCTACGGCTGTCTGATGGCCTCCGTAACCGCGATGCTGATCGTGGTCATCTCCAGCGGCAGCACGCCCGCCGGAATCTTCGATATCGCCGTGGCGCGCCTTACCGAACTGGGGCTGGGCGCCATCTGCGCCATGCTGGTCAGCTCGCTGCTCTGGCCATCCCATGTGGGCGCCCACCTTGCCACTCAGGCCGACAGCGTGATCAACGAAGCCTTCGAGCATGCCGCCCTGCGTTTAGAAGCCAGCGACGATATTCCGGCGATGCAGAAAGCCCTGCGCAGTAGCCTCGGGCCGTTAACCCTGCTGGAAACCGATAGCCAGGCCGCCCGCTTTGAAGGCCCGGTAGGCCCCGGCCGAGTGCGCGCAGCCCACGTACTAACCCGCCGCACGCTGCGCTTTTTCGCCAACCTGCAGGCGCTGCACCAACTGATGCACGACCACGCTGACCGGCTCGCCCCACAAAGTATCGAACTCGCGGGCGAGGTCGCAAAAGGCTTTCGCGATGCTGAAAATGTCAAAGGGGTCATTGAGGCCAGAAAAGCTCTCCAGTCGCTACGCCACCGGGTTCATGAAAGCGAGGAAGAGGCCAGCTTAGCCCCTCTCGATCGGCGTCTGCGGTTGGGGCTACGTGAATCGATCGGCCACGCCATGATCATGCTCGATGCCCGGGAGGCGATTGCCTCGCCGGAGAGCCATAAACTGCGCTCATCGCCACTGGCCTGGCACCGCGATCACCTCGCCGCCGGTATTAACGCCATTCGCTCAGGGCTAGTATTTTCGCTACTGGCGACTTTCTGGGTCGTCACCGCCTGGCAGAGCGCCATGATCGCGATGATGCTGGGCACGCTGTTTTCAGCTTTTTTCGCCAGCCGCGATAATCCCCTTGCCATCACCATGATGTTTTATAAGGGCATGCTGGCGGCGATTCCCAGTGCTTTTCTGTTCGGCCATGTATTGCTCTCCCAGGCCAACGGTTTTCCGATGCTAGCAATGCTGTTTGGTACACCGCTGTTCTTGGGACTATTAGGTGCCACTAATCTAGCCACCATGGGCTACTGCCTGGCCTTCACTATCTTCAATATTCTGCTAACCATGCCCGGTAACGGCATGGATTTCTCGTTCGACAGTTTTGCCAACCGGGTGGTGGCCGTAGTGATTGGGCTAAGCTGCGTGGTCATGGGCTTTCGTCTACTGCCGGGGCTGGGCACCCGACTTCGGCGGCGACGTTTAATCAATGCGATTTCCACCGATATCCATGAGCTAAGCCAGCGCTCGATTCGCGACGCCGAAACCCGCTTCAGCGGCCACATGGCGGATCGGCTTCTGCAACTGGCGCAGCATGACGACATGCTACCCGAAGACCAACGCCACCTGTTTATTCTTGGCTTGACCGGGCTGGATGTTGGCACCGCTACGCTGCGCCTGCGTGATCGGCTTGATGATGCACCGCACCCGCGAATCCGCGAGGCGCATCGCCACCTACTAGGCACGCTAGCTAGCGGGTTTGAAGAGAGCGCCAACGGGTGCCAGCCACAAGGAATTCGCGAAGCAGGCCAGCAGTTGGAAGAGGCAATAGAGGCTTACGGTGACGTGCCCGCTGACCGCCGTGTACTGTTGGAAGGCTTGGTTGAGCGGCTCGAATTGGCTCTAGAGCGTCTGGGGCGCATCATGGCGGAGCGGCCACAGATTAAGTCTATGCATAAAGCCCCGAACGCTCCCGTGCTAAAAAAATAAGTGTCCGTTCATGGAATTACCAGAGTAAAGCGCTAGTGAACTAGCTACTTGTATCGCTACTGCCCCCGTCGATCAACCATGGGCGCATGCTGAGCCATCAACTCCACAACCCAATCGATAAACACGCGCAGCTTGGCGCTTACGTGCCGATTCGGTGGAAAAGCGACGTACATCGGCATTGGGTCGAGATGCCAGCCATCAAATAGGCGAACCAGCTCCCCGCGAGATACTTGCTCACTGACCATGTAGTCAGGAAGCCACACTACGCCGAGCCCCGCTATGCCTGCCGCAAGACCGGCATTACCGTCATCGACCGAAATCACATAGCGCCCTTGTACGGTAACGCGCTCTCCGTTGCGGTACATGGCGTAGGGAGAAGACGCCCCGGCACGGGCCCATCGGAACCCTACAATGTAGTGAGGGGGAGCTGAGAGTTCTTGCGGGTGCAAAGGCAAACCAGCGCTTTCCAGATAGCTCGGCGCGGCGTAAATACCGATCTTCAGGTCGCCTACGCGGCGCGCCACTAACGATAAATCCGTGAGTTCTCCGCCGCGCACCACACAGTCCACGCTTTCACCGATCAGATCCACCATGCGGTCACTCGCCCCCATATCAATTTGAATATCGGGGTATTGAGCGTGGAAAGCAGGCAAAGCTGGTATCAAGATCATGCGCGCGAAAGGGCTGGGCACGTCCACCCTTAGTCGGCCGCGAGGCGACACCGAGGCGTTGGACAGGCTGGTTTCAGCATCATCCATATCGGCTAATAGCTTTATAACGCGCTCGTAATAGGCGGCGCCGTCAGCCGTTACGTTCACCTTGCGCGTGGTGCGGTTGAGCAGCTTTACCCGTAGCCGTGCCTCTAATTGTTGCACGAGTTGCGTCACGCTGGTTTTGCTCATGTGAAGTGTTTCAGCTGCTTTGGTAAAGCTGCCCGTCTCCACGACCCGAGCAAAAGCCTGCATTGCGTTAAAACGATCCATGAGGGTGCCAAACACCTTTGATTGTTTGAAAACTACAAACAATGTTGAACAGAATTCGCCGTTTATCTACCAAAAATGGAGGTCTAAAGTGACTTCATCGTAAACAACGGGTCGGTTTCGACCTACTGATGGAGATTCACATGGCTAAGCGTGACGCTGTTTTCCCCTCCGGCCGCCAGGCACTTTATGACCAGAATACCTATTCCGCCGCTGTTCGCTCGGGCGATTTTCTGTTTGTCTCGGGCCAAGTGGGCAGCCGTGAGGACGGCTCGCCCGAGCCAGATTTTGCTGCTCAGGTGCAGCTTGCTTTCGACAACCTACAGAGAGTACTGGAAGCAGCGGGCGCAAGCTTTGACGATATCGTCGATGTGACGAGCTTTCATACTGACCCGGAGGCCCACTTCCCTATCTGGCTGGAAGCCAAGGCGCGTGCGTTTCCGGAAAAACCTTACCCAAACTGGACAGCGGTCGGCGTGACATGGCTGGCAGGTTTCGATTTTGAAATCAAGGTCATTGCCAGACTACCCGAGTAATCAAGTGCCATGTGGCACAAGCGCCTATTCGCAGGGACATCGCTGCATGGTTACTGGCTGCCTCGATAGTTTTCTGACAGCGCAGCCTGTTTAGCTGCGCTTGGCATACGTCCGGGTGGCCTATTTGAGTGGATTCGTCTGATTTTCTCCCGCCTTTCAACTCAACGTTAGCAAGATGCTGAAGGTATTCACCCGCCCCTGCAGGATCAGGCAAGTTTTGCGCAAGGGTTGGCAAGCCCTGCCGCCGTGGAATTGTTAAAAAGTAAAGGTCAGCGCAGCCGTTCAGGGGCCTCACCAACGAAGCGGTTCGAGCTGCGCGACTATCGATGTCCATATTGATGACATTGAATCCTAATGATAGGCGGAGTGTATAACAGTGAAAACATCAGGAAACACCATTCTCATCACCGGCGGTGGCTCCGGCATTGGCCGTGAGCTTGCTCTACGCTTTAACGCGCTGGGCAACACCGTCATCGTCGCTGGACGACGCATGGAAACGCTGGAGGAAACCATTGCCGGTCACCAAAATATGCACGCGATGGTCGTCGATGTAGAGGATCCGCGAGCAATTGTGGCCTTTGCTGAGCGTGTCATCGCCGAGCACCCCCGCCTTAACGTGCTGATCAACAATGCGGGTATCATGCGCCGCGAGGACTTGACCAGTACCCATGACCTCATTGATGCCGAACAAACGGTCGTCACCAATCTGCTTGGGCCTATCCGGCTGACCAACGCACTGACCGACCACCTGACAAGCCAGCCAGACGCGACGATCGTGAACGTATCGTCCGGGTTGGCGTTTGTGCCGTTAAGCGGCACGCCCACCTACAACGCCACCAAGGCGGCCATTCACTCCTATACGATTTCGCTCCGCGAACAGCTCAAGGGCAAGGTCGAGCTTATCGAACTGGCACCTCCCGCCGTGCAGACGGAACTGACACCCGGCCAGTCGACCCGCAAAGGCTATATGCCGCTCGATGACTTTATCGACGAAGTCATGACGCTTTTCCACGAAAAACCCACGCCCAAGGAAATACTGGTGGAAAACGTCAACTTCCTGCGCTGGGCGGAACGCGACGGACACTTCGATGAAGCGGTGGAGATGCTCAGTCAATTTTGAACGGCACGGCTTCACTACGACTGACGGGCTACCCCGGATCAAAACTGCCAATTGGCCGGAACCCAGGCATAGCCGTTGTCGGTCTTGAGCATTCGGCCAATGCCCGGGAAGGGAAAGTGGAAGCCGAGAACGGGTAGCCTGTCTGCCGCGGCCATATCGAAGATCCGGCGGCGCGAGGCGAGTGCCGTTTCCTTGTCACGATCCGGCCCGGGCAGCCATGAGTGATCAATATTGACGATAGGATGATAGGCAAGATCAGCGGTCAGCAGTAGCTGATCCTTCCCGGAGTGGACAAGGAAGTTCGCCATGCCGGGGGTGTGGCCCAGTGCCGGAAGCGTGGTCAAGCCAGGAACGATTTCTGTGCCAGCTTCGTACAATTCGATATCGCCGGTGACCGGCGTGAGGCTCTGCCGGATGGCTGTGGCGAAATGGCGGCGAAAATCCTCGGGTACCGGCATGTAGGAAAGATCCGGATCGTTAGTGATGAAGAAGTCCCAATCGGCACGGGGCGCAAAGACTGTTGCCCGCGGAAATGCCTTGCCACCATCGGCCGTTCGCAGGTTGCCGACATGATCCGGGTGCGTGTGCGAGATAACCACAATGTCGATATCATCGGGCCGTAAACCGATAGCGGCCAGATTATCGAAGATGCGACCGCCTAGCGACCCCATGGTCTGCCCGGCACCAGCTTCGAGAAGAATTCGCCGGCCATTCGTTTCAATAAGAAGGGTATTGAGATTCAGCGTCATGTGGTCGGTCGGCAGGAAGGCTTGCCTCAACACCTCCTCAAGTTCCGCCTCCGACGCATCGCTGGCGTAAACCTGCGGTGGGCCGCCTATCAGCCCATCGCTCAACACGGTGGCAGAGATGTCGCCGACGCGAAAACGATAATAGCCGACATTGCCACTCGCATTTATACCCTGAGCCGTAGATGACGCGGTGGAAGCCTGCTGTGCAAAGGCTATGCCGCTGGCCGGCAAGATCACCCCCGCCGCTACCGACGCCGCTGTCAGCATCACCTGCCGACGATTCACTGTTATTCCGCTCATATGTCCACCCTGTTCGAGTCACTGATTGCTCTGCAGTACTTGTTTTCAGCGCCGGCCAAGACCAGGGGTAACCAAAACCGAGTCATTGCGATGCGCTTTTAAAGGATGACCCAGAACAGGCATGCGGATAAGCTAACGAAAACGGATCAGCTTATTAAGCAGGGCTTTGCAATGAGCCAACTACGCCTTGACAGCTTAGAGATATTTGAAGATGTGGTGCGCTGCGGTGGCTTTAGAGCCGCTGCCCTTGGCAGGGGCGTGTCATCGTCCGCCATTAGCCAGTCGATCAGCGCACTTGAGGAAGCGCTGAGCATTCGGCTGCTGAACCGAACGACACGTAGCGTCGCGCCCACTGAAGCAGGCGAACAGCTTCTTGAGCGACTTGGACCCGCTCTTCATGACATCAGAACAGCGATCGACGATCTCAATCAGCTTCGAGAACGCCCATCTGGCAGCGTGCGGATCAATGCCCCAGGGCCAGCGGCCGACCATGTGCTGTGCCCATTGGCCTTTGAATTCATGAAAATGTATCCCGATGTCAATGTTGAGATCGTCAGTGATGCTGCGATCGTCGATATTGTGAAGCAGGGCTTCGACGCTGGCGTGCGCTTCGGGAATCAACTCGCCCAAGACATGATCGCCATGCCCCTGGGCCCCTCCTTGCGATATGCCATCGTGGCCTCGCCCGATTATCTTCGCGAGCGTGGTCGGCCCGACTCACCGCGCGATCTCTTGCAGCATGACTGTATTCGCCGCCGTTTCCCCGGCGGCACCATGGTAACGTGGACATTCGAGAAGGACGGCGATGAAGTGGAGATCACGCCGCAAGGCCGGTTGACGCTGAGTTCAGCGCACCACGAACGCCAGGCGGCGATCGCGGGATCAGGAATCGCTCATCTGTTTGAGGACTATGTCCTCGCCGATCTCGAACAGGGCAGCGTTATTGAATTGCTCAGCGACTGGAAGAAGAAGCTGCCGAGTTGGTATCTGTATTATCCGAACAGGCGGCATACCAGCGCGGCCATGCGGGCCTTCCTCGACTATATCCGCCATCGTGAATGGCCTCCTGTCAGCAACTAATGCTTCACAGGCTATGCTTGCTTATTCATTTAAACCAATAGCAAAGTAAAAAATAACCGCCCCCCTTAAACGTCGATGGTTTTAATAATGTTGGTGGGATTACCCCCTACCACAACATTATCTGGCACATCTTTAATAACGACGGCCCCCGACGCGATAACAACGTTATTACCTACACTAACACCTGGGTTAATGATGGCACCGCCACCAATCCAGACGTTATTTCCAAACGTAATCGGCTTTGCGTACTCTTTGCCCGAATTACGCTCACGCGGATCCAAGGGGTGCGTGGCCGTATAAATCTGCACATTCGGCCCAAGCATGCAGTTATCACCAAATCGTATTTCACAAACATCCAGCAGTGTGCAGTCGAAGTTTGCAAAGAAGTTTTCACCGACATGGATATTATATCCATAATCCAGTCGAATATTTGGCTCTACATGAAGGCACTTCCCCGTAGAACCAAATAAATCTTTTAACGCTTTCAAGCGCTGAGCATCGGTTTCCAACACTTGATTGTATTGCCAAACCTTGCGCTTTGTTTCCTCATGCTCTTTTCGCAATACCGGATCAGCAGGGTTATAGAGCTCTCCTGCTAGCATCTTGTCTTTTTCCGATCGCATTATTCGCCTTCCTTGCTAGAACTCTATGTTAATCACCCCCAACCGGTATTGTCTCGCTCCGGTTCGGAATCAAGCGGTGCAGCCAGTTCAAGATATCATCGACACCACTGTAGGCAACGGGAATCACCAGCAGACTCAAAAACATCAACGTGACCAGCCCACCAATGACCGCGACGGCCAGGGTGCCCAGAAGCTGGATCACCCTCCTCCCTTGAGCTCAGTGAGAGTTGATCATGTAAAGTGATCATTTTACACTACTCACATGGATACTAAAACAAAGCTTATTTCAACAGCAGAGCAGCTTTTCGACCGGCACGGCTTTACCGCCACCGGGATGGACAAGCTAACCAAGGCGGCTGGCATGTCGAGCCGAACGCTCTACAAGCATGCGGGCAGTAAAACGGCGCTGATAACGGAGGTGCTCAAAGAGCGCCATCGACGGTTCCAGCCACACATCGAAGTGGGCAGCGTTGATGCACTCTTCGACGCGCTGGAAGAATGGATAAGGAGCGAGAGCGCAAGAGGATGCCTCTTTTTGCGTGCTTACGGCGAAACCGGCGGTGACACACCGGCAATCACTGAGGCCGTGCTGGCTCACAAGACAAGGCTTTATGAGAAGATCCAGGACATTGTCGCGATAGAAACCGATGGCCAGGAGATGCCGGAACTCGCCGAGCAGATCCTTATTCTGTACGAAGGCGCCACCGCGGCCGCGATTTACCGTGGCCCGGAGGCGATAGCCTCGGCACACAAAGCCGCATCAGCACTGCTCAAGCAGGCACGATCATGAGCCCCAACGTGTACCTCGGCGCGGCGGGGTTTGGCCTGATTGCGGTGTGCTATGGCTTTGCGCGCTTCGCCTTCGGACTCTTCCTGCCCCAGATCGACACTGACCTTGCTCTCACGCCCACCTTGAGTGGCTTTATCTCAGGTGGATCTTTTCTGGGCTACTGTGTCGCCATCATTCTATCAGCGTACCTGACCGAACGGATCGGCGCCCGCGCCGTCGCCATTGGCGCGGCGCTGGTCGCGGCAGTCGGCATGGCGGGCATCGCCATGGCTCCTTCCCCCCTATTGCTCGCCTGCGCGGTCATGCTGGCAGGCTCCAGTACGGGGTTAGCCTCTCCGCCCATGGCGGCAGCGGTGGCCGCCGCCGTCCGCCCTAAACGGCAGAGTGCCACCAACACGATCATTAATGCCGGAACGAGTGCCGGTGTGGTGCTTTCCGGGCCGGTCGCGTTACTGATGGGAGGTCAATGGCGGTTAGCGTTCGCGTGTTTTGCAGTGGCAGCTTTTGTAATGACGGTAGTCGCCGCGCTCAGCGTACCCAGCGGCACCAAGGCGACCCAGGCCTCTGGCGCCTTGCCACCCTTTAACAGCGTTATTATGCGCTTGATCGCGGCTGCTTTTCTGATGGGCGCGTCCAGCACCGCTATTTGGTCTTTCGGCGGCACACTCGTCGCGCTGCAGCTTGGCTGGGGCAATACCGGCGCGGGGCTGCTTTGGATCGCTATCGGCGCCGCCGGTATTGTGGGCGCAGGCGCAGGTACACTAGTGGCACGCTTCGGGATCGACCGGGTGCATTGGCTTTTTCTGGGAGCATTGGCGGCAGGCACTCTTTTGGTTGGTACCAGCGCCACCACTCCCCTACTGGCAATCGTCGGTGGCATGTTGTTCGGCGCGGCTTATATCATGGTGACAGGTGTCTATCTGGTATGGGGCGTTACTGCGCTGCCCGACCGGCCCGCTACAGGCCTGATGATTGGCTTCCTGACCATCGCGATCGGCCAGACGGCTGGCGCCCCACTCTTTGGCTTTTTGATGGATCGGCTGACCCCCGACTACGCTGTGCTGGTCTTCGCATGCATTGCCTTTACCGCGGGGCTGGCAAGGGCCGGCAGCGCCATACCCAAGCCCGCCCCAAAAGCCACCTAGTCAACACAAGAGGTAGGTCGCCTAATAGCGGGGTTACTGGCCATACATCGACAATAACGAGGCAGCGTTAACACTCCTGACACAACACGTTGAAGCAGCCATCAAGAGCTGCTCGACGGGTATGTTCAGCTATTCGCCGCCGTACTCAAGCCACACAGTGTTTTACCGCTAGAAACGTTAAAACAACGCTGCATTGGACTGATCGACGCAGGCTGGGTGGCACATGCCGGTTATCAGAGTAGATACACGCCCCTTTCTTGCCAACACCGAACTTATTGCACGTCCACATTTGCAGTGTCGGTGGCTTCGTAAAGTGGGCGTAATGCCTCTTCCCGGGCTACACCTCCTACACCGTCATTCACCAAGGTTTCGGCATTATTTTCAAGATATTGCCTAACGCCTTCGCTTTCAGCAACAACCTGAAAGTCGCGAAGTGAAGCCATCAGTTGTGGTGTTAATTGGTCAAGTTGGGGGCGAATATCTTCGGCAAGGTCTGGCGGGGATTCAAAGGGAGGCTGCTCTGTTTGCCTCCATTGTTCATGGAGCCGATGCTGGATAACCTTGCTTGCCTCAAACTGATGTTTGAAAAACGTCTGGGCAAAGGCTTCATCGATACCCGCCCGCGTGGCTTCAGCCACGACCCTCTCTAGAATTTGCGCTTCTCGTGCGGGAGCATCAATAGGAGCACCAGAGTTCCATTTAGCCTTTGCAACATCGGGTGCAATAGCCAGCCGCTCATCAACCAACCGAAGCAGCTGATCCACCGTCTGTCTGACGTCATTGGAAGGCTCGGCGGCACGGACCTGATATCCAACACCGAGCACCAGCGCCACCAGGAGAATGGCGCACAACATGACACGCAGGGAAGCAAGAGAGATCGTTCTTGGAGTGACCATCATGACCGTCCATAGCTAGTTAGAGTGAAGTCAATTTTTCTGTTTGCGACGCGCCAAAGTTTAGCAAAAGGCATAGTGGCCAACACGCTTTACGCATTCAATGGGACGCAAAGGTCACGCTGTGGTAACCGTTAACGGCGATACTCTATGTTCAATAGATCTTCGAGCTCGCAAAGCGTCCTGTTTCGGCGGCTTCTGAAACAGCCGCCCATATTCACGGGTAAACTGGGGCACGCTCTCGTAGCCCACCTCAAAAGCAGCGCTGCTCGCAGAAAACCCTTCATTGAGCATCAAACGGCGCGCTTCAATCAGGCGAAGTCGCTTCTGGTACTGCCCCGGCGTGAGCGACGTCATGTGCTTAAAGTGCTTGTGAAACGAGGTGCTACTCATTCCCGCTTCTGCCGCAAGTCGCTCAATGGGCACACGCGACTGATACTCAGCTCTGAGTACCGTAATGGCGGCGGCAAGACGGCTTGCATGGCTGTCCGGGTCTGCCAGCGTCCGCAAAGCATTACTGTGAGGCCCAGACAGGAGCCAATAGTGCAGCTCCCGCATGATTCCTGGGCTCAAGAGCGGCGCCGCTTCCGGGCGATCCAATAGGTGCATCAGCCGTGATGCGCAATCGAGCAGTGCGGCTTCGGTGTCGATGGCGAATAGCGTAGGCATCCCTGAAGTGCGCGGCGGGCGGGGGGTATCGATATGGGCGGTGAGTTCGCGCAACAGCGCCACCTCCAGTTCGACAGCGATCGCCAGATAGGGCTCGCTCTGGCTTGCTTGCACGACCCGTCCGGTGACCGGCATGTCAGCACTAACGAGGACAGACTTCCCGCTAGAAAAAACCCGTTCCTCATTCCCCACTATCAAGCGCTTTGCACCCTGCAGTACCAGGCATATCAGCGGCCTGTAAACCGAATGCAGATCGCCAGAGGGCGCCTTGAGGCACATCATTCGTAAACCCGGCACCGGGGTTAGCGCCATACCACGGTTGTCGGCGTAGCGGCTGGTATAAGCCCGGACAGCCTGTTTGAGCGAGTTCATAGGACTCCTCCCGCATTTCAGCTGGAACTTATCATGAAGGGATGGCATGAGGGGATAGTTTCAAACAGCGGTCTCACCCCACCCGACTTTGCGCTCGCGAAGCATCAAAGCTCCACACGCCTGGGCCTGCGGCACTAATATAGAGAAAGATGAAGCAATAAAGCATGGCCGCTTCACCGTGGTTGAGAACAGGAAAAAAACTGTTCGAGCTGTGCGCGATAAAGTAGGCAAATGCCATTAAACCAGAAAGTAAGAAAGCCGTTGGTCGCGAGAACAGACCCATTAATAGCAACAACCCGCCCACTACCTCCAGGATGCCAGCGGTATAAAGCATAGGGTTAAGGGGATACTCGAAAGGGGCGGGCCAGCTGAAAAGCTTCATCGTCCCATGTGTCAGGAAAGACCCAGCGGCAAAGATTCGCAGAACGCTGAGAAAGTACGGAGCCAATTTGCTCAAGCGGTGCATTGGTAGTGTCGGCATATTGTCCTCGCTCTATGCTAGAGATTACTGTGCCGAGCTAACTAAGCTCTGCGGCGACAACGAGGATGGTAGGTGATGGTTGTGTCCATGATATGCCGTAGTTTTGGTTATTTTGTAGCAAACTGTGCCACTAACGCTAAATCACAATAAACAATGTGATGAGTTTGCCTCGCAACATTGGGCATGGGTTACTGGAGTGTCAGGACAAGAAACAGGCTATTTAGGTGAGTGAGCGCTTTGCACGGGTCGTGAAGTTCTTTTAAGTCGCCAGATGCGCTCTTTTCTCACTGGCGCTGCATCTACACTGCCTTCTCTAGGAAGCGAGATGATGGCTTGCATACCGGCTTCGCCATTGAAAAACGAGATATCTCCCCCGTGCTGCCGCGCGACTGCGCGCACTATCGAGAGGCCGAGACCGATGCCTCCGGTCTGTCTGTTTCGCGACGTTTCAAGCCGGACAAAAGGCGCGAAAACCTTCTCTTTCATGTCGTCCGGAATCCCCGGCCCACGGTCTTCAACGACGATATCAACCGTGGAAGGAGTCTCCCGAAGAGACACTTTTGCCTCCCCCCCATAACGCACCGCGTTCTCGACCAGATTTCTTAACGCGCGGCGAAGGCTATCTGGTCGACAACGGTACTTCATCTTAACGCTCTCGACATGGGTGACCGGATGTCCCAGATCAGCGTGGTCGTCACAAATACTCCCCACAAGCGCTTCCAGATCAATGGTGCGCGTTTCCTCTTTAATCGACTCTCCACGCGCAAACGAAATCGCGGCTTCCGTCATCGACTGCAGCTCGTCAATCGTCACTATCATTTTGCACTGGATATCTTCGTCGTTGACGAATTCGGCTCTCAGCCGCAGCGAGGTCAGCGGCGTCCGTAAATCATGGCCAATCGCTGCAAGCATCTTCGTCCGATCCTCTACGAAACGATGTAGACGGCTTTGCATCTTATTGAAGGATTGAGCTGTGCGCCTGATCTCTTCTGGCCCCTCTTCCAACAATGGCGGCAGGTTTTGCCCTCGCCCTAAAGCTTCAGCGGCTGTGGCCAGATTTCGTAGTGGTTGAGCGATACGGCTTGCTATAAAAATGCTGATCAAAGCGAGCATGATAGCAGTAAGCCCAAGCGAAATCAGAGGCTTGGATGTCCACAAACTACCTTTATCGTGCTGGTAAAAGGCCGCATTCAACCAACGCCCGTCACCCAGTTGCGCCTTGTACCCATACCCAAGACTGCCTGAAAATTGGAGCACCTTGGTTGGCTGCGACAGCATCCACAAATAGGGAGTTGGAGTCCACCATGGGTCATCGGCGTTTGCAGTGGCCACTTCGTCGACGTTCGGTAATTTCGGATGGGGAGAGCCAGCCCATCCTAATGTTCCGTTTGGATCGACGGCGCTATCCAAAGGCCGGGAAAGCTGGGAGAGGGCCGCTAATCTCCAGGCATTAGGATCCGCAGGGTCGCTGTCGGTCAACCAGTATCTTAAATAACTGCCTTCACTTGCACGCAGAGCCTGCTCTCGCAATGGCGGCGATAGCGATTCCACCAAGCGGGTCACTGATGACGCTCGGCTGATAAATTCAGCTTTTACCCCTGCATCGAACTTTTTGGTGTACTCATCCATGGAAATCAGGAAGGTAAGCGCCTGGGAGACGATTAACGCCGCTAGCGTCAGCCCGATGATTTGTATAGCCAAGCTTTTACGCCAAAGACGAATCATTCGAACACGACCTCAGTACACAGGCTGTAGCCACCGCCCCAATGGGTTTTGATGATCGACGGATTCTTGGCATTCTCCTCAATCTTCTTTCGCAGACGGCTAACTTGGTTATCAATGCTACGGTCAAAGATGTCGGCTGTCCTCCCAACCGTCAGATCAAGAAGCTGCTCTCGGCTGAGTATTAACCCAGGTCGCTCAATGAAAACCTTGAGAAGACGAAATTCCGCTGTACTGAGAGGAATGCCAACACCATCGTCACCGAAGATCTCCTGGCGCCCTAAATCGAGTTTCCAATGTCCGATGCGCACTATCCTACGATTGAGAATTGTACCCACCGGCGTAGAACTGGTAGCACGACGGAGGACGGCTCTAATTCGAGCAAGAAGCTCACGCGGATTGAATGGCTTAACCAGGTAATCGTCCGCGCCAAGCTCGAGACCGACGATACGATCTGTATCTTCGGCCATCGCAGTCAGAAATATGATAGGAACATCTCCGGATGCCCGAACCTCCCGGCATAGCGAGATACCGTCCTCACCGGGCATCATGACATCGAGAATGATCAGGTCGACCGTCTGTCGCGCGAGGATTCGTCGTAGGGTTGCCCCCCCTTCCGCTACGCTGACCTTGTAACCTTGATGCTCGAGATACTCCCGCACCAGATCCCGTATATCATTATGATCGTCAACGACGACTACATGTGTGGCCTCGTGCATTGCCCTAACCTCCGCGCCGTGAACCTGAAACTCTCGTCAGCCGATATCTGGCCAGCCTTCTTAGCCAGTTCATCATAGAGTCGCGTCGCCTTCGCCAACCCCGACTTCACTTTAATCATTGACGGGATCCTAGGAACCCCACCGTGCGCTTCTGGATTAGTTGCGGCATAGGCAGCATAGAGTGTCGAGAGCGCTCCGGGTGAGACGTGATGCAGAGCATAATCAATACGATCAATTTGTCGCTTAAGTGTGCCGTACCGATACCAAATTGTAGCAAAGTGTCTCCCAAAGGAGGCGAGCTGGGCGGGCAAATCCTTTCAGTTCCACTTGTGACTTCAGAATCGACCAAATAGAGCGAATCTATCTGTTTCCCTGCCGCATTCAGGTTGAACTTAGCATGATGTCGAAGGCCTTCCTCGCCCCCTGCAGGAAAAGGCAAGGTTTGCGCAGGTGCTGGCAAGTATTGTCTCCATCAACTTGTTAAAAAAGATAACGCAGCCTTGGCCGAAGCCAACTGCTGCCTCTAAAGCAATCGAGAAGAGCCAACAACCCTGCCATGCTACGACCCGAAATGAGGCCAAGGAGCCCCCCCATGACAGCATTTACGATCAACGGACGCGCGGTAGACGTTACCGCCGAGCCGGGTACACCGCTTCTCTGGGTGATCCGGGAGCAACTAAAACTCACCGGCACCAAGTTCGGTTGCGGCATCGCGCAATGCGGTGCGTGCATGCTGCATGTGGATGGAGAGCCGGTGCGTGCCTGTGTTTTCCCGTTATCTGGCGCCGAAGGCAGATCCATCACCACGATCGAAGGGTTGTCCGAAGATGGCTCGCACCCCGTCCAGCAGGCCTGGGTGGAACTGGACGTCCCGCAATGCGGTTACTGCCAGTCGGGTCAGATCATGAGCGCCGCTGCGCTTCTGGCGCGCAATCCGCGCCCTACCAATGCGCAGATCGATGACGCAATGAGCGGCAATCTTTGCCGCTGCGGCACCTATGTGCGCATCCGGGCGGCCATACACCGTGTCGCCGAAAGCTAACCGGCACCGTATCACCTCAAGACTTATGGAAAGGACAGGTCAACAATGAAAACACATCATTTATCCTTTAGCCGTCGCGCCTTTCTAGGCGGCACCTTAGTGGCAGGCGCCGCGCTCATCATTCCCCTTCGTCTCCCCACGGCCTGGGCACGAGAGGAAGAGGATTCACTCTTTTCGCACGCTTATATCCGCATCGACACGAACGGCCAGGTGACCTTCCTGCTACCCACGAGCGAAATGGGCCAGGGCACCCACACGGGCCAGGCCCAGATTCTCGCCGAGGAGCTGGGCGCCGACTGGTCGAGTATTACTGTCGGCATGCCGAATCAGCTCTCCGACGACTACAGGATTCCGTTCATCGGCCAGATGCGCTCTGTGGGTTCGTTCGGCATCCGTTTCTGGCACGGCCCGCTGCGCCGCGCGGCCGCCCAGGCACGGCAAATGCTGACCCAGGCGGCGGCCGAGCGTCTAGACGTAGCAGCGGCAGCCTTGCACGCCGAGAACGGCTTCATTGTCCACGCCGACAGCGGCCGAAGGATTCCCTTCGGTGACCTGGTGGAAGACGCCATGGCGCTGCCGATGCCTGAGGATCCAACCTTCCGACCCGATAGCGAACGCACGCTGACCGGGCGCAAGGTAGCGCGTCTCGATACCCCGGCAAAGGTGACAGGCAAAGCCGTATACGGGATAGACGTCGAGCGCGAAGGCATGCTGTATGGCGCCGTCAGACTCGCCCCGGTCTTTTCCGCCGATGTCGAGACATTCGATGAGAGCAGCGTCTCCGGGATGCCGGGCGTTGTCGCCGTGGTTAGCGTGCCGCGCGGCATGGTGGTGGTTGCCGACTCCTGGTGGCAGGCCAAACAAGCAGCCGACACCCTGGATATCACCTTCACACGAACACCGGCGGACACGCTTTCCACCGATGAGATAAATGCAATGCTTCGCGAGGGACTGGATCGAACCGATGCCCCCGTCACCACGCTGCGGGGCGAGGCTGAGGCAACCCTATCGGACGACGGCCAGGTCGTCGAGGCCGAATACTCGGTGCCGCTTCTGACTCATGCCAGCATGGAACCGATCAACTGCACGGCCGAGTCCACCGAGGAACGAACAGAACTATGGATCGGCACACAGGGCCAGGACGTCGTACGCATGACGCTCGAGAATGCGATGCAGATACCGGCTGACCGGTTTTTTATCAATACCACCTATTTGGGTGGTGGCTTCGGGCGCAAGACCCACGGCGAGATCGCCCTTCAGGCAGCGCTCGCCAGCCGCGCCGTCGATGGTCGGCCGGTCAAGGTGCTATGGGCGCGCGAGGATGACGTTCAGCAGGGCCAGTATCGCCAGACGATGATGTGTCGCTTCCGGGCGGTTCTGAACGAGGCCGGCCAGATCACCGGCATGCGCATTCGCGTCTCCGGGCCGCAAATGGGCCGCGAATACGGCATTGATCCGGAGCAGCGGGCGCAGTCGACGGGCAATCTCGCCAACTTCGATCCCTTCTCGCTCGGCGGCCTGTCGGACATGCGCTACGTCATCCCCAATTTTGTCGTGGATCATGCCGTGGTCGACCTGCCGATCCCGCTTTGCCCCTGGCGTTCGATCGCCCACTCCTTCAACGGCTTCTTCTTCGAAAGCTTTATGGACGAATGCGCTGCGGCAGCGGACCGCGATCCGTTGGAGTTTCGCAGAAGCCACTGCACCGATCAGGCAAGGATGCTCGCCGTCCTTGACCGGGTCGCCGAGATATCACACTGGCAAGAGCCTGCGGCAGAGGGAATCTCGCGCGGCTTGGCCGTGGTAGAAAGCTACGGCTCCTACGTTGCCCAGGTAGTCGAGGCTCGAGCTGACGATGAAGGTATCCAGGTTGAACGTGTTTATGCCGCTATCGACTGCGGGCGCGCGATCAATCCGGGCCAGGTGGAAGCGCAAATACAGGGCGCCGTCATCGATGCGCTCGGAGCCGCCATGAGGCAGAAAGTGACGATTCGTGACGGCCACGCCGAGCAGTCGAACTTTCACGACTATCCGTTGCTCCGCATCGGGGAGGCACCAGCCGTGACGGTGAGCATCGTCGATATCGGCTCGCCGCTAGGCGGCGTGGGTGAGCCGGGCATTCCCCCGCTCGCCCCGGCGCTGGCCAACGCGCTATTTGCCGCTACGCAGCAACGAATCCGCCACCTGCCGCTTTCCGATCATGTTCAGGGTTAGCACAGCAGAGCATAGACCAACGAGGCCTAACATGTATCTGGAACACGCACAGGATATCCTTGGACAGTGGCTCGACTGGCGCAGGGAAGGCAAGGTGGCACTGGTTATCGTGACTGCGACGGAAGGGGGCGCCGTGCGCATGCCGGGCGCCCTGATGGCCGTGTCCGCCACGGGTGACCGTTGCGGCTACATTTCAGGCGGGTGCATCGACGCGGATGTGGCCAATCATGCGCGGCAAGCGCTTAGCACGGGGCGGGTCAAACGCCTGAGGTACGGCAAGGGCTCACCGTTCATCGATTTGCCGCTACCCTGCGGTGGTGCCATTGATGTTTGCGTACTTCCCAACACCCAGGCCAGTGTTCTGCGTGCCTGCCATGATCAGCTCGCCTCGCGCCAGCCGGTATCGATCACGCTTTCTGACTCGGGCTCGCTCGGATTGGGACATCTTCCCACCCCAGGTGCTCTGTCTTTTCAGTACATGCCCAAGCTCCGCCTGCGCATCGCCGGGCGCGGCGCCGATAGTCTGGCGCTTGCCCGGCTGGCGACGGCAAGCGGCATCCACACCGAGCTGCAACTCCGCGACACTGCCGAAGCCCAGGATGCCCAACGGTTAGGAATCGAGCGCGTTACGACGCTGACGGTTCCTTCGGCGCTTCCCAAGCTGGACGATGATCCATGGACGGCATTTCTGCTCGCCTTCCATGACGTGGACTGGGAGGAGGCTCTACTCGCCCAGGCGCTTAAAGGCGCCGCCTTCTATATCGGCGCCATTGGCAGCAAAGCTACCCATGCGCGGCGCTGTGAGAGGCTTCAGTCAATCGGTTTTACCGAGAGACAGACTCACTGCATCCGCGGGCCCGTCGGATTGATACCTTCCATGCGCGACGCTTCATCGCTTGCCGTGTCCGTGCTCGCCGAGATCGTAGAAGCCTATCAACGCAAGGTGCGATCTCCCTTCAGTTCGACCGCCCTTGCGCTGCTCACCGATATGCCGAACGTTCCAGATACACACCTATTTCAATCTTCGTCCTGCACAAACGTCTGAGCGCTCCGCGGTCATGTCCGTTGGAGGGGTAACCCATCTGCCACCTGCCATCTTCGCTAGCACTAGCTGAATTGGATCATTTAGTCGAAGCAACTCGAGTCGATGGTGGATTGGGATCCTAACGGTGAAAGCTCAGCCGACCGCGCGATTGCATGCCTAAGAGTTTCAGCTCAAGCAATGGATCCGGTCTCCGGTGAGCTATCGGCTTCGGCCTGTAGCACCCCAAACGAAGCACCCCGGGCATAACGGGCAGGCGGAAGCCCGACATGACGGCTAAAGGCGACACTAAAGGTGCTGGCGGAGCTGTAGCCAACCCGTTCGGCGACGTCAGCGATACTGGCTTTTTCTCTGCGCAGCAAATCCTTGGCCAAGGCCATACGCCAGGCGAGCAGGTACTCCATTGGCGCCATGCCCACCGCGCGACCAAACCGCTCGTAAAATGCGGAGCGGGAGAGTGTCGCTTCATTTGCAAGCTGTGCAACCGTCCAGGGGCGCTCGGGACTCTCATGTATCCGGCGGATCGCGATCGCAATCCGCTCGTCGGTAAGACCGCGCAGTAGCCCGGGCGAGGTGTCCGTCGTACCGACAGAGCGAAGGGCCTCGATGAGCAGGACTTCCAGCAGGCGTTCCAGAACCACATCCCGCGCCGGCCGTTGCGCACGCGCTTCATCGCCGACGAGTTGCATGAGAGTGGCCAGCCGATCCACTCCCCGAACATGTACAAGCTTGGGGAGCAGCGACGAGAGCAGAGCCGCATCCGGGGAGCGAAAGACACAGTAACCCACCAGAAAGCGGACATCGGGAGAGTCGTCTGGGTTGCCGACCCTGTGTTCGCCATCGGGTAACACGATGGAGGTATGAACGATGTCTTCGGGGGTCGTGGGCGAGTGGCTCGACATTGAGAAGTTATACGCGGAGGGGAGGAGCACGAAATCCCCCTCTTCGAGGGCGATCTCGTCGTGCCCGTCGGCTTTGAGACGGCATGCTCCCTCAAGAATGGCGCAATAGAAAGGGCGCCCGACCTCTGTGCGGAGCACTCTCCAACGACCGGCGCCGCTACCCCGTTTCGAAAACGGGGTAGCGGGTTGAAGGAGCGTGACTACCTGGGCAAGCGGATCGAGCAACACAGGACACCTGCAAACTAAATACGGACGATTTATTGTAGTGCATCCTGTTTCGGCTTGCCATACTCGACTCATGGCAGATGCCAGAAGCGCTCTGCAGCGGGGATCTCTCCCGCGACTGTTGTGAACATGATTCACCTGCACCGTTGCCATCATACGAGGAGAGCACCATGCAATATCGTCAACTTGGCCGTACCGGCATCCAGGTCAGCCCCTACTGCCTGGGCACGATGATGTTCGGGAAAATCGCCAATGCTGATCACGATGAATGCGTCGGCATGATCCACAAGGCACTGGATTTCGGCATCAACTTCATTGATACCGCCGATGCCTACAGCCAGGGCGAATCTGAAGAGATCGTTGGCAAGGCACTGAAGGGGCGGCGAGACGATGTCGTCCTTGCCACCAAGGCTTCTCTCCCGATGGGGGACGACCCTAACCGCCGGGGTGGGTCGCGGCGTTGGCTGACCCGCGCGGTCGAAGACTCGCTGCGCCGCCTGCAGACCGACCACATCGACCTTTATCAGATTCATCGGCTGGCGCCGGATACCGATATCGAGGAAACCCTGTCGGTTCTCACCGATTTGATGCGCGAGGGCAAGGTGCGCGCCATCGGTGCCTCGACCGTTCCTGCTTCCGCCATCGTGGAGGCGCAATGGGTCGCCGAGCGACGCGGGCTGGCCCGTTTCCGCACAGAACAACCACCCTACTCTATTCTCAACCGTTCAATCGAGCGGGAAGTGCTGCCCTCCTGCCAGCGTTATGGCATGGGAGCGATGGCGTGGAGCCCGCTGGCTAAGGGTATGCTCACAGGCAAATACCGCAAGGGTGGAGAGCAACCGGACTCGCTGCGCGCGAAATATTTCCCCAAGGCGATGTCCGACGAAGCCAGCCTCGACGCTGTCGAGCAGCTCATCCCGCTGGCCGAAAATGCGGGCCTGTCGTTGACCCACATGGCACTGGCCTTCGTCGTGACGCATCCGGCGATTACATCCGCTCTCATCGGCCCCCGCACGCCCAAGCAACTCGACGATCTGCTCGCCGGCGCGGAGGTGCAGTTAAGCGATGAAATCCTCGACCGGATCGACGAAATAGTCCCGCCGGGCGTTGATGTGGCGCCGCTGGAAGGAGCGGCCTATGTCCCGCCTGCGATCGCCCAGACATCCCTGCGGCGGCGTAATCCCCAGGAGCGGGCGGCCATTGTGCGTGGTGAGCAAGGAGAAAGCTGAAGGCAGTGCCGTGTTTATGCCCTTGTGGCGGAAATCAAAAACAGGAGACTTTCATGAACGACATCGAACAGGTAGGCACCTTTAAATTAGGTGATCGGCAGATCAAGCGCATGGGATATGGCGCAATGCAACTGGCCGGCCCCGGCGTATTTGGCCCACCGAAGGACAAAGAGAGCGCCATTGCCCTACTTAGAGCAGCCGTGGAATACGGTGTGGATCATATTGATACGTCCGACTTCTATGGCCCCCACATCACCAACCGAATCATTCGGGAGGCCTTGCATCCCTATCCCAAGGAGTTAACGCTTGTCACAAAAATCGGCGCCCGGCGTGACGACAAAGGTGACTGGCTTCCGGCCTTCTCTAAGGCTGAGCTTACGCAGGCAGTCCACGACAATCTGATTAATCTAGGCTTGGAGCAGATAGAGGTGGTGAACTTGCGGGCAATGTTTTCTGCGCACGGTCCGGCTGAAGGTTCCATCTCTGAACCCTTTTCAGTACTTGCAGAACTACAGCAAGAAGGGCTTATTCGCCATTTGGGTGTCAGCAATGTCACCGAAAAGCAAATCGAAGAGGCCCGCGCCATTGCGCCTATCGTCTGTGTGCAGAACCATTACAACCTTGCCCACAGACATGACGATACTCTCATCGAGCAGCTTGCACAGGATGGAATTGCCTATGTCCCTTTCTTCCCCTTAGGAGGCTTTACACCGCTGCAGTCTACAATTCTGCAACAAGAGGCAGAAACGTTGCAGGTATCGCCGTTGCAGGTTGCTCTTGCCTGGCTGTTACAGCGATCCCCAAACATCCTGTTAATCCCTGGAACATCATCCCTGGTACATCTACAGGAAAATTTGGCTGCCGCACAGTTAGTTTTGCCGGAAGAATCGGTCAACAATCTCAATCGCATTGCCAGCGAAGCTTGAGTGGAAGCAACACGGGTAATACCGCCCCCCTATAAGAGAAGATGTTGCTGACAACAATCTGAAGCACAGGAGGAAACACCATGAGCGCACACAAGACAATCCTCGTGACGGGCTCAACCGATGGACTTGGCCGTCGGGTCGTCGAAGAACTTGCACGACCCGGCATGCATATTCTGGTGCACGGACGTGATACGCGACGCGGAGCGGCCGTTGTCCATGCCGTCGAACAGGCCGGAGGAACCGCCCGGTTCTTCGAGGTGGACTTCGCCTCTCTTGGCGACGTGCATAGACTCGCTGATGCGGTTCACGCGGAATGCTCTCATCTTGACGCTCTCGTCAATAATGCCGGAATCTCGAAGCCCGATGGGCCACGCCGAGAAAGCACGGATGGCTACGAGCGACATTTCGCGATCAACTACCTCGCGACCTTCTTACTGACGGAACGCTTGTTGCCCTTGCTCAAAGCGGGCGGTGGCGAGGATCCTTCGCGCATTGTGACCGTCGCTTCAGCAGGCCAGAGCGCCATTGACTTCGACGATGTGATGCTCAAGCACGGTTACCAGGGTTATCGCGCCTACGGGCAAAGCAAGGTCGCACAGATCATGTACACGATCGACCTGGCAGAGAGGCTGGATGCAAGAGAGATTATCGCCAATTCGCTCCACCCCGGCACTCACATGGATACGACTATGGTACGGCAGGCCGGCATCACGCCGAGCACAGCAGTTGGTACGGGGGCGGCCGCTGTGATCGCCCTTACAACCGGTCGGGATCGCGCGACGATAACTGGCCGATATTTCGACGGTCAGCGCGAGTCACGCGCGATATCGCAGGTATATGATGCATCGGCGCGCCACACACTGCGGGCTCTCAGCGAGGACTTAACAGGACTGAACCGATAAATACCGCAATCTTCAAGCTCTAAGCTGGCGGCTGCAGTCACGCTCAATCAAATGTGATGATGATTTTGCCCCGTGCATGCCCCGAGGCCTGATGTTGGAATGCTTGAATGAATTCTGTAAACGGCACTGTTCGATCCACAAGAACCTGCAAGCCGTATTGGTCGATCGCCTTCGATACTCGCGCCAGCCGCTGACCGTCGGATGCATGGAATATGAAACCGGCAGTGACGTTATGAGCCGCGACCAACGTTTCATCAGGCGGCATGACGGTAGACAACAAATGCCCTCCCGACCGCAGCACCTCGAAAGAGCGTTGCTGGGTTTCGCCACCCATTGTATCGAGTACTACGTCAATGTCGGATACCTTCTGGACGAAATCCTCGCAACGATAATCGATACCCATATCGGCGCCGAGTAGGCGGACGATGTCTAAACCGCTACCCGAGGCCGTTGCGATGCCCCTTGCCCCAACGCAATTAGCGAACTGAATGGCAAAGCTGCCGACGCCACCCGCGCCGGCATGGATCAACACCTTCTGACCCTCAGTAAGCTCGGCGGACTCGAACAAGGCCTGCCAAGCCGTTCCGGCGGCTGTCGGAATGCCGGCCGCTTCCTTGAGCGGTAGGGTACTAGGTGCCTTCGCAAGGAGCTCCTTCGGCACCAGTGCGTATTCTGCAAAAGCACCTCCGGCGGTCGGTTCGGTCCTGGCGACCACCTGATCGCCGAGAGCCCACCCTTCGACATCCGCCCCCAACTGCTCGATGACACCGGCGAGATCGGTGCCTAGCGTGTAGGGAAAGGTCAGGGGAAAGAACTGTTCCATGTAGCCGCGTTGCAGCTTGACGTCGAGCGGATTGAGGCTGGCGGCCCGAACCCGAACCAATACTTGGCCGCTAGCTGGCACTGGTTGGGAGACGTCATCAAGGTTCGGTTCGGTCTCATAGCCGGTGATACGGATGGCTTTCATCGTGTGCTCTCCTGCTGAGTCGCTGGCCAGGCGCCGACCTGGTTGAGCCATCCAAACCAGTCTTCCAGGTGCCAGGTGTGGGTCAATCTGCCGTTAGCAATATGGTGGAATTCGTGAATCGCGAGCTGGCAGGTCTTGCCGGTCGGTGCAATGCCAAACCACTCGCCTTCATGTGTGCCTGAGATCACGGCTCGCACGGCGGCCCGGCCAGGAGCACTGATGATCTCGTGGATAGTAACCTTTGCATCTGGAAACGCAGCTCCGAAATCGGCAATGAGCGGTTTCATTCCGTCTCGGCCTGCTATTTGTCCAGGAGCGAGCGGTATATCCTGCCAATCGGCCGCGACAGCATCGTCGAGCAGTTCCGGCTTTCCTTCAAAGGCGCGATAGAATGTTTCGATAGCCTTGAGTTCTTCAGCGGGTAGGCTCTCTACTTTGGCCTTGTGCTGAGTGGTTGAATCAATCATGGGGGGCTCGCTGTGAAGGTTCTCGTTGTGAGGGTTTTCATAGCTTAGGGCTGCAAAGAACATACTTGAAATCGATTTTTGATATGCATTAACATCCATCTCATGAATCTACACGGCATAGATCTCAACCTGCTCGTCGCTTTCGATGCCTTAATGGTGGAGCGAAGCGTCACGCGAGCAGGAATACGGATCGGACGCACCCAGCCCGCAATGAGCGCTGCGCTCTCAAGGCTTCGTGCTCTGCTCCGGGATGAGTTGTTCGTACGCGGAACCAACGGTCTACAGCCGACCCCACGGGCACTCGAATTGGCCGAACCGATTGGCCATGCGCTGGCGGAAATCCAGCGCACTCTGGATTTCACACAAGAGTTCGATCCTTCTTCATCCACCGTCGCTCTTTCTATCGGCCTGTCCGACCACCCGGCGTTCAGGTTTTTGCCGCGGCTGGTGGCGAAGCTGTGCGAGGTAGCTCCGGGCATAACGCTAGCTGTACGGAATTTCACCAGTCGGGATGATGCCATCTCAATGCTTGATGCCGGGGAAGTAGAAATGACCATCGGCGTCCCGCCCACATCGACCGGCCGCATTCTTAGTGTTCCCCTGTTTGAAGAGCGCTTTGTCTGCATCCTGCGTAAAGATCATCCGGCCATTCGTCAGGGTCTGAACCTCGAAACATTCCTGTCCCTGACGCATCTTCTTGTCTCTCCCGAGAACGACCATTTCGGCGTCGTGGATACAGCCTTAGCAAAACAAGGGCTGAAGCGGCAACTCGCTTTGACCCTTCCGCAGCTCTACGCCGCTCCGGCTCTTGTCGCCTCATCGGATATGATCGCGACGATTCTCGAAGGGGTGGTGGAAGCTTCCGGCCAAGCGGAGCGTCTCTATGTGGGAAACCCGCCGATCGAACTCGACCCGGTTCCTTTCACACTATCCTGGCATCGCCGCAACGATACTCACCCTGCACAGCGCTGGTTCCGTGAACGGGTTATTGAGGTATTTAGTGTCTGAACTTGCTTAAGCGATGCCACCATTCGCACGTATGACTTGACCGTTGATCCAGCCCGCCTCCGGCGACACGAGGAAGACGATGACCTCTGCGATATCGTTGGGCTGATCCCATCAATGCGTGATGCATCCATGCTAACCGTGTCGACACTCGCCGAGATCGTGGAAGCCTATCAGTGCGAAGTGAAGCTCTCATCTAACGCGACAGCTCTACCCCTTGGCTCTCGATGCATCCCAAACTAGCATCACTTGGGTGATAGCAGCATCTAGATCCGAGTGACGAACACCGTCTCGAGATAGCGTGGAAAGCCCCAATAAAAATGAGTCAAACACCATGGATAAGGCACGCTCATTGGTGTCAGCCCGCAGCTCGCTGCTCTCGATACCACGTTTCACGCAAGCCACGATACCCGCGCGGGTTCTTGCACGCGAACGCGTTAAGGGAGCGATCACAGCGGCATTTTCATCCGAAGGCGTGCTAATGACGCTCAACCCTACCATGCAGCCTTTAGGATGCCCGCGTTCACACTGCATCTTAGCTGAGCGCCGCAGGGTAATTTCGATGGCGTCGCGGGGAGCAAGCTCCTCCTCCCACAAGGATTCCGTCACTAGCGCATAGGTGGACAAATAACGTTGTGTACACTCCTGAAACAACGCTTCCTTGGAACCAAAAGCGGCATAGAAACTGGGGGCAGAGATACCGTTGCCGATACCCGCCTTTAATTGGCTTAACGACGTAGATTCGTAGCCATTCTGCCAAAAGATGTGCATCGCCTCCTCCACTGCCTTATCACGATCAAAGGTTCGAGGCCGCCCCATCGTTGCCATATTGAACTCCATAAATTCTCCCACTCAACTAATATACTATTCGGTATATAAATACTTGACAAGGGACTTCCGTTCCGCCTAGTTTTATACCGATCGATACATATATAGTTAAAAATCGGGATGTCACAGCACTGAACACAGCCCGGAGATTACTTAACCTTCTAAAGGATTTTCGTTGTGAGCTACTTATCCGCACAGACAGAATTAACTGAACCTGACCGCCTACCATTAGCGGGGCTGCTGGCCTTGGCCATGACGGGCTTTATTTGCATTGTCACAGAAACGATGCCAGCGGGTTTGTTGCCTCAAATCAGCCAGAGCTTTGGCATTAGTCCAGCACTCGCGGGTCAAATGGTAACGGCCTATGCGCTGGGATCTTTGTTAGCTGCTATCCCACTCACGATTGCAACCCGCGGGTGGCGGCGCCGTAACGTGTTATTAACAACCGTTGTTGGTTTTCTCATTTTCAATTCAGCGACAGCGCTTTCCACTAACATCTGGTTAACGCTAGCCGCTCGCTTTTTCGCCGGGGTTGCCGCGGGACTTGCGTGGAGCCTGCTTGCTGGTTACGCAAGACGAATGGTGGCGCCTCATCAGCAAGGACGCGCTTTGGCAGTGGCAATGGTAGGAACCCCCATCGCACTCTCCCTGGGAGTCCCTCTTGGAACCTTTATGGGTTCAGTGATTGGCTGGCGAGCGGCGTTCTGGATAATGTCAGCCTTGGCACTCATCTTGATTGCATGGGTACTCGCCAAAGTTCCTGACTACCCCGGTCAGCCCACTCACGAACGTATGCCATTGCTGAAAGTGTTTACGACTCCTGGCGTGAGACCGGTACTGGCGGTTGTTATCGCGTGGATGCTCGCTCACAACATTCTCTATACCTACATTGCGCCCTTTGTAGCTCCGGCAGGACTTACCGATCGCATTGACCTTGTTTTACTAGCATTTGGCGCGGCGGCCCTCGCCGGGATCTGGATCACCGGGAAGCTGGTGGATAGCTTTCTGCGCGCAACCGTACTGGCAAGCTTGGCAGCATTTGCTCTAACGACGTTGGTATTCGGTTTGGGCACGCTGAATCCCCCTGTTGTTTACCTGGGCGTCGCAGTATGGGGCATTACCTTTGGTGGCGCGGCAACGCTACTACAAACGGCGCTCGCTGATACTGCCGGTAGCGGCTCTGATGTAGCACTTTCCATGAATGTAGTGGCCTGGAACAGCGCTATAGCTGGCGGTGGGTTATTGGGAGGCTTTCTGTTGCAAACATGGGGAGCTAGCTCATTTCCATTAGCTCTTACCTTGTTGCTCCTAGTAGGACTCGCTATCACTTGGTCGGCAAAGATACATGGTTTCCGACCAGGACGACGCACCGCAGAGAGCCCTTCAATTAGTCACTAAGCCTATCGCTAAACCTCTTTTACCAATCTAGCAGTAACCATCTGGATCTCTGCCTATCTTTCCACCAATCAATTAATTGAGGATCAATCCGTGTCCCAACATCATAGCAATACGTTTTCTAATGCTTCATCTACTTGCCCCGCTGATGAATTCCCGATCCCCGATGGATTCACTAGTGGGTATCAGACCATCGACGGCGTTAAACTTCATTACGTCAAAGACGGATCGGGCCCACTGGTTTATCTGGTGCATGGTTTTGGACAAACGTGGTATGAGTGGCACCAACTGATGCCCGCGCTGGCAAAAAGCTTCACCGTCGTTGCACCAGACTTGCCAGGTCTGGGCCAGTCGGCTGTTCCCCCCTCCTATAGAGCCACCGATATTGCAGTGCTGCTCTATAAGCTTGCCAAACAATTCAGTGGCAATCAGACGTTTGATCTGGTCGCCCATGATATCGGCATCTGGAATACCTACCCGATGCTGGTGCAGCATCAGAATGCTATTCGTCGTGTTATCTACATGGAGGCACCGATCCCTGGCGTCAGTATTTACTCGTTCCCCGCTTTTACCCCCGAAGGTGAATCATTGGTATGGCATTTCAGTTTCTTTGCCGCAGAGCAGCAGTTGGCAGAGAAGTTGGTCTCAGGCAAGGAGCGCATCTTCTTCGAACACTTCATCAAAGTTCATGCCGCCAATAAGGAGGTATTCACACCGGAGCTTCTTGTCCTGTATGCCAGTTCGTATGCCAAACCACACAGCCTTAATGCCGCTTTCGAGTACTACCGGGTACTCAATCAAGGCGTAAAAGATAATAACGAATTGGCCAGGACAAAGGTCACTATTCCTGCACTTGCCATCGGCGGTGGAGATCATGGCGGTATGGGACAGTATCAGATTGATATGATGCGTCATTACTCCAGCGACGTGACAGGCATCGTTCTCCATGGTGGTGGCCACTGGTTGCCTGAAGAGTGTCCCGAAGCACTGAACAAAGCTGTGATGGAGTTCTTGAATAGAGACTAAGAGAGCCTACACTTTCTTGCGTTTAGTGCTTTAAAAACCATCGGGATCTACAAGATCCCGATGGCATCATATCAAGAGCCTTCGCCCTTTTATCAAAAAGACACTGTTTGTATTACGAATCAGGAGTGAGAATATAACGAACGCTTGGATCTCCGCCCCAGGCCTCTGCCACAGCACTAAGCGGTAAGCATTTATGCGGGGCATGGAAACCAGCTGCCGGTGCAGCGGCAAGCAACTCGCCAGCACCTTGGATGAGTTCATTGACAGCCACACTGCCGATGCCGCTTCCGATCAGCTCCAACCCTGAACTACGCAGCATATCGCCGCGAATGGGGATCTCATCTCCCGCCACGGTGCCGAGTTGCACATAGCGGAGACGTGGTTCACCGGCACCCGAGCCACGATTTAGAGTGGCGGCCCTTAAAACATGTACAGCGGGCTCACCCCATAGGAAGTCGAGCACAATATCGACCCGCTCGTTAAACTGCTCACGCAATGCTGCCTCGCTGCCGTCATTGAGGGCGATCTTCACATCAGCGTTGAGGCTTTGAAGTTTTTTCTCATCACGGCCGACGGCGATGATCTTACCTGCGCCACAATATCGAGCGGTATCAAGTGCCATTCCACCAGCTGAGCCTGTCGCACCCAACACCATCACCGTTTCACCTTTTCGCAATTTGGCTCGACGTGTAAGCGCGATCCAGGACGCTAGCCCAGCCGTGGCTATGGATGCTGCGTGTATGTCAGGCAACTCATCTGGCACTGGCACCATCATGTGATTGGTAACCAATGACTGCTCTGCCATAGAACCAAACGGTGCCTTGGGGAAAAGAAAGTAGACGCGCCGTCCGCTAGCATCGACTCCTACGCCGTCAACACCCGGTATGAATCCGGCTTCTGCACCACTCGCATAGTGTTTGCCTGACGCTAATCCTTTCACAATAGGGCTTAGCGCAGTGGCATTCACCTTGACCACCGACTCTCCCTCACCGGCCACTGGCTCGCGAAAATCCTCAAACGATGGTGGAGCACCGAATTTATTCACAACAGCTGCTTTCATGATGTTTATTCCTGAATATTGATTCTTCCCACTGAAGAATTGCCGCATTGGCAATGTAGGCAGAATCAACCAAACGATCTATACTTTAAAGTCCGCTTTGTTTACGCATTCGTCCGGGTAATATATGGATCCTCTTTCTGAAGTACTCTCAATGCTAAAGCCCCGTAGCTATATCACCGCTGGCTTCGATGCAGGCGGTGCATGGGCGCTCACACTCGATGATCTAGCTGGTCGAATCAAATGCTATGCCGTCATGCAAGGCGCCTGCTGGCTGTCAATGAAAGATATGGAAGCACCAGTGCTGCTCCAGGCTGGTGACTGTTTTGTCTTGCCCAGTGGCAAAGCCGTACGTATAGGCAGCGACTTGAGCACCGAGCCTAAAAGAGCCAGCGAAGTACTTGATCCCTCTCGTAGCGGCGAAATCGTCACCTATAACGGTGGTGGCGACGTATTTCTGGTGGGCAGCCGTTTTGAAGTCAATGGACGTCACGCAGAGGCACTGCTGCAAACGTTACCACCCCTGATGCGAGTCGAGACCTCGGCTGATCGCGCCAGACTACGATGGTCGATCGAACTGATGATGGAAGAGTTGCAAGAGGCCCGCCCCGGTTCATCCTTGGTGGCACAACAGCTGGCACACATGATGTTAGTACAAGCGTTACGGTTATACCTATCGGAGCAATCTTCTAATGACATTGGTTGGTTTGCCGCGCTTGAAGATCCTCAACTCAGTAAAGCACTCAGAGCGATGCATGCGAACCCTGCACACTCCTGGACAGTTCAGGAGCTAGCGACACAAGCAGGGATGTCACGCTCTACATTTGCCGAGCGCTTTCGCCATAAGGCAGGTGAGACTCCCATCGCCTACCTGACGCGCTGGAGAATGATGCTTGCGGGGGAGCAGCTCACTCACGGTCGTGACACGCTAGCGCGAATAGCCCTGTCAGTCGGCTATGAATCCGAGCATGCGTTTAATACGGCTTTCAAGCGCGTTATGGGCATATCACCAGGGCGTTATATCAAAGCCACGTGGTGAGTCGGACATCGTGATCGCACAACACTTCAGGCGATCAGGCGCCGAGTGCCGCCTTTACCCGTTCAGGTAGGAAAGGGTAGTGCCGGAGCCGCACGCCGCCAGTGAGGCGCGCCACGGCGTTGGCGATTGCTGGCCCGACCGGCGGCAGGCCAGCCTGGCCTATGCCGCCAACCGGACTCCCGCTTGTCGGCACCACCGCCACTTCGATTTCAGGCGCCTCTGACATACGAATCACCCTATAGGTATCAAAGTTTCCTTCCTGCACCTCGCCATTGACGATGTTGATCTGCTCAAATAGCGCGTGGCCGGTTCCGTTTGTGATGCCCGCGATCATCATGCCTTCAATGTGGCGCGGTTGGATCGCCACCCCTGGATCTACAGCACACCAGACCTTATGCACTCTAATCACACCGGTTTCCCGGTTGAGCGACACTTCCGCAATCTGCGCACAATGAGAGCCAAAGGCATCGGAATAGGCGAGGCCTAACGCCCGGTCATCACGCTCACGATCCCATTCGGCCATCTGGCCAACGGTCTCGATGACGTTGCGCGCCCGTGGCTGATCCTTCAGGAGTTCGAGCCTGAGCTGCAGAGGATCAGTTCCCCTAGCGGCTGCGATTTCATCGATAACGCATTCGATACTGAATCTGGTGTAGCCAACCCCGACGGCGAACCAGAAGCCGATATCCAAGCCATTATCCTGACGGATATACTCGATCCGGTGCCCTGGCACCGTGTAGTTGAAATGCGCGCCCTCGGTCACCACGTCGTCATGCCCACCCGCGCTTGCGAACAGTTCAGCATTCGTACGAGCAAAAATGGAATCGGCCACAATACGGTGCCGCCAGCCAGTGATATTTCCATTGACGTCGAGACCAACCTGAATGTGCTGCGCTTCGAGTGGTCGGAATTTATCGTGCCGGACATCGTCCTCGCGGCTCCAGATGACCTTGACCGGACGTCCTTCCACCTCCTTGGCCAGCGACACGGCATCGACGATGAAGTCTGCCTCGGCTTTGCGGCCGAAACCACCACCAAGCAGGGTCACGTTCACCTTGACCTTATCCGGCGTCGTGCCGACCACCTCTGCAGCAAAGCCTTGCGTGCCCGTCGGTCCCTGCGTGGGCGCCCAGATTTCAACAGTGTCACCAGTCACCAGCGCCGTGGCGTTCATCGGTTCCATGGTTGCATGGCAAACCAGATCGCTCATGTAGTCGACTTCAATGACCGTTGCCGCATTCGTGATCGCGGAATCTGCATCACCCTCCGAGAACGCCTCAACGCCCGTTTGCGAGAGATCGCGCCCCACATCGCGATAATGTTCCAGCAGGCGGTCGCTTGTGTAGTTGCGAACCCGTGAGGATGTGCTCCACGTCACATTAAGCAGATCTTTGGCCCGCCGCGTCGCCTCGACCGTCTCGCCGATGATACCGACCCCGTAGGAGAGCGGAACAATATGCGTGATGCCAGGCAGGGCCCTGGCTTCCGAGTCGTCAATTCTCTCGGGTTGCTCACCCTGGACAGGCGCCCGCAATACTGCGCCATACAGCATGTCGGGAAGCTGCACATCAATGCCATAGACTGCACTCCCGTCGACCTTCGAAGGGAGGTCGATGCGGTGGATGTCACGCCTGCCGATATAGCGCCATTGATCGGTCGGCTTCAGATCGGCCTCGGTTACCTGCGGCAGCGGATCGGGAAGCGAACCATCTGTGGCGATCTGGCCATAACTGAGTGAGCGGCCGGTTCGTGCATGTACGACCCTACCCGGCTCTGTTGTGAGCTCGCCCACTGACACGTCCAGCATGTTGGCCGCGCTCGACAGGAGAACCTTACGGGTCTGCGCGCCGGTAATCCGTAGCAGCTCATAATAGCCGCGCGTGGATTCGCTGCCGCCCGTGAGCTGGATGCCATAGAAGCCAGGATTGCCGTATTTATCCGCATCGGATGAAGCCTGAACAATGCGAACCATCTCCCAATCAGCATCCATTTCTTCCGCGATGAGAAGCGGCAGAGTGGTCATGATGCCCTGCCCCATCTCGGAGGCAGGCGACATGATCGTCACGGTTCCATCGCCCGCGATGGTCACCCACGCATTCGGGAGGTAATCGCCCTCACCGACCAACGACATTGTTGCGCCAAAGGCATTACGAACTAGACCGCCGAATGCAACCGCAACGCCGAGACTTCCAACCGAAATAAGGAAGCTGCGCCGAGAAATCGCGTGACTGAAAATCTTGACTGTCTTGGTCATGTCTCAGGCCTCCCGTGCGGCGAGCTGTATGGCGCTGATAACCCGCACATAGGTTCCGCAGCGGCAGATATTACCGTCCATATGTTCAATGATCTGCTCACGCGTGGGATTGGGGTTGCTCTCAAGAAGTGCAGCTGCTTGCATGAGCTGTCCGGACTGGCAATAGCCGCATTGCGGCACCTGTTCGTCGATCCAGGCCTTTTGAAGCGGATGGCTCGCATCTGGCGACAGCCCCTCAATCGTTGTTACTTCACGGCCAGCCACGTCCTCGAGCCAAGTCACGCAGGAGCGCGTCGGCGCGCCATCGATATGAACCGTACAGGCTCCGCACTGCGCGATGCCGCAGCCGAACTTGGTGCCAGTGAGCTGCAGATGCTCCCGGATCACCCATAGAAGCGGCGTGTCTTGCGCGGCGTCGACATCCACCACACGCCCATTGATTGTAAACGCTGTCATGACGGCTTCTCCTGGGAGGGTTACTGATTTTCGAGATAGTCGATGATCGCCGCACGCTGAGTGTCGTCGGGGACGGTGACGGTCATCCGAGTGCCTGGAACCACCTCATGCGGCGCTGCAAGAAACGTGTCGAGCGAGCGATTGTCCCAGACGATGCCTGAATCACGCATAGCATCCGAATAGCGGGCCCCTTCGATGCTGCCGGCAGCGCGGCCGATAACACCCGCGAGATGCGGGCCAATTCCGTTCTGGCCAATCTGAAGGCTGTGACAGGAACCACATCGTTGTTGAAAGAGCCTCTCGCTGCCAGTTTCCTGCGCCTTTACAGCAGTCGCCAGGGCAAAAAAAACCGCTAATATGCCCGTGGCGAACAGCAGCAAAGCGGCAAAATGAGGGGATTCGTTGGTAGTCTTCATGCCGTTATATCCATATCAGGGCTGCAGTGAGAGGAGGTTGCTTCGTGCGCCTCTAAAAGATAGGCCGTCGGAGAAGTACTATCTATGCTCAGAAATCCGTTTTATCTTTGCGATCGTCCAGGATACTTGATGGAATCACTGCCAGACGTGCTGGTATTGTTCAGGCGAGCAGCTATGTATCCTCCGTTTTTGGCACGGACGTCGACGGGTCAATCCAATTTTCCTGTCAGCAAAACCGAATAAAATGACATGCGGCAATATCAGCATGACCTGACCCAAGCACTGGTAGCTAATGCGTGGAAGTGACCCGACGGAAACGGTAGACCGTCGCCGGGGGAAGATTGGCTAACGTGCGGCCTAGCAGTTCCGCTTTAATCCCAAGATGATGCTGGAACCGCTGTGAAACGGGGCAGCGAGCACCATAAGTGAACTGATAGAGCACACCCTCTGGCCTCATTTTACGAAACGCCCCCGACAGAACCGCGATCACTTTACGCGGTGACATAGAAAGTAAAGGAAGACCACTAATAACCGCACCAGCCGGTCTCCCTTCGAAAAGGTCGACCATACGAAGGCGAGTGGCGTCCATCCTCAATATCTGGGCCTGCGGATAGAGAATACTGAGTGCAACCGCAAACTCAGGCATGGATTCAATCAGCGTCAGATCCTCTTGTTTAACACCACGTTCAATCAATGCGCGCGTAAATACCCCGGTTCCAGGCCCAAGTTCTATCACGGGCCCAGTTTCGCGCGAGATTTCAGAAGTGATAAGACCAGCTAGCGCGCTTCCTGACGGTATAACGGAAGCGACAAGTAGAGGATTTCTGGCCCATGCCAGGAAAAAACTTAATGATGTATTCGTGGTCGTGCACTGCTTCATAACCGATGCTCCTGAACGCGAGTTATAGATGGAAGAAAGTCGGTTGCATGCGCGCATTCGGTGCTTCTTATTACATTCCGCCGACTTGATACCCGTCGCAGAAGCCAAAACAGGACAATTTCTAAACACAACAGAAAACCGAGCGCTACCAGGGTTAGAAGCGTTGTATTTTCAGCAGTTGACCAATAGGAAGCGAAGTAACCGATGCTAATAAATAGGCCGTTCCAAATCACGATTCCAGCAGCCGAGGCCATCAGGAAACTCCCTGAGTGACTGCGTAGAAGAGCCGCAAAGGCAGGAGCGAATAGCCTGATGGTAGGCACGAGTTGAAGCGCAAAGGCCAGTACGGTCTGGTTTCGCCGAAAAGATGTAATCCAGTGAGTGATGCGAGAAGCAGGCATTCCGAAAAGTCGCCCTAATCTGTTGAGAAACCGCATAGAGCGTGAATCACCAAGCCCTCTAAAAATGTAAAAGAAGACGGTAGCCCCTAAGGTATTGCCTGTAACGGTCACCAGGAAAGCAATTGACAGCGACCAAGTTCCTTCCGCTGCTGCAATCCCAACAGCAAGTAGCAATCCATAAGAAGGTATTACCGGAACGAAACGCTCCACAAAAGTGATAGCGAAAAGTGCGATCAAACCATAGGCACTAAGCCATGCGGTAACGGTACTAACTGGATCGAAGTTCATAGGTTGTACTCTCCTGTCACAAGCTACTATGAGCCCTCTCTTCACACCGCAGAGGTAGGTAGAACGGTTCGCGTGCGGCGTTCAGCTATGGTTTCAGTAGTGGTCAGTGGCAGTGAGCGTATCCGTCGGCCCGTGGCGGCTTGAATGGCATTGGCGATGGCCCCTGCGATGGGCACGATGCCGGGCTCACCCGCCCCGCCAGGCGGCAGGCCGCTGTCGATGATCGTGACTTCAATCTCGGGTGCGTTCGCGAGGCGCAGCATCGGGAAATCGTGGAAATTCGATTCCACGACCGCGCCACTTTCCAGCGTAATGCTACTCATCAGCGCGGCTGTCACGCCAAAGGCGATTCCACCCTCCATCTGAGCGATCACAGCATCAGGATTGATCACCATTCCTACATCGATAGCGCAGAAAACGCGATCCACGGTGACAACACCATCTTCCCCAACAGTGACTTCAGCAACCTGGGCGACCACGCTGCGATAGCACTCTTCGATGGCGATGCCGCGGCCACGGCCACGGCCGGGGGCCATGGCTGAACCCCATCCAGCCATCTCCGCCACCCGATTGAGCACGGTCAAATGTCGCGGACTGTTTCGAAGCAAGGCACGGCGGTAGTCCAATGGGTCTCTCCCCGCCGCCAGTGCGCATTCGTCGATGAAGCTCTCGGTGAAGAAGGTATTGAAAGAAAAGCCGTTCGAGCGCCAGAGCCCGATCGGCACGTGGCTGGCCACATGCTGGCTGCGAATGCGTCGGTTGGGAATGGCATAGTGCAGCTTGTCCACCCCTTCGACGGTCAGACGATCGCCGTTGGGTCCGGGGTTGAACGGCAAGTTGCGGCCAGCGACAGATTCAATGACCGATTGAGCCGCAACCAGTGCGTCATAAGCGCTGGGCAGACCGTCGGGCCCTAGGACAGCACGCAGGCGTGCGGCAGCATGGCTGCGGTAGAGGCCGCGGCCGACGTCCTCCTCACGCGACCAAATCAGCTTGACCGGCCGGCCTCGGTGCCGAGTGGCCAGGAAGGCTGCCTGGGCCGCAACGTCTAGATCACCGCGTCGACCAAAAGCACCACCATTCATGGTGATGTTGCATGTGATTGAGGTAGGCTCTACGCTTCCCCATTCCGTTCCTCGCTGCACACCGGTACGCACCCCCAGGGGAGACTGGGAAGGAACCCAGGCCTCGGCCGTCCCATCTTCACGTACGATCACGGTCGCATTCATCGGCTCCATGCAGGCATGCGTCAGAAAGGGAACCTCATAGGTTTTCTCGATTACAGACATGGAGCTGTTAGCTATGCTGGCCTCCACATCACCGTCATTGATATTTTCGTACGGCGCATCGCTGCCAAGCGCAGCTTGCAGCCTTACGGACATCTCGGCGCTGTTAATGCCATCCCCGTCGGTTTGCGCCCACTCAATATCGAGACGCTGGGCTGCCTGTTCAGCACGCCACCAGGATTCAGCCACGACGGCCACCTGACGCCCATCAATGATCGCGACATCTCTAACGCCGGCAACGGTACGCACCTCAGCCTCGTTCACGACCCGAGCCACCTGCGCTCCAAAAACCGGCGCATGGCGGATAGAGGCATACAGCAGGCCAGGCTGAACCACATCCATTCCAAAGACCGGCTCCCCTCGGATCTTGGCGGGAAGATCCACACGGGGCTGCGACCGGCCAATCAGCCGCCAATCAGATGCCGGTTTCAGCGGAGGATCATTGGGCGGCGGCAAAACAGATGCCTCTCGAGCCAGCTCGCCATAGGACAAACTTTGGCCCGAGGCCTCGTGCCGAACAAAACCATCGGCGGTTGTCAGCTGATTTACCGGGACGCCAAGACGCGCGGCACCAGCGGCAAGCAGCATCTGTCGGGCAGCGGCACCTGCCACACGCATCGGATACCACAGTGCCATCGTTGATGCCGAGGCGCCGGTCGCGATAAAGCCAAGAAGCCCGAGCACCCGCCGTCCGACCCAGACCACAGGCCCGCTGGCTTCCTCGGGACGCTGTTGCAAGACGTTGAACCAGCTAGCATAGGCAGGCAGAGGTTCGACCGGAAACTCAACGCTGATACGGTCATCGAAGGGAATATCAAGTTCCTCGGCCACCACCATGGCGAGACCGGTATGGATGCCCTGCCCCATCTCGGTACGTGGTACGTTAACCACTACGCGGCCATCTTCATGGATAGTAAGGAACGCATTGAGCACAGCACGATCACCATCGACATATCCATCGAGGCCATCCACATCGACCGACGCTAGGTATCCGACGCCACCTACAGCGGCAACAAGGGCGGTGCCACCAAGGGCCGCACCGGTGAGCAGAAAGGCACGTCGGGAAAGTAAACGAGGCATGGCTGTCTCCTCAGCGCTCGGCTAGCATGGCGGCGGCACGATGAATGGCACGGCGAATACGCGGATAAGTGCCGCAGCGACAAATATTGGTGATCGTTTCATCAATGTCGGTATCTGTTGGTCGCGGCGTCGATTCCAGCAGCGCTGTGACAGCAATAATGAAACCTGGTTGACAATAACCACATTGCGGCACCTGCTCATCCAGCCAGGCTTGCTGAATGATCGATAAACGACCTTCCGCATCCGCAAGACCCTCGACAGTGACTACCGATGCGCCTGCCACAGAGCCAACCGGCGTTATACAGGAAAAGCTCGACACTCCATCAATGAGGACACGGCAAGCCCCGCATTGAGCAATACCGCATCCGTATTTCGGCCCGAGCAATTCCAGATCCTCACGAAGTACCCAAAGAAGGGGCTTGCTGGAATCTGTCTCGACGCTTACCGACGCTCCATTAACCACAAACTCAACCATGCTCTTTCTCCTCGGTTTTACCCGTTTTGCATAGGTAATCGGCTGATAGACCTTAAATCGCCTACCCCCTTGTGGGCACTTACATGAAGTTCATGCTGGCTATGAGTAGCTCGTCGCTAGTCCAGTGGCTGTCGTGGCTGTCACCTTGTGCAGAATCATGCGACATCGGTTCTGGAGCCCTCGCCAAGATCGACTGCCAAGTGATTTGCCATTCCGCAAGCGCTTCACCGTCGCCCTCAAAGACTAAGTCAAAGAAAGCTAAGGCCAAATCGGCGGTGGCGACTTTAACTTTGGCGTTGAGCGCACGACCGCCGGTAAGGGTGCGATCAGTGAATATGCTGTGGGAACCGCCCCGAAAAACGGCCAGAAACTTGTTCGGGCTGGTGATCGCATCGAAGATATCGATCCGATCCTCTATGCCCGAGTGATAGCCTGGGATCTGGATCACATCATCGGTCGCAGTGACGTGAATGGTAGGGATCGACACATTGTTAAGCACCGTTGCCACGTCGGACTCCCCATAGAACGGCGGAGCGGAGATCAAGACTGCCGCGGAAAAGCGTGAATCCAAGTAGTCAATCGTTTGGCCTTCTCTCACAACTTGCGCGCCAATCGTGAGTAGTGTGGTATTCGCGCCGTATGAGTGGCCTGCAATAACGAGGCGCTGACGGTTAACTGCAACACCGCGGCTGCCCATTTCATCCGAGAGCATTTGGTCAAGCGCAAAGCGTACATCGGCGGCACGTTCGATGGCCTCCGTTTCCCGCGCTGCAGCCTGCAGGCGATCGACCATCCGAAATGGATTGCCTCGCCACAATTCCTCATCACTGCCTACGTGCTGTACATGTAGGCTGGCAACGCCCTGGGCCGACCAGTGTTTTCCGAGATAGCTGTAACCTTCCCGCGAACCACCGATGCCGTGTGAAAACACGACCAACGGCACCGACATTTCAGGCGTAGCCGCCGTAGGCCAGTACAGTCGTGCGGGTACCGGGCGCGAACGATCTTGATCCACCCAGTCGAAATCAGTCACTGAATAGGTGGGCTCTGACTCTATTAACTGCGCGCTCACCGCCGAGTACGGTACGGCCAACCCCGCTAATAAAAGCATGGCGCTCACTTTTCGCCGCCACATGTTTACCTGTTTTTTTACAATCACTGTAGAGATCGGTGTGCCGCTGAACTCAGCGGATCGATCTGGAGCTATTGGTCGATGTATTGGGATATCGTTCATAAGTTGTCTGGTTCCGCACTACGCTACTTTGATAGAAGGCTGTAGTAGTAGATTTGAGAGAGATACGAAAAAAGGCGGCAGACTAAAGACTCGCTAGCGGCCAGCGAATCAATGGAGGCTTATATTTCGTTTATCAGCGACGCTGGAATTCTGAATTTCCTCAAGGGAAAACAGTGCTCCCGTCAATCGTTCCGACTCCTCCCATAACCTGATTGCAACTTCTAGATCCAGTGCTTGTGGAGGAAGTTTGGCCGCGGAAGGATAGCCTCGGGTTTCACCAAACCTATCGGGTCCGTAATAGGCACCACCTTGCGCCTGCGGTGACGTAGCGGCGAAAAGTGTTGGCAACGCCCCCTGCGCTGCTGGCTGAAACAGGAACCAAAGGTAACGACGGATGATCCCCACGACACTTTGTGCTCCAGCGCCATTGGGCAACAAGTCGGTGCGTGAAACGCCTGGATGCGCCGCAATACTCTGGATGCCCCATCCTGCGACATCGCTGCGACGTTGCAATTCGAGAGAAAACATCAAGCAGGCCAGTTTTGACTGGCCATAGGCAACCATTGGTTTATAGCTGCGCCCGGACTGCAAATCGTCGAAGTCGATCGCACCGCTACGAGCGGCAACGCTTGATAGAGTGACGATACGCGGATGATTACCATTACACAGAAGCGGCAATAGCTGGGCCGTCAAAGCAAAGTGGCCAAGATAGTTCGTACCAAACTGTAGTTCGAAATGATCGGCCGTCATTTTCCGATCTGGGGGCGCCATAACCCCTGCGTTGTTGATAAGGAGATCGATGCTGTCAAATGAGGAGTGCAGATGCTTACCAAATGCTGCAATTGAATCGAGATTAGCGAGATCTAGTTCCTCAAACCACACATTCGCGTTAACAACATCATGGCGAATCCGATCAATGGCCGCCGCCCCTTTTGATGGGTTTCGGCCTGCAAGGATGACGCTCGCGCCAGCGCGAGCCAGCGCCAATGCGGTTTCTAGTCCAAGCCCACCTGTGCCAGTGACGACCGCGGTACGGCCACATTGAGAGGGGATGTCGGAATCTGTCCAGTTGGTCATGGGGCGTACCTCGCGTTAAGAAGAAAGATCAGTTGAGTGAATAAATCAGCTCATAGGCATTTCTGTATGCAGCAGTATTTACTGGCGAGATTAATTTGCGTTTAAGACGCTCGGCACGAAGGTTGTGTCCGAGCCTGGGCTTCCAGAAGCGCCAGATATGACGGACTAGGACTTAAATGTTTCGAATAGAACAGAGTGAGACGTTCAATGGCTTGATTGACGTAATCGGGCTTGTGGTACAAGTCGTAGTGGCTGGCCCCTTCTACAACGAAGAAGTCTTTCTCAGCGGCAGGTGAACTATTGAACAGCGCTTTACCATTTTTGTATTGACCAGTGTTACCGCGGCGCCCCCCAACGATCACTTGAAGAGGCTGCGTCAGCAGTTCAGGTACCAAGTTAAAGGCATCAAAGCCGAGCAGGTGGATATAGCTGGTGAAGAGCAAGCGATTACTAGAGTTGGGGTGGCGATAGCGCGACTCCCGATAGAACGTGACAGCTTCTAGTACTTCCGGATCCGTGATGCCAACGGCTTCTGCTACTTTTATGCTGTCAGGAATCCAAGGATCAAACCTCGGTTCGGCTCCGCGTGCTTCGTCTGTACGCTGCCTGCCTATTTCTTCCAGCATTTTGAGGAGGTCTTCCCTTGTCTGCATCTCACGGAATGCTCGACCTATATCATTAGCCACGACCGTTCCAATGGCGTTGAAGCGCCGGTCGGTAAGCGCCGCTTTGACCGCGTATCCACCACCGGCGCAAATTCCCAGCAGCCCAACGCGTAACTCGTCTATGAAAGGCAGTGTCATCAGATAATCAACGGCGCAACGGATGTCCTCGACCCGAACGGATGGGTCTTCGAGATTTCGCGGCACCCCGCCACTTTCTCCCTGATATGACGGATCGAAAGTAAGGGTCACGAATCCTTGCTCCGCCATCTTCATTGCGTAAATCGCGCCGACCTGCTCCTTTACACTACTACCTGGCGTGGCTAGAACGAGTGCAGCATAGGTTTTGGTTTCGTCGAACCCGTTAGGAAAATGGATAATTCCGGCCAGTTCGATGGCTCTGTTTCTAAAAAAAATGCGTTTCATACTGACTCTCCTGCTTATATTGGCTGAGGCCGCCGTATGCACTGGGATACTGCATACGGCGACAGGGAAGCCTTTACTGGTAATCAATAAATTCGACCCAGCCATGTCGCTTGCTTCAAAAGGTCACCGCTAAACCATGGTTAACAAGCTGGATGAACGGCAGATCAGCTTAGTCAGGATTGGTTAAGGGGCACTTGATGGATAATGTGTGCCGGCGATCTCTTCGGTGACCGCCCACAGGCGAGCAGCGATCGCAATATCATTGGTCACAGAGGGGACGGTCGCCAGGCCAAGCGGGCCACTAACCTCCCGTTCTCCAGTCGGCCCGTAGTAGGCGCCACCTTGTGCGTCAGGCACAGTGGCAGCATATAGTGTCGGCACTGCACCTTGGGCTGCCGTCTGGAGGTGTTCGCGGTTGGCAGACCACTGGCGCCCCTGCTCACTATCCAATCCGGGGCCGCGAGCAACCAGTTCGGTTACCGCAACACCGGGGTGGGCGGCCATGCTCTGGATGCCCCAGCCTGCCGCAGCGCTGCGCCGCTGCAGTTCGAATGCAAACATCAGGCCCGCCAGTTTGGACTGCGCATAGGCCGTCATTGGTTCGTAGGCCTGAGCGGAATGAAGATCGTCAAAATTGATGCTGCCGCGGAGGGCAGCGATACTCGACAGCGTAATGACGCGAGGCGCATCACTGTTGCGTAACAGCGGTAATAGCTCTGCAGTCAGGACGAAGTGCCCGACATAGTTGATGGCGAATTGCATCTCAAAGCCCTCTGCGGACGTACTGCGCTCTGGAGGAGCCATGATGGCGGCGTTGTTGATCAGACCATCCAATCGAGGGAGTGAAGTGTTGAGGCGTTGGCCCAGGGCACGAACCGAGGACAGATCGGCTAAGTCAAAGGGTTCAAAGGTCACCTGAGCATCAGGCACCTCCCGCTTGATCTGATCAATCGCCTCCTGTCCCCGCTCGGGATTGCGCGCAGCGATCACCACCTGGGCCCCCTCAGTTGCAAGGGCTTTTGCGTCTTCATACCCCATGCCGCTGGTTCCGCCAGTGACCAGAAAAATGCGTCCTTCCTGGGAGGGCATATCGGCCAGACTCCAATCCGGTTTGGGTGGGTTCTGCGCCAGCGTGGCACCCGCAAAAAATAGACACATCAACAGCACACCAAGGGCGGCGACACGGATTCGTAATACGTTAAACATTTTTCTTTCCTCATTTTTGGTTTGCTATATATCGATAGATCAGAAACGCCTGCTCAACCCCAGAACGAGGCGTCCTACGCCATTTTGATCAGGCTCCAGCAGCGGGCTGTCTCTAAGTTCGCTCGGCAGGAACTGGTACTCGACCGACCCGAGGAGTTGCCACTGCGATGATCCAACGGAATGCGCCATCGTCAGGCCAATACGCGGAACAACAGCAGAACCCGGCAAGTACTCTGCGACCCCGCGCGCCACTTCTTCATCCAGTACCCCGAAGTAGTAGCCCGCGAAATCGGAGGACATCCAGCTTGCCCCCGCATTGGCTGTGAGCGCAGCTCGGCCGAATTGCCACGTATTGCGATAGTCGAGCGAGATTTCATAGCCTTCACTGGCATCTGAAACGTCGTGAACAGCCTCAAGCGATACCGCACCCCACGACGAGCCCAAGGTCGTGCGAAAACCGGCATCTATGCCGTCATCGCGATCACTCAAGAGGTCAGGATCCACGCCATTGACCAGAAGCTCCGAACGTCCCAGATCGTCGATATCGAACCCATAAAGCCGCGCAGCTAGAATCGCATCGAACGTTAATTGACGGGACTGGTATAAATGCACACCGCCGGAGGTACCCCGGAGGAACATGCGCTCTCCCTCGTAGCTGATCAGCGGCAATGGTCGGACACGTAATCCTTCGCCTGCATAAGGGCTGTCGATAGCTGCAGCACCGACGCCGACGGACCACCTGACGGAGGGTGCCAAGACCTCCTGACCGAACGCGGCGATAGGAAGTACGCTAGAAGCGAGTTGCAATAGTATTCGAGCTAACATATTCATTCTGTGACCCTCATAGCCACGGTTTTATTGGAGTTTGGGCGACACCTCATCGCATCTATTGCACTGAAGAGCTCACGCTCTTTTCTACCAGTTGTTTAAGGCCACCGAATTCGTCTTTAGGCCCGGTGAGTGCTACTTGACCGGCCTGTGCGCGGCCCAACCAGAGACCCAACACGGCCCAAACCAACGCCAAAGGAACAACCACACTGACCAGCCCACCTATAGCCAGCCCTAATCGCCCAAGCGCGCCCTCAGTTTGGGCACCGACAACATCGCCAGCACGGTAGATGAAGGTATCTACGAAGGCCTTGGCCTTGTACTTGTCCTCACGGCCGACCACGGTAAATAACGCCTCCCGTGCTGGACGGGTGACGCCGCGTTGAAGCGCACGAGTAGTGGCCTCTAACAGGATTAACATCACGAACGACCCGTATATCGCCAATCCGATGAAGCCAAGCGCGGTTGCTATCGGTAGGATCGCTAGCGCCACGCCCAAGCCGTAACGCTGGATAATCTTACCGGTCAGAGTAAGCTGTAGAACCAGCACCGCTACCTGCGTCCACATGTCGATCTGGCCTAGTATTTCCGCGCGCGCGTCCATGTTGTCTGATACCGCTGCGACCATCTGTAGGCGGGTGAAGTAGATGAATGTTGCGAGCACAGTCATTAGCAGGATGTACCCGGCAATACCGGTCAGATAGCGTGATCGGAAAACGGCACGTAGACCTGCCCAGGCGCCACCACCGATACGTTCGTATTCGCTCGCGAATCCGGCTACGGCAGAAGTTTCCATGGAGCTGGCCTGATCCGGCACCACGCGCACCAGCAGCCAAGCCAAAGAGAGAGCTAGCAGCAAGAAACCACCGGCGACAAGCAGCAGGCTGGGCGTACCCAATGGCAGGGCCAGTTGCGACGTAAGCCACGGGCCAAAAATCGCGCCGAGGGTTCCACCGACCGAGATAAGGGCGAAGAAACGTTTGCCCTGCTCACTGGTGAACCGGTCAGCCAGCAACGCCCAGAACACCATCGTGACGAACAGGTTGAACACACTGAACCAAACAAAAAATACCTGTCCACTGCGCTGACCCACGGCGGCGGGCGCGAACACCAGCAATGCCCAAAAGGCCACCAAACTCAGCACGAAGAATGTGTAGGTCGCCCCGATGAACTGTAGTCGCTTCAAGCGACTGACCAGCCAGCCGAACAGTGGATTCACTGCCAGCGTCACCAATGCGGTACCGATAAACAGCCAACGGACACTCTCGATACCGCGTTCCATACCTAGCGCATCACGAACAGGGCGCAACAGCATCAATGCGGTCAATATACAAAAGAAGAACAGTGCTGCAATTAGCACAGGCCCAACCTCCTCAAGGCGGAGATTGAAGAGGGTTTTCAATAGACGTGGACGTTGTGCCACCGAAGTCTTGGTTCTGCTCATTGGATAGCGTCCTGGGTTGAAGCACACCACAAAGGCGTCTTTAATACTCAGTCGAAGCGGCTGATGTCGCAGTATTTACCGGTGAGATTAATTTGCGTTTAAGACGATTAGAGCAAAGTTGTTGCCGCTGTAAGCGACCGTATCCAGCGATCGCCAGCCACCTAACAGCCTTTAAGCACAGGCCTTAATCCGTTATTAATGTCGATGTAGGAATATCGCTTCCCTCCCCTTATTACTCGAGCTGCCCGCTATGGATGCGATCCTGCTTGTTGAAGACGACCACATTCTTGATCGTGCGCTCTCGGCCAGAAGAGGAGGTGCGTCGTCCATTGCAAAGATGTGATATCTGCACGAACCGCGCTGGTTGAGCACCCATTCGTCGCTGTGCTACTTGATCTAGACCTGCTTGGCAGCTTTATCAGATATCACAAGCTGTCAGAACCTTTTAAGGGTTTCTGTCGGTCAGTTCAGACGGTGAAAATTTCCGGGTCTCGTGGTCTTGATGCATCGTTATCACGTCGACATAAGGAACGCTGTTATCTTTAGCCGTCCCACGCTCCGCAAGTGCTGCATGAGAGACAAGCATTAATGTAATAACTAACGCTGCGTTTAACATTTTCATGATTCACTCCTCATGCCTAAACCGTGGCTTAAGCATCAATAAATTTTTAGCTAACCCAAATAATTAAAGTGATCTTCGAGAATTAAGATCGCCACTCCTGCTTGGTATTAATAACTACCTTGTATCCGTCCAGAACCGTTTAAGGGTTTCAGCTCTGCAGCGAACAGGGGAATATTAAGGGGTAGATATGCCCACGATATGCCAAGTTCTTCGACGTTTTGTCGCCAAATGTGACAGCTAAGCTAAATAACATTAAACAATTTCTATTTGCCATTAAATATTCAAGTAAATGTGTTGTTTTAGCGCTGAGACAAACTGATACAAGTACGACACACTATTAAAGCTCAGCCATAGTAAAGTGCTCTCATTGCGTATTAAGAAGGGAGCATCGACTATGAAAATTCCAGATTTTGACGATAGCGTAGCAGCGCAATTTCAGGGGTCTGTCTTCGAAATACTCAACGTAGCGCTGTTCGTTATCACGCCAAAACTGTCCCGCCACTTAATATGGCTAGATCATGCTTAGGGTTAGAGAAGGCCGATATTGATACATAGGCCCGTCTAGCATAAGCGCAATTGCTCAATCGGTAATCCTTGCAAGCACACCGATGAACTTACGAAGGAGGTTGTCATGCATATTTTAAGGCGCAAACCCCTCAACCCATCTAACCTTCCCGATACTTTGACCGAAGGCCATAGTCAGGCAGTTATAGTGCAGGGTGGCACCCGGTTGCTAATGTCCAGTCAGGTGGGGGTCGATATCCAAGGAGATTTGGCGGGTCCCGAACTGGCCGAGCAGACTGAAGCGGCCCTGGACAATGTCGAGCGGTTGCTAAAAGGCCTCGACGGCGATCTCTCACGAGTGGTGATGTTGAGAATCTACTTAGCCGAATACGCTCGCTACGATCAACAAGTGGTGATGGAGGCGCTGAAGCATCGCTTCCCTATCGCGCCGCCTGCTGCCACTTGGTTAATTGTGTACGGCCTTGCCGAACCGGAATGGTTAGTCGCTATCGAAGCCGAAGCTGTGCTGCCGGGGTTTGTCTTGAATAGTTAGGTAGCTTTAACCCATTAATCATATTTTTACTCGTTTGCCAGCGCACAGCCCGTTTACCCGCCCCTTCTAAGGATAGGACGCGGTAACCCTCTGTCAGAAGCAAGCTCCTAAAAATGGAGTGGTTCATGTTTCGCCGCCTTAACATCCTACTTTTACTTCTCTTGCTGAACTCCTGTGCTTTACCGCCGGATTCCCCACGTTTTCGACCTTCAGAAAGTCTACCTCCCTATGAGCAAGAGAGTTTTGAACAATATGTGCGCGAAACCCGTGCATGGATTGCCGATAACCGCGCCTTCATCGGTGAAGATCGGGAACTTGAAATAGAGCTCAATACACCGTTCGAAATTCGCCCTGATGAACCGGCGAAGCGCGGTATCCTTTTAGTGCACGGACTGGGTGCCAGCCCGTGGTATTTCATCGATATCGCCACCGCCATGGCGAATGACGGCTGGCTGGTTCGCTCTATCCTTCTGCCTGGCCACGGCACACGTCCTGCCGATTTGATGCTAGCTGATAATAAGGATTGGGGAGAAATCATTGCCCATCACGCCAACCTGCTAGCAGCCGAAGTCGATGAACTTTGGCTTGGCGGTTTCTCAACTGGCGGTAATCTGGTCACCTCTCATGCGTATACAGATGACAATATCGATGGGCTACTGCTGTTTTCCCCTGGGTTTTATCCCGATACCAACTCTCTGTTTCTCACCCCGGCCATTTCCTATTTTTGGGACTGGCTTAATATCGATGACGAAGACAATATCGCTACTTACCAGTCGCTTCCTAGTCGCGGGGCCTCTCTCTATTATCGTTCGGTCAGCACCGTGCAAAAAAATCTCAAAAGCGCACAATTTAACAAACCTGTCCTGATGACGATGAGTCAACATGATAGTGTCCTTGACCCCAATACGACGCTCACTGCTTTTCAAAACCGCTTTCCCAATCCCAAATCACACTTCGTTTGGTACGGTGAAAGCCCGCCCAACCTGAACGATCCACGTGTTACCACCCTTAGCAGTAGCCTACCCGACCGACGCATTAGCACCTTCTCTCATATGAGCGTGCTATTTGCACCTGAAAACGCCTATTACGGTGAAGCAGGAAGCTACATCATGTTTGAGAATGGTCAGGACGATATACCCCGCCCCGCTAACCCTGAAGATCTTTGGTTCGGTGCATGGGGGCAAAACGAAGAGGAAAAATATCATGCTCGCCTGACCTGGAATCCCTATTTTGTCGAACTCCTAGACAATATTCGGGAGGTGGCAGTCGACTAACTGGCCGGGTAGGCTAACTTGTTCTTCCTGCATCGTTAAGTAAATGAACAAGTACGGCAACGTTGAGAGGGAGTATCAGAAGCTTTCCAGCTAGTCATGATCCGCACCTTACGTTAAGAAGAAGTAAGATCAATTGAGTACCTAACTCCTCTCATAGGCAGTAACATATTGAACAGTTTTTACTGGCGAGATTAATTTGCGTTTCAGACGATTAGGGCAAAGTTGTTACCACTGTAAGCGACCGTGTCCAGCAATCGCCGGCCACCTAACAGCCTTTAAGTACATGCCTTAATCCGTTATTAATGTCGCTGTAGGAATATCGCTGCCCTCCCCTTATTACTCGAGCTGCCCGCTATGGATGCGATTCTCCTTGTTGAAGACGACCACATGCTGGGTCGTGCGCTGTCATCCGCCCTTGGTCAGGAAGGCTGGCGCGTTGTGCATTGCAAAGACGTTGCATCCGCACACACAGCGCTGGTCGACCACGCATTCGTCGCGGTCCTACTTGATCTGGGGCTGCCGGGCGGCTCTGGATTGGAGGTGCTGTCCTCGATGCGCAGCCGCTACGACCCGACGCCGGTGCTGATCATTACCGCACGCGATCAGTTGAGCGACCGCGTCCGCGGGCTTGACGTTGGTGCTGACGACTACATCGTCAAGCCGTTTCAGCGCGACGAAATGCTGGCGCGGCTTCGTGCGGTATTGCGCCGCAGCCGTGGCGCAGTCACCCCCGTGTTGCGGTGGCGTGATGTCGAGATCGATCCCGCTGCGCGGGTTGTGACCCGTGAAGGTCAGCGTATTAGCCTTAGTGCGCACGAGTTCCGTCTACTGCTGGCACTGTTCGAGTCGCGTGGTCGTGTTCTCAGTCGTGATCAATTGCAAGATCGGCTCTACGGCGACGATACGGAGATCGGCAGCAACACCGTTGCGGTCTTCGTGCACCAACTGCGCCGCAAGCTCGGCGATGGCGTAGTGGTAACGGAGCTTGGATTCGGCTATCGCCTCGGGGATGAACACTAATGCGCGCGCTACGCACACGGTTGCTGGTTGCGCTGGCCACAGTGCTGCTCTCTACTTGGGCTATCGGGTTCGCCATTCAGTACGTAAACGTACTGGAGCGCCAGGGTGGCGAGATAGATGGCATGCTGCGCAATATTGCCGAGCAGATACTGCAGTCGTTGCCTGCGGACATCGCCACCGCAGGCCAACAGCAGCAATTTCTGCTCAGCGGCGAGACGGTGCCCGCGGAAGGCAAGTTCGGAGCGCTAGGCTTCCAAGCCTGGGAGCATGGCACTGGGCGACGATTGATGTCTTCGCGTCCGGCACCCGCGCACCCGATGGCGCCGGACTTTGTTGATGGCTTTGCCGATGCAACCGTTGCTGGAGTGCCCTGGCGCGTATTCGCAGTCAGCGACGCTGACCAACGGGTGCAGGTGCAGGTCGGCGTGCCGACATCGGCCATCCGGGCGGAATTGATGCGTTGGCTCGGCCCGACCCTACTCACAGCACTGTTGCTCCTGTTCGGTATCGGTGTCGCGATATGGTTGGTGATCCACTGGTCGCTGAGACCAGTGCTGCGCGTCAGCGAGTCGCTCGCTACGCGTGCCCCTCTCGATCTGGCACCGTTGCCCGAACATGGATTACCAAACGAATTCACGCCGCTGGTGCGTTCGTTCAACCAGTTGATGGCGCGATTGGCGCAGGCGCTTCAGCATGAACGCGAGTTCATCGGTGAGGCCGCCCATGAGCTACGCACGCCGTTGGCAGCGCTGCTGACCCAGGCGCAGGTGCTACAGCACGCCAGCGACCAAGAAGAAGCGGGCGAAGCGCTCGAGCATCTCATCGCTGGTATAGAACGCACCTCGCGACTGGCGCAACAACTGCTTGATACCGCGCGGGTGGAATCCGGCGGTTCCACCGCGCGCGCGCAAGATGTGGATCTGGCAATGATTGCGGGGATGGTGGCCGACGAGTTCGAGTTGGTTGCATTACGCAGTGACCAATCAATCGAAGTCGAAGGAGGTCACGCGCCAGTACATGGCGACATTGATGACCTCGGCATACTGGTTCGCAACCTGCTCGACAATGCCTTACGTCATGGAGGCCCGGGCACGCGTGTACGGCTGGAAACTTGGGTCGAAGATGAAGGACATGCTCGAATGGCGACCCTAGGCGTTGCTGATAATGGCCCTGGCATTACCGATGGCGATTACGAGCGCGTATTCGAGCGATTCTACCGCGCCGAGAACGGGCATCGCACTCAGGGTATTGGCATGGGCCTTTCGCTGGTCGAGCGCGTGGTCGCTTCGCATGGCGGACAGTTAAGATGTGGCGTCGGTCTTGAAGGTCGTGGATTTGGCATCACAATCCAATTACCGGCATCCAAAGGGCAGAGATAGCCCCACCTCTCACCTTAAAGCCTCTCAACTAGCTGACGATTGCGCTTTTAGGCCAGAATACGTAACCCCCTTGTGCAACATATCCGTTGTTGGAACACCAACGATGCGGCACTTGAACTTTGCCGGGGCTTTTTATGCACTATCGAACGCGCACAAATTCTGCACTGACTCGCCCTCCATCAGGGCGAGTGAACGTTTCGTACATCCGATCGCCTTCCACTCTCAGTTGAAGCTCCCGCGAGCTTCTCTCACTGCCCGCCCAGTTAGGGAACGTAGAACCTTCTACGTAATTACCGGTGAAGCGCCCCTGCTCATCAATGGTATAACTACCGAAGAAACCAATACTTGAAGCCATGGCACGGCTATTCTCTTCATCAGTGCCACCGCCACGTGTATTTGACTCAAAACGTTCGGTGTCCCCATTGGTTAATACCTCGACGAAGTGCATGCCAGCAGTGAAAACCAGCATGCCCTGTGGATTCTCACCATAAGGATGCTCGGTAGTCCCATCGTTTTCCAATGTAGCTGACACCATGCCCCACGTTCCGGCAACCTGATTGGGTTCGGAAGGAGGCAGTAAAGGCTCGCTAGCCTGAGTAGCTACAGCGGCCGCAAGTAATAAAGTGCCAGTTATAATTCCTAGCTTCATAAGGATGCTCCTGACGGGTTCTGAAGAGATATTTATTCTGTTGTTTTTAACTGTTGAGATAAATACCTATATTTCGCATGACCTAGTGAATAAATACCACCAACAGAAGTGCTTCAGCGCCTAGCTGCCTGAGCTTATCTACACTTTAGCCGGAGCGGGCCAACCCTAGAACTTGATGGCCACTAGCAAGTAGCTCTCTCGTAACGGCTATGCCTAAAAAGCCTGTCGCATCAGTCAAAAACATCTTCATAACGCTTCCCCTTCCTCCCAGTGAATGCTTGTCATGGGAGAGAATATCGATCAATCTTTATCCAGATAAATAAGCGGCTTTATAGGGGGATAATGACTAACACGCTAGCTCCCTCCTGCGATTCCAATAACCTTGGTGCTTTCTTAAAGGATCGGCGGCAACGACTTGACGCGCTAGCACTTGGTTTCGGAGGGCACCGGAGGACACCTAGCCTTCGGCGTGAAGAAGTCGCTCAGCGAGCCCATATCAGCACAACATGGTATACGTGGCTCGAACAGGGACGTGGGGGCGCACCATCAGTGCGCGTACTCGAAAGCCTTGCTAAGGCGCTGATGCTGACCGAAGCCGAGCGCGAGCATCTATTCTTGGTCGGCATCGGTCACCCGCCGAAAGCCCACTCCTCTGTTCAAGAAGGTATCTCGGAACGACTACAACGATTTCTCGACGCTATGCCTATGATCCCAGCGACCGTCGCAACGTCGACATGGGACATTGTTGGCTGGAACCGAGCAGCTCAACTAGCGCTCACGGATTACCCGGCACTACCTCCCGATCAACGAAACATATTGAGGCTCATGTTCCTTGATCCAGCGACACGCGCTGCCCAAAACGACTGGGAAACAGTGGCACGGTTTCTAGTGGCAACCTTTCGCGCAGAAACCGCACGTATGGGGGAGAACCCGCGATCTGCTGGACTCGTGGCGGAAATATCCAGCAAGAGTACGGATTTCAAGCGCATGTGGAGAGCAAACGATGTTCATACCGCTGGGGAAGGATCGAAGACAATTTTCCACGCAGTGGTAGGAGAAATTACCTTCGAGTTTTCATCCTTTGCGATTGACGGGCGGCCGGATCTAAAACTGATGACCTACAACCCGGCGGAGCGCTCCGACTTGGAAAAAATGGATCGGCTGAGCCACTCCGGATAACCTGTCGGCCGACCCTTTTAAAGGTGCTAATCGGCGTAGGCTGAGTCGATCGCACCATCGAAGACCACGAAGGCGACACAGAACTCTGACAAGCAATTGTCAGAGTGCAACTGGCCTCCAGGCTGATACTAATAGGCGCCCGCTGTCTGAATCGGCACGTCCGCTTCAAGCTGACCTTCATCCCAGTGCTTCATAGTCCCCTCCATAAGCGACAGGTGGTAAGCCGCGCTATGACTGTGGAAGCGACCGCCATAATTCAGAGGGAACCGAAACAGCGCTGCCGATGGGCCAGTCTGAGGATTCCCCCACAGCACCGAGATCTGAGGGCTGTTTGGATTATCAGCGTAAAGCGGCGTGAAGCGAGCCTCGGCAGCTTCGTAAGGAACCACGTACGTTCTTCCTTCGGTGGGCGGGATTTGGTCGACGTCGCTCGAATATGCAGGGATGCAGACCAACGAGCCAAGCAGCGAAGCGGCGCATGCCAAAAAAGCAGAGCGGGTCCCTAATCCAGTCCTGTCCATTCTTATTACGGCATGTAAGCTGAACACTACCATGATGCTTTCTCCATTTAGAGGGTGGCGCAAGCGTGTTGCCTGCCGCCGAGAAAGCTGGATTGTGTGCATACCTCACATCCTGGTAAATATGTTTTGTTATAGGGGTAAAAGCACTAACAGGTTGGGCAAACCATTGCAGTCACTGCACGTTCTTGAAAGAGTGCTAGAGAGCCTAGACGCTATTTTCATCACTTTCAGCGATCTATGCTGGGTTGACGCCAGCGCCATTGAGACCAACTGCGTGGCTATACGAAGCGGGCGTTGCCCCACGACTATACTGCCTCGGAGAAACTCCCATGACCCGCTTAAACGCAGTGCTGAACGCGCTTTCGGATTCGTATCCAAGGGATAATGAAATAACGGAAACGGGATCTTGGGAGTTCTCCAACCTCTCTCCCGCCAGCATCATGCGCCAGCGCGTCACGTACTCCATGGGCGATGCTCCTATCGTTTCCCTGAACTTCTGAGCGAACGCCGAGCGCGACATACAGGCGCACTCGGCCAGCGCCTGCAGCGTCCAGCGGTGTGCAGGGTCGGCATGGATCGCATTAATTGCCGGCCCCAACTGTTTGTCCGCTACCCCCAAAAGCCATCCCCCACCGTTAATGACTCCTTCCGCCATATGAAGCCTTAGTGCCTGTACCAGCATCATATGAGCGAGGTGCTGGGCAATCAGGAAACCACCGGGCTCGGGGTCGTGCAACTCCTTCATCATGCGTTCCACAGACCACCGTAATGCAGCCTGTTCTGTCTCGTTGTGGATGTGGACGATGGGCGGCAGCATGCCCATCAGCATATCGGCATGCCCCCCACTGACGCCGAACCGGCTGCCCACGATAAAGAAATCGCCCCCGCCGTTGACCTTCACAACGGTGCCAGTACGTGGTGGGGGAAAATAGTTGCTGGAGGGCTCTGGTGGCAACGACATATCGCTCGCCAACCGAAAAGGGCGTCCGCTCGGTAGAACGAAACAGTCGCCCTTCTGCAGATGTACGGCCTCCGGAACACCATCGACGGCCAACCAACATTCGCCGGAGACTACGGCATAACACTTGAGGAGCTTATGCTGATCCGGAAATTGGAGCGACCATGCACCGCCAGCCTCCACTCCAGAGGAGACATAGCTTCGCGGTTTCAGTAGCGAGAGTACATCTGATAGGGGATCCATGGGTCCTCCTGGACGATTGCAAAGATAAGCAGGACAAACGCGCATAGACCAACCTGCACGCACCCCTTATGGTCGCAGAGTACTCGACTCTGGCAGACACCGCGAGACCTAGTTGAACGCTAAGTTAGCCACACCCTTTGTCATTCACGCCAACAATCTGAACAGCATTATAGAGGACAACACTCTGATGCCATCAACTGTAAGCCCCCATCCGTTTAGCAGTGCGAACGATCAGTGTAGGCCGGGGACATCGCCGCGGGACATGGAACAGGAAATACTGATTGAACAGGAGCAGTATCTACGCAACTTATCCAATAGAACACGATACGGTTCCACTTCTCAGTCAAAGGAGATGAAACATGGACAACAAACAACTTCATCACAGTGAGCAATGCATAGGGGTAAATGATGTTGCTCGGCGCCAATTTCTTAGCGGCCTCGCTTTGGGTGCCGGTGCAGGCTTAGCTATGAGCCTAGCAATATCGCCTCTGGCGAATGCAACCAACCGCACAACTGGCACTCGAATCGTCGTGACTGCGCCGACTGGCAATATTGGTTCGCAAGTACTGACAAATTTACTAACCAGTTCCAGTGATGCGAAGATTCGCGTTATCGTGCGCGATCCATCGCGCCTTCCAGCGCAAGTACTTGATCAGGTCGAGGTCATTCAGGGCTCACACAGCGATGCGAGTGTCATGGATCAGGCCCTAGAGGGAGCCAGCAGTCTGTTCTGGCTATGCCCTCCGGACTCTCGCGCAGAAAGTGTTATGAGTGCCTATGTAGACTTCACCCGCCCCGCCTGCGAGGCAATCAAGCGGAATGGCTTAGGAAGTGTGGTCAGTATCTCGGCGCTAGGAAGGGGTACACCAATGGCGGCAAATGCCGGTTACGTCACTGCCTCTCTGGCAATGGACGACTTGATTGCGAGTACGGGAGTGGCGTTTAGAGCGCTAACCATGCCTTCGTTTATGGATAATATTGCTCGCCAGGCTTCCTCTATCCACGAACAGGGTAGATTCTTTCTACCTATTGATGGTGACCTCAAACTACCGGCCGTTGCCACCAGAGATATCGCTTCGGTCGCCACAGGGCTTCTACTTGATCCAACTTGGCGCAGCCAAGAAGAAGTGCCAGTGTTAGGGCCGGAAGACCTCTCCTTCAATGAAATGGCGAGAATCATGTCCGACGTTTTGGATAAGCCCGTAATTTATGAGCAGGTTTCTTTCGAAACGTACAAGACTGGCTTCGTTCAACGAGGAATGTCAGATGCCATGGCTCAAGGCCTAACCGACATGGCAAAGGCAAAGAACGAGGGGATCGATAACGCACTCAATCACACGCCTGAAAACAGCATGCCGACCAGCTTCAGGCAATGGTGTGAAGAAGAATTGCGACCATTGATTCTCGTGTAGCGGAATTCTCCTATTTTCACTTCACTAGCCTTACGACTTACCGACGCAGCAAAACATAGATCTGGCGCGTCCGCCGGTCACTACAGCGATCAAACTGAAAACAACAGTATCAAGGTCGTCGACTATCTCGTCTGGGGGAACTTGCCAGCAAGTTATAAACCGCACGAAAGCGGCTTTAAACATGACAACGGTGCTTTTAGCCAAAGAACTTCATGATACGAGAATAAAGGTAAATTCGGTCGCACCCGGCTTTACTGCTACTGCCCTGAACGGTGGTGGCTCAGGTGCGCAAACTGAATTAGAAGCGGCTCGGGTGTGCGTCATGGTAGCACTATTGCCTGATAATGGGCCCACGGGCGGCTTCCTTGGGCAAAATTGCAAAAGAGCCTTGGTAATAGCCATTCTATGTTAATTCCGACCAAAAAATCGCTACAGCCACACTCACAACGCTAACAGACTTGTTGGCGATGATTGTCTTATGCGCTACTTACTGGAACCTATTTTAATTCAGATTTAATGTCCATAAGAAAAAATAGAGAAATTAAGCTTAATCGTCTAGCCACGCATTCATCTTTTACCGCCTGATAGTTAAGTTTCTCTAAGTAACTATTCGGCGGTAGTCATAGGTCGAAAGAGTATCAAGTGCGATTGATCAATCGATACTTTTTGCTAATTATCATATTGGCTTACCATCAAGGTTACTATGCATATTTTAAAACGCAAGCTCCTAAATCCGCCCAACCTGCCCGATACCTTGATTGAGGGACATAGCCAAGCCGTATTAGTAGAGGGAGGCACCCGGGTGCTGATGTCTAGCCAGGTGGGGATGGATTCCGCAGGAGAGTTGGCGGGCCCTGAGCTGGCCGAGCAGACCGAAGCGGCGCTGGACAATGTCGAACGGTTGCTAACAGGCCTCGGTGGCGATCTCTCACGAGTGGTGATGCTAAGAATCTACTTAGCCGAATCCGCTCGCTACGATCAGCAAGTGGTGATGGAGGCGTTGAAGCATCGCTTCCCTGTCGCACCGCCGGCTGCCACTTGGTTAATTGTGTACGGCCTTGCCGAACCGGAATGGTTAATTGCTATCGAGGCTGAAGCTGTACTACCGGGGTTCGTCTTGAACAGCTAAATGCTTGTCACCACCGTTCACTGGCTAGAAATAACCGTAATTTTAATAGAGGCTTTGATGGTATGAGTTGTTGTATGAATTAAGTCACAACAAGCGCAAACTAACCCTGCAACGCTCGTAGCAAATCAATAAAAGCCCGCAGGCTAGGCGGCACATGCCGGTTATTCGGATAGTAGAGAAATAGACCGGGAATGCTTGGACACCACTCTTCTAGCACGGTGACCAACCTCCCATCCCTCAAATAATCTTGTGCATAGGGCTCTGGCACATAGGCTATGCCTAAATCATCCGCGGCGGCCTCCACCATCAGTTGGCTACTGTCCAAGGTCAGCGCACCGGGCACATCTACCGCCACATCCTGGCCATGCTGCTGAAACTCCCAGCGGTAGAGTTTACCGCTCGGCAGCCTTTGCCTTATGCACTGGTGAGAGGCCAGATCGTCCGGTGTCTTTGGTACCACACGGCCACGCAGATAGTCTGGGGAGGCAACGGCAAGAAAGCGCAGCTCATGACCCACAGGGATGGCGATCATATCCTGGGGAACCGCCTCTCTCAGTCTTACGCCCGCATCAAACCCCTGATCGACAATATCAACCAGCCGCCCCTCGGCCACGAGATCAAGCTCGACGCCATCATGAAGGGCAAGAAAACGCGGCACCACGGTTTGCAGCAACAGCCGCACGGCTCCTTCACTGCCATTGATACGCAGCCGCCCCGTGATCTTTCCTTCGGCGCTGGAAGCATCCTCAAGGATTGACTCCAAGTCGCTCAATAGAGGACTCAGCCGTAATAACAGCCGCTCGCCGCTCTCTGTCAGCGAGACACTACGTGTGGTTCGGTGCAGCAGCCGGGTGCCCAACCGTTGCTCAAGCGTGCGCACAGTATGGCTGAGTGAAGAGCGGCTGACTCCCATCAGGTCGGCTGCTCGGCGAAAGCTACGGTGCTCCGCCACGGCCTGAAACGCCTTGAGGTCGGTTAACGTTGGCTTACTCATTGGTGAATAAATTTCACCTCCTCGTGCCAATTGATGAGCATTCCCTTACCAGTTTTACTGCCCTAACCTTTGTCTTGCAACATTTAATGAATGACTTAGGAGATATCTCATGGCTAAAACCTGGCTTATCACAGGCACATCCACCGGCCTTGGCCGACTACTCACTGAACGGCTGCTTGAACGCGGCGACCGCGTTATAGCAACGCTACGCCGCAAGGGTTCGCTGGACGACTTGCTCGCCCTGCATGGTGATCGCTTGCAGATACTGACCTTCGACGTGACGGATACGTCGACGATGAGAGATGCCGTTTCGCAAGCGTTCACTACGTTCGATCGAATCGATGTGGTCGTCAGCAATGCGGGGTATGGACTCTTTGGAGCTGCCGAAGAAGCCAGCGATGAACAGATTGAGCGGCAAATCGCGACCAACCTCACAGGCTCTATCCAGTTCCTTCGCACCGTACTGCCACATTTACGTGAACAAGGGGGCGGCCGCATCGTTCAGGTATCGTCAGAGGGCGGCCAGATCGCCTATCCAAGCTTCAGCCTTTATCACGCCACGAAGTGGGGCATCGAGGGGTTCGTCGAATCCGTGGCAAAGGAGGTCGCGCCATTTGGTATTGATTTCGTTATCGCCGAGCCGGGCCCCACGGCCACTCACTTTGCTGAAGGACTGGATCGCACACCCACGACGACGATCTATGAAGATACCCCAGCAGGCGAGCTGCGTAGAGCACTGGCGTCAGGAGACTTGGCCATTAAAGGCGATGCAGGCAACACCGTTGATGCCATCATTAACATAACTGACATGCCGAACCCACCACTGCGTATTACGTTAGGCAGCACGGCCTATGACTCCATTAGCCATGCGCTAAAAGAAAGGCTTGAGTCGCTCGAAGCGTATAAGGAGGTGGCGCTCTCTGCGGACAGAGATGAAGTGACTTAATATGCAACTCCCGCTATGCATTGTCTTCACTCAAGCGCCTATTCGTTGCGCTTCAGGAACGTCTCCATTAACGGCTTGGAGAGATTTTTGATAGCGGAGAGCATCGCGCTTCGGTGGTGTTTGAAAAAGACGGCCGTATTCGCGAGTGAATTGCGATACGCTCTCGTAACCGACCTCAAAGGCAGCATTACTCGCGGAGCATCCCTCGTCGAGCATGAGGCGGCGCGCTTCAATCAAACGCAGCCGCTGTTGATACTGTCCCGGCGTTAGCGAGGTCATGTGCTTGAAGTGTTTGTGAAACGAGCTGAGGCTCATGCCTGCCTTTGCCGCTAGTTGCTCCACCGACACCCGAGACGTGTACTCGGCTCGCAAGAGTGCAATGGCGTCAGCAAGGTGGCTCGCGTAGCTATCCGGGTCGGCGATATCCCGTAAAGCGGCCCCCTGAGGGCCCGACAGCAGCCAGTAATGCAACTCCTGCATGATGCCTGGGCGAAGAAGCGGCGCTGAATCAGGGCGATCCAGCAGTTTCATCAGCCTTGATACGCAGTCAATCACCTCGACTTCACTATCTTCGGCAAATAAGGTCGGTATCTCGGGTAGTTGCTGGGCATGGGCACTCCCTATATGAGCGGCTAGCTCACGCAGGATCGCCCTATCCAGCTCGACCGCAACGGCTAGATAGGGCTCCTCCGTACTTGCCTGCACAATCCTACCCACCACGGGCATATCAGCGCTGACGATCACCGACTCCCCGGCGGACAAGACCGCTTGTTGTTTCCCAACAAGAATGCGCTTGGCGCCCTGGAGAACCAAACATACCAGTGGCTTATAGACCGATTGCAGATCGCCAGCTGGCGCCTCGACGCACATCATTCGCAGGCCCGGCACGGATGTTAACGCCAAACCATCGCTATTGGCGTGACGTTTGGCATACGTCTGAACCGCCTGTTTGAGTGAGTTCATGAGCTTTTCTCTAGCGTTTCGGCTCAACGTTAGCATGGCGATGAAGGCTTTTCTTCTCGCCTACAGGATCAGGCAAGTTTTTTGTAGATGCTGGCAAGCCCCGCCGCCGCCAAATTGGTAAAAAGTGAGTGGCATTCGCCTCTAAAAGTAGACGGAGAGTTAAACCATGAAAATGTCAGGAAACACCATACTTATCACCGGCGGTGGCTCCGGGATTGGTCGTGAACTTGCCTTACGTTTCAATGCGCTTGGCAACACCGTGATCGTCGCCGGTCGGCGCATGGAAACGCTGGAGGAGACCATTGCTGGCCAGCGCGACATGCACGCGATGGTTGTCGATGTTGAGGATCCAGAGGAGATCACCGCCTTTGCTGAGCGTGTCATCGCCGAGCACCCCAACCTCAATGTACTGATCAACAATGCGGGCATTATGCGGCGCGAGGACTTGTCCCGCACCCGCGACCTGAGCGATGCCGAGCAGACAGTCGTTGCCAATCTACTCGGGCCGATCCGGCTAACGAACGCACTGACCGACCATCTGGTAAACCAGCCAGACGCGGCGATCGTGAACGTCTCCTCGGGGTTAGCGTTTGTGCCGTTAAGCGGCACGCCCACCTATAACGCCACCAAGGCAGCCATCCACTCTTACACAATCTCACTACGCGAGCAGCTCAAGGGTAAGGTCGAGCTCATCGAGCTTGCGCCCCCTGCGGTGCAGACGGAGCTGACGCCGGGCCAGTCGACCCGTGAAGGCTATATGCCGCTCAATGATTACATCGAAGAGGTCATGACACTGTTTCAACAGCAACCGACACCCAAGGAAATTTTGGTGGAGAAAGTCAATTTCTTACGCTGGGCAGGGCGTGACGGACACTTCGATCAAGCGGTCGAGATGCTCAGCAAGATGTGAGCTCCCCTATCCTCTAGCCTTCTAACTCGCACATGCACTGTTTGCTGATGGCCACAGTGCATTTGTCCATTCACGTCGGTCAACCATTCTCAGAGCGAATACAAGGATAGAAGACAAGCCCTTACCTCAACGCAAGCTAACGATTACCCACCCTTCACTGCAATATTTTTAATTATGCGAGCAGGATTACCGCCTACCACCACATTATCGGGTACATCCTTGGTTACAACAGCGCCCGACGCTATGACCACGTTATTGCCTACTCTAACGCCTGGATTAATGATGGCGCCGCCACCAATCCAGACGTTATCGCCAAACGTAATCGGCTTTGCGTATTCTTTACCCGCATTGCGCTCATGCGGATCAAGCGGATGGGTCGCCGTATAAATCTGCACATTCGGCCCAAGCATGCAGTTATCGCCAAAGCGTATTTCACAAACATCTAGCAGGATACAGTCGAAGTTAGCGAAAAAGTTTTCGCCTACATGAATGTTATACCCGTAATCCAAGCGTAAATTAGCTTCTATATAGAGGTTTTCTCCCGTCGATCCGAACAACGATTTCAAGGCTTTCAAGCGCTGGGCGTCAGTTTCCAATACGTGATTGTAGAGCCTCACTTGTCGCCTTGTTTCTTCACGCTCTTTTAGCAGTAGCGGATCAGCAGGGTTATAGAGCTCTCCTGCTAGCATCTTGTCTTTTTCTGAACGCATTAGTCACCCTCCTAGATTTTGCCCAATATTAATCACTCTCAGCCGTTGTTATCACCCTGCAGTTTTCCGTCAAGCGTCGCAGCCAGTTCACAAAATCGTCAATACAGCTGTAAACAACAGGAATGACCAGCAGGCTCAACAGCGTCGACGTGATCAACCCGCCAATGACCACTAAGGCCATGGGGGCCCGAAAGCTGGGATCGCCAGCCCATCCTAGGGCGATCGGCATCATGCCCGCCCCCATGGCAATGGTGGTCATCACGATGGGCCGGACACGTTTTTTGCAGGCATCAATAATGGCGTCCACGCGTTCCAACCCATGCACCCGACGGGCGATAATGATGTAGTCCACCAGCAGGATTGAGTTCTTGGTGGCGATGCCCATCAGCATGATCAATCCGATCATGGCAGGCAGCGACACGGGCGTCTGCGTGAGGAACAACGCCAGGAAAGCCCCAGGTACGGAGAGCACCAGAGCCACCAGAATAGTGACCGGCTGCATGAAATCCTTGAGCAGCAGCACCAGCAACATATAGATACACAGCACGCCGGTCAGCATGGCAATCCCGAAGCTTGAGGCAAGCTCCTCCATTTCCTCTGCATCGCCTTCTGCTGTCTGAAACACGCCGCGTGGCAACTGACGTAAACTGGGCAGTGCCTGCACGGCCTGCTCGATTTCTCCCAAAGGCTGCCCTTGCAGGCTCACCTCGAAATTGACGTTGCGCAGACGATCATGCCGGGTGATTTCCGAAGGACCGCTGCTCCACTCGAAGGAGGCCACACTCTCAAGCGGCACTGGCCCATTCGCACCAGGCACTGGTAGCCGTTTAAGGGTCGCCATATCCTCCCGAGCGGCATCCGCCAGCCGAACCATCACCGGCACCTGACGCGAGCTGAAGTTCAACTTAGGAAGGTCCTCGGCGTTATCGCCCACTGTCGCGATGCGCAACGTATCGGCGATGGCCTGAGCCGAGGCCCCAAGGTCGGCGGCACGGGCAAAATCAGGGCGTACAATGAGTTCAGGCCTGACCAGGCTGGCCGTCGAACTCACCGCGCCGATGCCGGGAATGGCGCGCATCTCCCGCTCGACTTGGCGGGCATGCAGTTCAAGCACTCGGCTATCCTCACCGGCGAGCACCAACTCATAGCCATCCCCCTCGTCGCCTACGCGAGTTCGCACGCCGGGAAGCGTGGCGAGTGCAATGCGTAACTGCTGCTCTATGTCTTGCTGCGTAACGCCCGCGCGGGTTGCGCGATCCGCCAAACCAACGGTCAGTTCCACCGAGGTCACATCAGAGTCACTGCTGCCGGAGTCCTCACCGACGGCCGCGAAGACGCTGACTACATGCTGTTGCGTCTCTAGTCGTGAGCGTGCCTGCTCGGCAAGCGCCTCCGCTTCAGAAAAGGTGCTACCGGGCGGCAAGGTGAGCGTCGCCTGCGTCTGGGAACCATCATCGGGGGGTATGAAGGTACCCGGCAGGGTCGAAGCCAGCCAGATACCGCCTGCAAAGCAGGCCGCCGCCGCGAGGAGGGTTGTCTTGCGGTGGCGCAGGCACCAACGGGCGACAACCAGATAGTAGCTAATCCACGCTGGGTCGCGATGATGCAGATGGGGTTTGCGCAACAGATACGCAGCCAGCATGGGCGTGAGAAGGCGCGCCACCAACAGCGAGAACAGTACTGCCACAGAGGCCGTCCAACCGAACTGAACGAAGAATTGCCCGACGGTGCCGCTCATAAATGCTGTGGGCAGAAAAACGGCAATCAACGTAAAGGTGGTGGCGACCACAGCCAAGCCGATTTCTGCCGCCGCATCCATGGCGGCCTGGCGCGGGGGCTTGCCCATTAGCAGATGCCGTTCGATATTCTCAATCTCGACAATGGCATCGTCCACCAACATCCCGATCACCAGCGAGAGCGCCAGCAACGTCACCACATTGAGCGAGAAGCCCATCAGGTGCATGAAAGCGAAGGTGGGGATGATCGACAGCGGAAGCGTAACCGCCGCAATCAGTGTGGCCCGCCAATTGCGCAGGAAGCAGAATACCACCAGCACCGCCAGCGCCATGCCCTCGAATAACATATGCATGGAGCCCTGGTAGTTCTCCAGCACCGGCCCAACAAAATTGAAGGCTTCTTCGATCTCGACATGGGGATATTGCACCTGCAACGCCGCGAGCGCAGACTGCACGCCCTCGGCCACATCCACCTCGCCGTACCCCTCGGCACGGGTCATCTCTAAGCCGACGACGGGCACTCCATCCAAGAATGCAATTGAGCGCCGCTCGGCCACGGTATCGGTAACCGTCGCCACCTCATCAAGGCGAATACGGCGGCCATCGCTGAGTGCCAGCTCCATCTTCGCCAGCTCGGCTGCGGATTCAGCGTTGGCGATGATGCGCACGGCCTGTTCGGCTCCGCCGACATCCACGCGCCCACCGGGCGCCTCCAACTGCGCCTGGCGCAGCTGGTGTGAGATATCCAACGCTGTCGTGTTCATCGCCAGCAGGCGGTTCGGATCCAATGCCACGCGGACTTCGCGATCGACCCCGCCGATACGCCGAACCGAGCCAACGCCTGGCACCGACAAGACGGCCTTGGTCATTTTGTCATCGACGAACCAGGAGAGTGCCTCATCGTCTAGATCGGAGGAGCTCACCGCGTAGCGTACAATCGGCTCACTGAAAAACTCACCCTTCCGAATCACTGGATCACGCAGGTCGGCGGGTAGATCCGAGCGGATGCGAGCAACAGCGTCGCGCACATCCTCCAGAGCCTCTTGCAAGGACTTTTCCAGTCTGAATTCAATAGCAATGTCGGCATTGCCATCCGTCAGCGTTGTAGAGATGTTTTTGACGCCGGAGACGGTAGCGATGGAGTCCTCGATCTTGCGGGCAACCTCGTTCTCCATTAAGGCGGGAGCCGCCCCCGGCAACGAGGCGGATACCTCTACGAGGGGCAGCTGTACATCCGGCAAGTCCTGAATAAACAAGCCTCGGAAGGAGATGAGCCCCCAGAAGGTCAATAGGATGAAGAGCAGAACAACCGGAATAGGGTTGCGAATCGCCCAGGATGAGGTATTCAGTGTCATACCCCCTCCTCGGCGTCGGTCTCAACCACCCGCACCTGATCACCGTTGCCAAGAAAAGCACCGCCCGAGGCGACCACCAAGGCGCCAGGTTCAAGGCCGGAGAGAATTTCGATTCGATCCTCTGTGTGCTGGCCCAAGGCAACTTTCTGCTCCGTTATCTGGCCTTCACCGCTGACGCGATGTACATAGCCAAAGCCGTCGCGTAGTTGCACCGCGGCACGGGGAAGCGTCATCACTTGGCGGCTGCCCAGTTCAAATTCACCCCGTGCAAACATTCCCGACCGAGCGATGTCGCTTAACGGTAGGTCGACATAAACCAGCCCATTGCGTGTAGCGGTGTCCACTAGCGGCGCAATGGTGCGCAAGCGCCCTTCGAGGTCGTAGCCGCCAGGCAGGCTTATCCTGGCAGTCTGGCCGGGTCGCAGCTTATTCAGATCGGACGCGGCGACCTCGGCCCGCCACTCCAGCCGACCGTGGCGCGTCAATCGGAACAGCTCCTGACCGGCGCCTGTAACAGCGCCAACAGTGGCCGTGCGGGAGGTAATCAAACCGTCGTCTGGGGCGGCAACCTGCGTCTGAGCCAAGCGTAGCGCTTGGGCTTCATTCTGCGCTTGCGCAACGCCTAACCGCGCACGGGCTGTAAGTTCGGCGGTTTCGTATTGCTGAATCTGCTGCTCTGAAAGCGAGCCGGTGGTTTTCAAACTTCGGGCACGCTGGGCGTTGGCCGTTGCTTCCGCAAGCGTCGCCTCGGCTTCCGCCACGGCGGCGCGGCTCCTAGCCAGCTCTGCGCGCACCGTTGTATCGTTATAAACGGCCAGCACCTGCCCTTCCGTGACCTCATCACCCACGTCTACCTTGACGTCTACCAGCCGCAGGCCACCGATTTCGGTACCGATAATGATCTCCTGCCACGCAGCAATATCACCATTGGCCGCAATCGTCGTTGGAAGCGTCTGAGGTTCTAATGTCGTCACGTTGACTGATAGTGAGGGCTGCGCCGTCGGTTCGGCGACGGCATCACTTTCCGACGACACCGCCTGCATACATGCCAGCGCGGCAGCGCTAGCAATCACGACAATCATAATGCCGAAACAACTTTTTCGTTTTGGAAATGGCATAATCCAGGCCTGCTTCAAAGGGTTCAATTCATTGATGAAAAAGAAAATCCAAGAATTTCAGTTGAACCACTATCGGCCTGCCTTCCTTTCTCATTTCTTACTGACGTCACGTTTTAAATAAATCCGGCACCAGTAAGAAACGCGTAAGATAGCGCTCCTGATGATGGCACTTTCAAACCACTCTCACTTTCAAACCATGCTAGGAGTGCCACCATGAGTTATCATCAGTCGCTATTACTGAACGGCCGCCTCATCACTATAAGATTGGCGACAGCCGCATGTATCGGTGGTCTTGTTATTGTCTCTCCGTTGGCGTTCGCCGACGAAGAGGACTCAGACGAAACCACTTGGGGATTGGGCGTAGGCGCAATAAGCGAACAGGATCCCTATGCCGGTATCGACAGGGAAAACACCCCATTTCCCTTGTTCCTGATCGAAAACCGGTACATTAGTGTCTTCGGACCGGAAATCGAATTTAAACTGCCGAGTCTTGTCATCAACGACTCACAACAGCTCAATTTCGGCATCGTCGCCCAGTACGATGAGAGCGGCTACGAGCCAGGCGATGCCCCGATTCTCAACGGCATGCGTGAGCGCAAGGGCGGATTTTGGGCGGGGGCCAAAATGGAATGGGAGACCGACTTCGTTGATGTTAGTGCCGAATGGCTCACCGACGTCTCCGGCAACAGCGACGGACATCGCTTCGATCTTGGCCTGGAGAGAACGTGGGAATTCGGCGAACATATAATGGTAACCCCACACGTGGGGGCGTCCTGGCAGGACGACAAGAACGTCGATTACTACTTCGGCGTTCGCGATAATGAGGTTCGCTTCGATCGCCCCGCCTATAAGGGAGAGTCGGCTACCAATATCGAGGCGGGGGTGCGCGGCGTGTACCAGTTTGACCAGCATCACTCTGTGCTGTTAGGCGTTGAGGTCACGAGCCTAGCGAACGAAATCAAAGATAGCCCACTGGTGGATCGTTCGACCCAAAACGCCGTGTTAGTTGGCTATCTTTATACATTCTGATGAGCCGCATACTGCTGATCGAGGATCATGACCGGCTAGCCCACTTGATGTGCAAAGGGCTGGTGGACGCCGGTATCGGCGTTGATGTGGTCGACCGCATCGATTCGGCTTGGGCTGCCGTTCAGCAGATGCCCTACCAGGCACTGGTACTCGATCGTGGCTTGCCGGATGGCGATGGGCTGCTATTGCTCAAGAAGTTGCGCAACGCGGGCCTTAGCGTGCCCTGCCTGGTGTTAACGGCTCGCGATGCGCTGCATGACAGGCTAGAAGGCCTCGAAGCCGGTGCCGACGACTACCTCCCCAAGCCGTTTGCCATGGATGAGATGGTGGCACGTGTCCGTGCCTTGCTACGCCGCCCTGCGGAATTCCATTCAATCGACCCCATTCACGGCGACCTGAGGCTGCATACGGAAAGCGGCGTTCTGTTTAGCGGCGACAAGAGCATTACCCTCGCCCCGGCGGAGCTGCACATCATGCAGTTGCTGTTATATAAGCACGATGAGGTAGTTCGCCGCAGCGCGCTGGAAGCAGCGGCCTGGGGGCTAAGCGAGGCGGTGACACCGAACGCCTTGGATGTCGCCCTGCACCGTTTACGCCGCAAGCTGCTTGCCATCGGTTCGCGCCAGCGGATCGCCAACGTGAGAGGGATGGGATATGCGCTTCGTCAAGCGGATGACGCTCAATAGCCTGAGGCTGAAGGTGCTGCTGGCCTATTTGGCAGGTATGGTGCTGAGTATCACACTGCTGGTAATTGCCGCAGCAGTGGTGCTTCAGAGCGATCTACTGCCTCGTATGGATATGGCCGACGCGGCCGATGGGCTGGTGGACAATGTCGAGTTCGACAGTCGTGGCCGGCCCGTTGGTTTCGACGCCAGCATGGACGACCGCGCTTGGCTATACGAAGGCCCACAACCCGAAACGGCGTACCGTATTCTGGATGATGCCGGGAACGTGGCGGTGACCTCGAGTGCCAGAGAAGCTTTCTGGCCAGCCGACGGCGAGGTTCTACGTTTGGCGCGGGGCACCTTTTCCTTTGAGTATGACGACAGAACTTTCTACGGTGCCACGGAGCCCTTTGAGCATGGTGAAAGAACGTGGTATCTGCAGTTCGTCGCCAGTTCAAGATTCGTTGATATCCTCTATCTCGTCGCCTTTCCACTGGTGGCAGCGGGCGTACTGGTGTTTGGCTTTGTCATGTTCGTTGCCTTCGGTCTATGCGCCTACATTACCTTGCGCTTAACCCTCAAGCCGCTGCGCGATGTTTCCAAATCGGCGGCGGCTATCTCGCCGCGCTCTATAGACGCCCGGCTCGATACGGACGCCGTGCCTGTGGAAATTGCCCCGCTGGTACATAGCTTCAATCACGCTCTGGAACGCCTTGAGCGGGGTTATCGCCTGCAGCAGGAGTTTCTCGGCCACGCGGCCCACGAGTTAAAAACGCCCCTGGCGCTGATCCGCGGGCAGGTTGAGTTGCTCGAGGAAGGGCGAAATGACCGCAAGGCGCTATTGAGCGATGTCGAGTACATGACCCGCCAGGTGCAACAACTGCTACTTCTGGCCGAAGCGAGCGAGGCGCACAACTACCAGTTTAGCGTTGTTCGAATGCACGACATCGCCCACGAAGCTTCCATCTACTTGCAACGCATGGCGGAGTCCGCCGACGTGCATTTAACGGTGCTTGCCGCGGATCAAGGGGTGACATGGAAGGCTGATCACGGGGCATGCTTCACTCTGCTCAAGAACTTGCTGGAGAACGCCATCCAGCATGCCCCCGCGCAGACTCTCGTCAGCATGGAAATCCAGAGCAATACGATAACCGTGCGTGACCGAGGGTCTGGCGTCGAGCCTGAACAGCTGTCTCTGCTGTTCTCTCGTTTCTGGCGAGGTGCACATCGACGCGACCATGGTGCTGGTTTGGGGCTGGCCATCTGCCAGGAAATCGCCATGGCACACGGCTGGGTGCTTTCGGCTCACAACGCCCATCCCGGGTTGATCATGACGCTACGCAAAGAAGCCTAGGGTTAATCCCTGTAAACAGCGCCCTACATCACTTATCAACGAGGTGGTCATGCAAATTTTAAGACGCAAGCCCCTAAATCCGCCCAACCTGCCCGATACCTTGATCGAAGGTCACAGCCAAGCCGTATTAGTTCAGGGAGGCTCCCGGGTGCTGATGTCCAGCCAGGTAGGGGTCGATGCCGAAGGCCATTTAGCGGGCCCTGAACTTCCCGAGCAGACCGAAGCAGCGCTGAACAATATCGAACGATTGCTATCAAGCCTCGGCGGCGATCTCTTGCGGGTGGTGATGTTGAGAATCTACTTAGCCGAATCCGCTCGCTACGACCAGCAAGTGGTAATGGAGGCGCTGAAGCATCGTTTCCCCACCGCCCCGCCGGCTGCTACTTGGTTGATTGTGTACGGCCTTGCCGAACCAGAATGGTTAATCGCTATCGAGGCCGAGGCAGTGCTGCCGGGGTTTGCCTTAAACAGTTAAATAACCGTAACAGTCGAAATAATAACGCTGCTTGTTAAACACTACATAGCCCGCCTGCCCGACCATTCTAAGTAAGAGGGAGCACATTTGTGACTCTCTGTTAGAGGCAAGCACCGACAGAGAGGGTTCCATGATTAGCCGCCTTAGCGTTCTACTTTTCACACTCTTTCTGCTGACTTCCTGCGCCGTGCCGCCGGATTTCCCTGGTTTTCAACCCTCAGAAAATCTGCCTCGCTATGATCAGGAGAGTTTCGATCAATATGTGCACGATACACGTGAATGGATTGCGGATAACCGCGCTTTCATCAGCGAAGATCACGACCTTGAAATAGAGCTCAATACGCCGTTCGAACTCCGCCCGGATAAACCGGCGAAACGCGGTATCCTGTTAGTTCATGGACTGGGCGCAAGCCCGTGGTATTTCATCGATATCGCCACAGCCATGGCGAATGACGGCTGGCTGGTTCGCTCCATTCTTCTGCCTGGCCACGGCACACGCCCTGCCGATCTTATGCTGCCTGATAATGATGATTGGGAAAAAATAATTGCCCATCACGCCAAACTGCTGGCAGCCGAGGTCGATGAACTTTGGCTTGGCGGTTTCTCAACCGGAGGTAACCTGGTCACCTCTCATGCGTTCACAGACGACAATGTCGATGGCCTGCTGCTGTTTTCTCCTGGATTTTACCCCGATACCCACTATCTATTTCTCGCCCCGACCATTGCCTATTTATGGGACTGGCTCGATATCGATGATGAAGACAATATCGTCACTTACCAATCATTTCCTGCGCGAGGGGCCTCGCTCTATTATCACTCGGTCAGTACCGTGCAAAAAAATCTCAAAACCTCACACTTTAATAAACCTGTCCTGATGACGATGAGTCAACATGATAGTGTCCTTGACCCCAACGCGACGCTCATTGCCTTTCAAAACCGCTTTCCCAACCAACAATCGCGCTTCATCTGGTACGGCGATCCACCACAGCACCTTGACGCCCCCCGCGTCACCGCCTTTACCAGCCACCTTCCCGACCGGCGAATCAGCAACTTTTCCCACATGAATGTGCTGTTTGCGCCCGAGAATACCTATTACGGTCAAGCGGGTAGCTATCTTATGCTGGAAAACGGCCAGGACGGTCTCGCGCCACCCGATGACACCAACGCCCTCTGGTTCGGCGCATGGGGACAGAGCGACGCGAAAAAATACCACGCTCGCCTGACCTGGAATCCCTATTTTTACGACCTCCTCGATGGTATTCGCGAGGTAACAGGAGACTAATCGACGTCCCTCCCCGACTGAGCTTTTCGGGGCTCATGGAGAATAGGTGCAATAAAATGGTTATATCTATACTTTCACTATCCAAGCATTTTTTTGTAACGCTATACATGAAAGAGAAAACGTCATTCTCAAATATTTGGTTCCCGGAATCCCCTGGAACACTAAGCCATTCACAGTGCTTTGCTTTACGCATTACAATAACGTTAACTGCTGATGCTTCTTAATGCTGGATCAATTGAAAGCGTCATTGCCGTCTTCAGCGTTGAAGCTAGCACTACGGCCTTAATCTTTTCCAAAATAAAATCAAAAAGCACTACAGCTTGGCTACTGAGTGATATTGAGGATGAGATACTAGAGTGCACCAATACAATAGGAGTGGCAGGCGTAGGGGCTCTTTTAGTTATATTTTTGTTGGCCTAATCCACTTCTTAATTGCTGTGCTGAATATCAAATGACGAATTAATCATTAATAACGACTTGGCCGCAGGCTCTGAGAAAAGCAGCCCCCGATAATACTTGCTGGCAGAAATAAGCAGCGTGTATATGGACTCCTCCTCGTCTACAAGCACAGAAGGTCATAGCGGCACAGTCGACTGCTAGCGTATATCCGGTCTCGTAAAGAATGCCTAACGTGTGGGCATCAGAGCTTAATGGGCTATTCGCACGTCGGTGCTACCGCTTTCCGCGCTGGCCGACCTGAACGAGTCTGTCAACACGGACAGCATTCGGCGGCTGGACGGGCGCCATACGGTGACGCTGAATATCGTGCCACCACGCTCGGTGGCGTTGGAAACGGCGTCGAATGAAGAACGATATGTTAGACAACATGCCATTTTTTGATCTGCAATCAGGCTTCTCCACGCTTGGCGAGAGCTGAAGCGATCATGTCCGAATTCTCTGTTCCCCATTCGCACAGCGGAACCAGAGCGCGTGAGAGGCTCCGACCGCTTGACGTCAGAGCATAGTCCACGCGCGGCGGGATCTCCTTGTGATCGGTTCTTGATACGACACCATCGGATTCCAGCTCTTTGAGCTGCTGGATGAGCATCTTGTCGCTAACCCCCCGAACGCAGCGCTTCAGCTCGCCATAACGCTTCGATCCATCATGCAGGAAAAAGAGGATCAGCGGCTTCCACTTACCTCCTATTACGCGAAATGTGGCGTCCAGACCACACGTAAACGGAGGAATAATATTGGCTGTTTTCATTTCGATCTCCCTACTTACCAAAAGGTGCATACTTGTATTAAGTATACTGCCCGACCTACAGTGCTTACGTCAACATGAACGACAGCGGCCACTTCATCGCTGAAGAAAAACCCGACGCGACCATCCAGCTTCTGTTCGGGTTCTTCAGCTCGGTGGCTCGTCGTTAGGCACATCAAAACCGCATTGACGGATCTAACCATGAGAGGTGGAAACATGAACATCGGCATCATTGGCGCGGGTCAAGTGGCTCAGGCGTTCGCCCGCAAGGCGATAGGAGCCGGGCACACCGTCGTCCTCAGCAGTCGTCGCGGCCCAGACAAGCTGGCTGCTCTGGTAGATGATCTCGAGCCGTTGGCGAACGCCGTCACGCCTGAGGATGCGGTCGAGAATCCGATGGTACTGCTTGCGGTGCCCTGGCCGGGAGTCGATGCGGCTCTGGGATCGCTGCCCACATGGCATGGACAGATATTGATCGATGCCACCAATGGCTTCGAGGATGGGGGGCTCGTCGACTTTGGTGACGGAAGCTCCAGCGAGATGGTCGCATCACTCACGCCTGGGGCGCGTGTCGTCAAGGCGATGAACTCGCTCTTCATGACGAACTTCGAACTGGATCCCACCTCTGGCGACTTTCGTCGGGTGGTGTTCGTCTCGGGCGACGACAGTGCTGCGAAGACTGAAGTCGCGGATCTCTTCGAGAGTTTCGGTTTTGCCCCAATCGACCTGGGAACCCTGCGCCAAGGCGGACGCATACAGGCGGTGGGCGCACCGCTTGCTGGCCATGACTTTTTCCTGCCTTGGCCTGCACCGCGTTCCTTTCCTGCCTTCAATGGCGAACGATAGCAAGGCAATGATATGGACACTCAAAAACGTACAGGACAGCGCATCATCCAATACCGCTACGGCGATCCCAACGAAGTACTCCAGGTCGAAGATGCGACTTTTGACCAGCCCCTCGGCGCCGGTGAGGTACTCGTCAGGGTCACCCGCAGCATGATTCATCCGGGGGATTTGCAACTGATCGCGGCACGTTATTCGAATCCATCCGAGCCGCTTCCCAGTGGCCGCGTCCCAGGGTTTGAAGCCGCTGGGATCATTGAGAAGGCCGCGCCAGGCGCGCTGGAAGGGACAGGACTTGCCCCTGGAATGCGGGTCGCCTTCTTTGCTCCGGGTGCCTGGCAGAGTTATGCGGCCGTACCGGTGACGTCGCTCGTCGCGCTGCCGGGCGAGCTCTCGGACGACGTGTCGACTCAGGTCATTATCAACACCATCATCGCACGCCAAGTGCTCCGTCTCGGCTTGCGAGATATGTCGCCAAGGCCGCGTCTCATTCTTCAGTCAGCCGCAAACTCGGCAGTGGGTAAGCTCATTACGATTTTTGCATTGCAAGAAGGGTTAGAACCGATCCGCCTAGTGCGCGAACCAAAGAGCGCGGATTTGCTCCGAGGCATCCTGCCCGGCGGCCATGTGATCAGCACCAATGCCGAGGGGTGGCAGTACGAGGTGCGCAACGTGGCGCGTGGCGATATTGCACTAGCTGTGGATGGGGTTGGCGGCCCGATGCTGACTGACCTATCTCGCCTCCTAGCCACCAAGGGGCGCGTCGTATTGTACGGCACCCTCGCAGACGCACCGTCGGATATGACGCTCTATTCGCATAAGGCGCTTACCGTGACCGGTACGACCATTCTGACCTGGCAGGACGACACAACACCGAAAGAACGCGATGCCGACATGCGTGCTGCGATCGAGGTCGGCCTAGCCCAGAAGAACGTGTTCGGCGGCAGCAGCGAGTTCACTCTGAAAGAGCTCGACAAGGCGATCAACGCGGTAACGGCACCGGGTAAGAGCGGCAACATTATCCTGAAATTCTGAGGAAAATCTAATGAATAACCACGACAGCATATTGTTCAATCCGGTCAAACTCGGCGAGGTCGAACTGCAAAATCGCATCATCATGGCTTCCATGTCACGGGCGCGAACCAGCAATCCCGAACTGATCCCGATCCCGCTGCAGGTCGAGTATTACAAGCAACGGGCGTCAGCCGGGCTGATCCTCAGCGAAGGAACTTGGCCGAGCCGCGAGGCAGTCGGTGCAGTCGATGTGCCCGGCCTCTTCAACGACAAACAGATGGAGGGCTGGAAGCCGGTAACCGAGGCGGTTCATGAGGCCGGTGGTCGGATCTTCGTGCAACTTGGGCATTGCGGCGCGGCCTCGCATCCAGACTTGCTTGGCGGTGCGTTACCTCTAGCGCCTTCAGCGGTGAACCTGAATCACCAGGTGTTTGCTGGCAGCTTTCAGCAAACGACCACGCCAGGAGCGATGACGCTCGGGGATATAGAACGTACGATTGAGGATTATGCTCGCGCGACCCGTCTCGCTCAGCAGGCAGGGTTCGACGGTGTCGAACTGCATGGAACCGTCGGCTTTCTGATTCCTCAATTCCTGAGTGACAAGTTTAATCTTCGTGATGATGAATACGGTGGAAGTGTCGAGAATCGGATCCGCTTTCCCCTAGAGGTTCTGGAGGCCATGATTTCTGAATGGCGCCCGGGAAGAGTTGGTTTGAAGCTGAGTCCAGCGGTTGGTATGGGAGACCTGCAGCCCACGGCGGCAACGCTGCCGACGTACGAGCGCCTTGTATCCCGGGTTTCCGCATTGAAGATCGCCTATCTCCAGCTCCAGGAGTCGCCCGAGGATTTGACCGGAACGCCGGCCGAGGCGTTGAACGAAGGAACCGCCAGACATTTCCGCCCGTTCTTCGATGGCTCCATAATTGCCAATGGCGGGCTGGACAAGGCTAGAGCTGAGGGGGTGATTGCGTCAGGTACCGCAGATGCAGCAGCGTTTGGGGGACTCTATTTATCTAACCCTGACCTTGTCGAGCGACTACAGCGTGGTGTTCCACTCGCGCCCGTGCCCTCACGAGAAACCTGGTATGGAGGCGGCGCGGCCGGATATGTGGATTACCCACGTGAAACGTGATGGTCGATTCGGTGATGGATTGGACACGGCAAGCCCATGCGTTGGCCGCCATTCATCACACAAACGAGAAAGGTAGCGATAAGCATAATTTATGGCAACACTTAATTTCTAACGGAGCAAAGGTTGTGCTTGGCTACTGAGACCTCAGCCCGGAAGGTAGCGTAAAACCTCAATCCTATTGAATCAAATAGAAGTCTGAAAATAAACGGGCGAGCCTAGTAATCCTAGGCTCGCCCGTTTATTTTCCATATCAAAATCAATAGTTCGCTTTAAATTTTATAACCAGCGCATCAGATGATAAAAAAACTTTCGCTTGCTGCGAAGACATTAACTCGAGATAAGCAATCTCTTTATCTTCACCGGAACCTCTCTCAACGGATGCTACACCTTAGAAAAGCACCAAGGTGAAAATTTAGGCTGCTTTTGAAATCTTCATAATTCACTCCTTATCCTTAAATAATTAGCCATCTCTCAATAAACCCAGTGACATGTGAGAAATTTAAATCTACATGCCACCGAGTAGTTTCAATGACTTTAAGTCACTTTAGAACACACTACCTACAACCGCCCCTATTAGGTTCGTTCAAGGGTTGTCAGAAAGTACCTGGGAGGCCGGAATATCCTGTGTGCCGCTGTCTGCAGATGTCGATCCAGAATAAACAATTCTATTATCTTCATCCGAGCCTCTTTCAGCAAGTGCTACGCCTGAAGAAAGCATTAATGCAATAATTAAGGCCGCATTTAAAAATTTCATGATTCACTCCTTACGTTTAACTATTCGATCAACCTACTGAGCTAAAAGCAACTCATGGATCGCTTCCCCTCTAACTTCCTACATGTGAGTTAATCAGCTCTTTTAGAGAAGAAGGCTTGGTTTGCTAGTCGCATCATCAGCACATGAATGATAGATTCAAAATGAACGAATAAGAATGCCAAATACTCTTCCTTTCTTGCCTGATCCAGTCTTTCTATATATTTCCGAGAATCTTTTAATATTGAGAAGAAGTGATGCCCGCCTGACACTCTCGTCAGACAGCTCATACAGAATAAAGGCAACTGCCGACCAAAACCCTCGCCGAAATCGCGGACATGAGCATTCTGCCCCTCAAGCGGCACTTAAAATCTCCAACTATCGATGTCTTCTAGTGAGGGTGCACTTGGGGCTAAACTGGTATTTCCACGATGCTAAGAGCAGCCAGCCCCCAACGCTATGATCAACACCTTTGCCGTATCCAACTACCGCAGCCTGAAAAACGTTGTCTCTCCCCTGTCGAGTCTCAATGTAGTGACTGGGCCCAACGGGTGCGGCAAATCCAATTTATACAAAGCGCTGCGGTTATTGGCAGAAACAGCCAAAGGCAATCTTATCTCATCGATTGCTCAAGAAGGCGGGCTTGATAACACCTTCTGGGCTGGCCCGGAAAAACTCACCAGAGGCATGAGAGACGGCTTCGATCCCATCGAGGGCACTGCCAAGAAAAACAGTCCCCGGCTTAGGCTGGGTTTTGTGGGTGAAGATTTCGGCTACGCCATTTCATTGGGGATGCCCGCACCTCAGGGCTTTGCGGGCTACCAAGACCCGTCCATGTTCCAGTTCGACCCCGAAATAAAACGGGAATGCATTTGGGCAGGCGATGTTTGCCGACCCAGCAGCTGTTTGATTGACCGAGTTGGGTCTGTGGTCAAAGTGCGTGCAGGTCGTAAATGGCAGGTTTACGGCGCCCACCTTAACAGTTACGAAAGCATTCTGAACGAAATCAGTGACCCGATCGCCGTGCCTGAAGTCCATGCGGTTCGGCAAACTATTCGTCATTGGCGCTTCTACGATCAGTTCCGAACCGATCCGCACTCCATCATCCGCACACCGCAAATCGGTACCCGTACCCCGGTGCTGGATCACGATGGCCACAGCCTAGTGGCCGCATTGCGCACCATACACGAGATTGGCGACCGAAAGGCCTTGTATGAGGCAATTGAAGACGCCTTCCCCGGCGCAACGATTGATTTTGGGGCCGATGCTGGGAATCGCTTTCTACTGCAGTTTCTACAAAAGGGGCTGTTGCGCCCCTTAAACCAGTCCGAACTATCAGACGGCACGCTTCGCTATCTGTTGCTGGTGGCGGCGCTGCTCACACCCAGGCCGCCTTCCTTGCTAGTGTTGAATGAGCCAGAAACCAGTCTACATCCGGATTTGCTTCCCGCCTTGGGCCGCCTGATTATCCGTGCATCGAGGGAAACTCAGGTGTGGGTGGTCTCCCACGCGCCGCGCCTGGTGGCGACACTGGAGCAAGATCAGGCCTGCAACTCTATCGCGCTGGATAAAGAGTTTGGCGAGACCGTTATCCTCGGTCAGGGATGGCTGGACGAGCCGCCCTGGCAGTGGGCGGATTAAACAGAACGCTAACGAACCGAGGACACTAGCGTTTCGTCTTTTCCATTTAGTTTGCCTAGAAGCCCTTTTCGCTAACTAAAGTGTAGCTGTTGGGGTGCTTTAGATTGATCAAAACGTAGGCTCATCACTATCAGCCCAATAAAAATCACCCCAAGCATCAGCCATGCCTGCTCAAACCCTCCCAGTAAGTCTTTTATCAACCCCGCCGCGATAGGTGCTAAAGAGGCGATGAGATAGCCGATCCCTTGTACCCAAGCAGCAAGCTGGCCCGCTAGCACGGGATCGTCTGAGTGATCCATAGTGATGATCAAGCTTAAGGGAAAAAGGCCTCCAATTCCTAACCCCAGCAGCGCGGTTGCCAACCAAGCCATTGTTTTAGGCATTAGCCCAAGAAGCAAAAAGCCCGCCACCGATAACAGAAGCACCAGCAATAACACCGGGCGACGGTCTTTCATCTGTTGAGCCAGTATGGGAAACGTTAGGCCAGCCATCACCTCAATGGCAGTTAGCCAACTAAGCGCCAGCCCCGCTTGCGTTTGAGACCAGCCTAAATTGATAAAGGTGGGCGGAATCCAAGCCAGAAGGCAGGTATAACCCGCCGTACCTAAACCAAAGAAAATCGCCAACGACCAAAACCGAGGCTGCCGAGCCATCGCTGAAAAAGCGATGCTAACACTGTTGTTTTGACTAGGGGCTGGCAGTACTTGCCTGCGCATCACCCAGCAAACGAGCCCTGCAAGTGCTAAAAGTCCCCATAACGCCAAGGCGCTCTGCCAGCCAATATAATCACTCACCACAGGCGTAATGGCAGAGGCGAGAGCCGCGCCCCCCATGATGGAGGCAATGTAGAACCCCATCACCATCGGGGTTTTCTCGACTGCCGCCTGTTTTATCACCGCAGGAAGTGCCGCCTGGATAAAGGCTATGCCAATGCCGGCGCCCAGCGCGGCTGCCCATAAGCCTGTATACCCGAAGCCAAACCAGTGTAACGCGTCCGATAAAGCAATCGACGCAAGCGCCAGGGTAATCACGCTATTAAAGCCGATCCGCTTTGCAAGCAACGCGCTAACAAAACACCCCAACCCCATCGCTAGTACCGGTAACGTGGTTAAAAGCGACAGCTGTGTAAATGAAAGACTCACATCATACCGGATTGCCTCAACCAGCGGGCCAATAGCCGCCATGGATGGCCTCAGGTTGAGCCCAATCAGAATGATCAGAAGGATCGTTCTTACCAACGGTATTGATCTCGAATTGCTATTGCGCATACCCACTGCCCACCCTTTATCGGCCATTGCTAAAATAAGAATCGGCGCTTACTTTAAAACCTCAGGTTAACTTGAGGTCAAGATAAATGGAGGGTCGTCGCATAGCCCCTGGGAAGAGAGCATTGAGTGTGGACGAAGAAGAGAAAGAGCCGCTGAATGCCCTACCCCAACAAAGCCCCCCTTCTCAACAGGATTGGCAGGCGCTATAACTTGGCCAGGTATGGCTATGGTATTAATGACGGGTTTGATGGTATTACGTCAAAACCGTCCCTAAAGAAACGACAGCGATTTATCATCGCATTGCCTATTCGCGTTGGATAACCGCCTGCCGATAACGTCGCTTAGTCCGGTAGCGGCGCTTAGGGCAAGATACGGAGGGTCAACTATACTCCGCCCTAACGTACATGATGTCGTTCCCTTGGCTGGTTTGTTCAGCCTGCCTAGGTAAATCAATGAGTTGGGGCCGCATAAGGAGCTTGCCGTTCGTGAATAAAGGATCTTATATGATCGAGTCACTAGAAGAGCTCGAAGCCATTAAACAGTCATGCCGTTCGATGGTAACGAAGAGCTCAAGCCTGTCAGCTGGCACTGCGGTTATACCCATACCAGGCTTAGATATTGGCTCAGACGTCGCCATATTGATGCGGTTAATTCCCAAAATTAATGAAAAATTTGGGTTAACGCCTGAACAGATCGACAGCCTGGATACAGAATCCAAGCTTTTTGTGATGACGGTCATTTCAAATACCGGCAGCAAGATGGCGGGAAAATACATTACAAAAGCACTTATTATGACGCTGCTCAGCAGAATGGGGGTCAAGGTTGCTTCCAAAGGCGTTGCTAAGTTCGTCCCCTTCGTAGGTAGCGCTGTGGCAGGCAGCATTAGCTTCGCCGCCATGAAGTACATGGGTAACAGCCATATCGACGATTGTTATGAAATAGCCTTGGCGGCACTGGAAAAACATTGGCTGGAAACCGAGGTAGTCATTGAGCCCGAGCCTGAAATCGCTAAGAAAGGCACCCACAACATACCCGACGACTCTACAAACAACGCTTAGTAAACAATATTTATACTTGTGATAAACTGCCGGTTAACCCTCGGCAGCTGTTGCATTCTTACACACACTTATTTTCAACCCAGTATGTTTTATTTCAAAAATACCATAAACTTTTTAAACACCCCCTACAACTTACCATTTAATCAACACATCCTGCATCACTCTTTCTCATCGACATCCTAGCTCTCTCCTTTATATAAATCTAAATTTACAACCCTGCCAACAAGAACAACTACTACAGCTAGAGCTTATCAGTGAAGCAACCTCCGCATCGGATCTATAGTTGAGTTAGCAGGGTTATAAAACTTGATAGTACGAATATTTAATTTCCAGTCAGTTGCTTTAAAACTACTAACTAGAAGCCCATTTAGGCTTGTGAGCCGACTACTACACCAGCATTGGCTGAAGCCGGAGGCCCATAGCTAATACGTAATCGACTGCTGGCGTCTACCCATAGGTAGTGATTATTCAGCACCAGAGTGCTGTCGAACGTACCTTTACCAACCGTAACATGACCGCCGTAGGGATTAACCTGTAAGATACGGTGTGAAATGCCTGCTTCTATAGCTTGAATGCGTGCCATATTGGCAGTATCGTCATACTCAAAAGAAAGACGTTTTGAATTGGAACTCTCTGGGCTAATAGCAAATTGGCCAGCGTTTCCAGTATCACCTAACTTACCAGCCATTTTCTTTCCAGCAACATGAAAGCCAGAAGCTTCTGGTTCTGTAGTGCCAGACCCCATATTGCCATTGTTGGACATAAGCGAACCAATCTTAGAATTGGCGCCATCATTAAGGACGTTAGCGATCAAGCCTTCATAACGACCACCAATCAGCGTCGGTGTCGCCTTAGTTACACCCGAAGGAATGTAAAAACCCACTTTGTGATTCTGGAAAGCCATACAACCAAGAAATGTAACAAATGCCTTGTTTCTCGGGCCACCAATTAGATAACCAACACCGAAAGCTTCAGGGTCTTGACTATTAGCTTTTGCAACGCAGGATGTGAAAGTGGCAAAGTCATTGTCAATACGGTAACCGTGACGCTTACAGCCATAAGACATCAAGTTAGTGCCGGAAGTGTAAGAAGCAATTGCATCGAACCAAAAGCCATCATTCTCACAGAACCTGGATTCATAGAATAACCGCAGCACTTTGGATCACACAGTAGAGGAAGGAGGGCCAGCGCCGGTACCCTCTCGACTTTACCGACCAAAGTGAAGCAGAGCATGGGATACCGACAGCTGACCCAGG
>NZ_VCQL01000039.1:0-22920 GCF_005937175.1 Halomonas sp. ATBC28 | reverse complement strand
CCTTTCCCGCTCAATGAGCGGGAAAGGAGCAAAAATACACAAAGAAAGGGAGAAGAGTGTCTGAATTTTCGATTTTTTGTCGGCTCAAGTAAGCGTTGATGAATATCGGCAGTTATTCAGACCTTCCCTAAGTCTTTTTTGTCATAACTTAACGAAATAACGGCGTTATTCCCACTATCAAGATGACTAGCCGAAAAAAAACGGGAAGCTGCGAACAGCTTCCCGTTTTCGACTGGCGTACAACAATAAACAATTACTGTTCGCGAAGAATCTTCAACATACGCTTCAGCGGCTCTGCGGCGCCCCACAGCAACTGGTCACCCACGCTAAATGCCGAGAGGTATTCACCGCCCATTTGCAGTTTACGCAGGCGCCCAACCGGCACTTGCAGCGTGCCAGTGGCAGCCGCAGGCGTTAGACCAGCAATGGTGGCGTCTTTGTCATTAGGAATCAGCTTGACCCACTCATTGTGCTTGGCGATGCGATCTTCGATCTCATCAAGCGGCACATCGTGCTTCAGCTTGATAGTGAACGCCTGGCTGTGCGAGCGCATCGCGCCGATACGCACACACAGGCCATCGATGGGGATCGGGTTGTTGTCGAGCCCGAGAATCTTATTGGTCTCAACGCTGCCCTTCCACTCTTCGCGGCTCTGGCCGTTGTCTAGCTTGGTATCGATCCATGGCAGCAAGCTACCTGCCAGCGGCGCGGCAAAGTTATCGGTCGGGAAGTCACCGCTGCGCATGGCAGCCGTTACTTTGCGGTCGATATCCAGAATCGCGCTTGACGGATCTTTTAGCTCTTCGCCGACGCTGTCGCGTAGTTGGCCCATTTGGTTGAGCAGCTCACGCATGTGCTTAGCGCCCGAACCAGAAGCCGCCTGGTAGGTCATGGAGGTCATCCACTCGACCATATCGGCTTCAAACAGACCGCCCAAGCCCATCAGCATTAGGCTCACGGTACAGTTGCCGCCCACAAAGGTTTTAGCGCCCTTGGCTAGCTGGTCGTCGATAACCTTGCGGTTGACTGGATCCAGCACGATCGTCGCTTCATCTTCCATGCGCAGGGTACTGGCGGCGTCAATCCAGTAGCCCTTCCAACCTGCGCTGCGAAGATCTTTATAAACTGGCTTGGTGTAGTCACCGCCCTGGCAGGTGACAACAACATCCAACGCTTTGAGCGCTTCAATATCAAAGGCATCTTTCAGCGGAGGTACGTCGACACCGATGTCGGGGCCGGGCTGGCCTACCTGGGAGGTGGTGAAGAACACCGGCTCGATGCCGTTGAAATCACCATCTTCCTGCATGCGCTGCATCAGCACTGAGCCCACCATGCCACGCCATCCCACGAAACCGACTTTCAACATATGAAGTCCTCCTGCAAAGAATGAGTACTCACATTATACACACTTCTTTACGGTGATTTTGAAACCAGGAGATAGGTTAAGGGCTACCCCTGCGACAGGCCTATGAGGGGGCGCTGTGAACCCATCCCTGGGCGCTACATTTGCCATCCATGGCAAATGACCCCCTCTACGGCCTGCCCCAGGCGCCCTTAACACAGACGCATTACCAATACTTTACTGCTTAGCAAACGCCGCCAATACCGCATCGCCCATAGCGTCGGTGCCAATGGTCTGCATACCTTCAGAGGCAATATCCGCAGTGCGCAGGCCGTCATCCAGCACGCTGCCGACGGCGGCTTCAATGCGCTCTGCCATGGCCTGCTCGTTTAATGAGTAGCGCAACATCATGGCCACCGAAAGCATCATGGCCAGCGGGTTAGCCACGTTCTGGCCGGCAATATCCGGCGCGCTACCGTGGCATGGCTCGTACATGCCCTGCCCGCTTTCGTTTAGCGAAGCAGAAGGCAGCATACCGATGGAGCCGGTCAGCATAGCGGCAGCGTCGGAAAGAATGTCGCCAAACATATTGCCAGTCACCACCACGTCAAACTGCTTGGGTGCGCGCACCAGCTGCATGGCGGCGTTATCGACGTACATATGGGAAAGCTCAACGTCCGGGTATTCCGGCGCTAAACGCTCCATCACTTCACGCCACAAGATGGTCACTTCCAACACGTTGGCTTTATCTACCGAGCAGAGCTTTTTGCCACGCTTCTGGGCCATTTCAAAGGCGACGCGGCCAATACGCTCAATTTCGCTTTCAGAATAGATATAGGTGTTAAAACCGACCCGCTCGCCGTTGCGTACTTCAATGCCACGAGGCTGGCCGAAGTAAATGCCGCCGGTGAGTTCGCGAACGATCATAATATCCAGCCCCGCCACCAGTTCCGGCTTCAGGCTGGAGGCGCTGGCCAACTGCGGGTATAGCATTGCCGGGCGCAGATTGCCGAACAATCCAAGGTTTTTACGCAGCCCCAACAGGCCTTTTTCAGGACGCTTGGAGAGATCTTCAATTTTGTCCCACTTGGGGCCACCTACTGCGCCCAACAAAATCGCACTGGCTGCTTTAGCTTTTTCCAGGGTTTCTGCGGGCAGAGGCTCGCCGTGGACATCATAGGCAGAGCCGCCCACCAAGCCCTCTTCTACTTCAATATCCAAGCCCGCTTCCTGGCATGCCTTCAACAAACGTGCCGCCTGGGCGGCAATCTCGGGGCCAATACCGTCACCCGGCAGCAATAATACCTTATGAGTCATGCTGATTCCTTAACATGTTATCGAGCGACTTTGGCCGCTTTGCGCGTTGCAATGGGGTTACAACGCGCTATCAAACTGACTGTGAAAACTGAAAAGCGTTTACGCAGACTGCCGGAACAACCAGGGGCGCGCGGCTTTATGTTTCTGCTCAAAGGCACGAATGGCGTCTTCGTCTTTTAACGTCAGGCCAATATCGTCCAGTCCTTCCAGCAGGCAGTGTTTGCGGAACTCATCCACTTCAAACTCTAAAATCTCACCGCTCGGGGTAATGACCCGCTGGTTCTCCAAGTCCACATCCAACTGGTAGCCTTCATTGGCATCCACCTCGGCAAACAGGCGATCTATTACATCTTCTGGGAAGGTAATCAGCAAAATGCCGTTCTTGAACGAGTTGTTGTAGAAGATATCGGCAAAGCTAGGCGCAATCACTACCTTGAAACCGAAATCTTCCAGCGCCCAAGGCGCGTGTTCACGAGAGCTGCCGCAGCCAAAATTGCGCCGAGCAAGTAGCACTTCCGCGCCTTTGAAACGCGGCTGGTTCAAGACGAAATCAGGGTTCAGCGGGCGCTGTGAGCAGTCCTGCCCCGGCTGGCCTTCATCCAAGTAACGCAGTTCGTCAAACAGGTTAACGCCAAAGCCGGTGCGCTTGATCGACTTCAAAAACTGCTTCGGGATAATCAAGTCGGTGTCGACGTTGGCGCGGTCAAGGGGTGCTACCACGCCTTCAAAACGTTCAAATTTTTTCATGACTTAGGCCTCCTGTGCGTGAGTGGCGTCGTTGGCGGGCAAGCTGCGAACATCAACAAAGTGACCGGCAATCGCCGCTGCCGCTGCCATGGCCGGGCTGACCAAGTGCGTACGGCCACCGTAGCCCTGACGCCCTTCAAAGTTGCGGTTAGAAGTAGAGGCGCAGTGTTCACCGGCACCCAGCTTATCCGCGTTCATGGCCAAACACATGGAGCAACCCGGCTCTCGCCACTCAAAACCTGCTTCAATAAATATCTTATCCAAACCTTCCGCCTCGGCTTGACGCTTCACCAAGCCAGAACCCGGCACCACCATGGCCAGCTTGATGGAATCAGCCACTTTCTTACCTTTGGCGACTTTGGCGGCTTCGCGTAAATCTTCAATGCGCGAGTTGGTGCAGGAGCCGATAAAGATTTTATCCAGCTTGATATCAGTGATTTTCTGATTGGCGTGAAGGCCCATGTACTCTAAGGCACGAGTGTGGCTGCGCTGAACGGTTTCATCCAGCGCAGCGCTGGGATCGGGCACTTGGCCGGAAATACCGGTGACCATTTCCGGGCTGGTACCCCAGCTCACCTGTGGCTCGATCTCTTCAGCCTGCAAAGTAACCACTTTATCGAACTGCGCATCATCATCAGAGACCAGATTGCGCCAGTCGGCTACTGCGGCTTCCCACTGTTCTGCGGTCGGCGCAAAGGGGCGCTTACCAAGATAATCGATGGTGGTGTCGTCTACGGCGATCAGACCGACCCGTGCGCCCGCTTCAATGGCCATGTTGCACACGGTCATGCGCCCTTCCATAGAGAGCGAAGCAATCGCGCTACCGGCAAATTCAATGGCATAGCCGGTGCCGCCAGCGGTGCCGATCTTGCCAATAATCGCCAGCACCACGTCTTTAGCAGTCACGCCCAGGCCCAGCTCACCTTCCACGCGCACCTGCATATTCTTCATTTTTTGCGCCAGCAAACACTGGGTCGCCATTACGTGCTCAACTTCCGAGGTACCGATACCGTGGGCCAAGGCGCCAAAGGCACCGTGGGTAGCGGTATGGGAGTCGCCGCATACCACGGTCATACCCGGCAGCGTTGCGCCCTGCTCTGGGCCGACCACGTGCACGATGCCCTGACGCGGATCGTTGATTTTGAACTCTTCGATGCCGTACTCAAGGCAGTTATCGTCCAGGGTTTGCACCTGAATCAGCGACACCGGGTCTTTAATACCGCTGTTGCCCTCGGCGCGCTCTTTAATGGTTGTCGGCACGTTATGGTCGGGCGTAGCCAAGTTGGCATCCAAACGCCACGGCTTACGATTAGCTAAACGCAGGCCTTCAAACGCTTGAGGCGAGGTCACTTCGTGAAGCAGCTGGCGGTCGATATAGATCAACGCGGTGCCGTCATCACGCTGTTTAACCAAGTGCTGATTCCAGAGTTTGTCGTAAAGGGTTTGACCTGACATGTGGCTCTCCTGGGCGGTGCCCTGCTAGTTCGGTAACGCAGCCTCTTCGTGCTGCTTATATGTCGATAGCACAAGTGTTACGCGACTCGCGCATAAAAGCAATTCATGTTATTCATAGATTAGATTCCAAACAGGAATGCTTAATCAAGGATTCGTAAGTGGATACCCAAAGCCTACAAGCCTTTCTGGCTGTCGCCGATACGCAAAGTTTCTCTCGCGCAGCGGAGCAGCTTTATCTTACCCAGCCCGCCGTTAGCAAACGCATCGCTACCTTGGAGTCTCAGGTAGGTGCACGGCTGTTTGACCGCATTGGTCGGCGTATTGCGCTAACCGAAGCCGGTAATGTCTTACTGCCCCAAGCGAGGCGCATCCTGTTTACCGTTGAGGACAGCCGCCGGGCACTAGCCAACCTGTCTGGCCAAGTGGGTGGCAAGCTTACCCTGGCCACCAGCCACCATATTGGCCTGCACCGCTTACCACCACTATTAAAGCGGTACACCCAGCGCCATCCGGAAGTCGAACTCGACCTGCACTTTCTGGATTCTGAGCAGGCTTACCTGGGGGTGCTGGATGGCACTCTGGAAATGGCGGTGGTGACTCTCGCCCCCCACCCTCATGAACAACTGCAGGTCGTAGAGCTCTGGCGTGATCGGCTCTGTTTTACCTGTGCGATTGACCACCCACTTGCCAACCAAGACCCGGCACCTCAAAGCCTCCGGTCATTGGCCGACCTGTGTGAATTCAACTGCGTAATGCCGGGGGCGAAGACCTTTACAGGGTCACTTATTGCGAAACGTTTTAACGAAGCTGGTCTTCAATTGCCTGTAAGCATGGCGACCAACTATTTAGAAACGCTAAAAATGATGTGCAGCGTAGGATTAGGCTGGAGCCTGCTGCCGGAAAAGATGATCGACAGCGAACTGGTAGAGCTAAAGGTAGACACCCCGCCTATTTACCGACCGCTGGGCTATTTGGTGCATACCAATCGAACGCTTTCTAATGCAGCGCGCCGAATGATTGAGGAGCTGGAGAATACGCGGCGTGATAGTGCTATAAAATAAGCTCAAGTGCACCCGCGGCAGCGCAGCGGTGCTAAAGCTGCCCCCTACTAAGCAGAAGCAGCAGCCTCCACTCAGCTCTCATGCATGCGTCAGCTAAACAATTGGCGCTACAGCTAGTCTACTGGATCAATGGTTAAGCGTTGAGCCAGAGCTTGGTGGAGGGTATGCCGGGCTGCTTCGTCGAACAGCACAAAGCGGATCAGGCGCACTTTATGCAAGCTGGGCAGTATGGCTTCGAGGGTAGCCGCACACACCTGAGCGGCTTCTTCCGCCGGGTAGCCGAAAGCACCGGTAGACAGTGCCGGGAAAGCAAGCCGTTCAATACCGTGCTCGTCGGCCAGTTTCAGCGCATTGCGGTAACAGTCCGCCAGCAGTTGATCCTCCGGCTTGTCGACGCCGTATACCGGGCCCAGGCAGTGAATCACCCAGCGGTTGGGCAGATTATGACCGCCGGTGAGTACCGCTTGGCCCGGGTTGATGGGCGCCATTGACTGCCCCTCTTCGGCCAGGCCGGACCCAGCAGCGCGATGAAGTGCCCCGGCAACGCCCCCACCGGTTCTCAATTGTGCATTGGCGGCATTAACCACGGCATCTACATCGGACTGTCGAGCGATATCGCCCACCACGCACTGCAAGCTGATTCTGCTCTTGTCGCTCATAAGCTCCCCCGTCGATTACCACACATTACGTAGCGCCCGCTGATGAAGGCTCTCTCCTTGCCAAGTCAAGTGATGCCGGTTATAACCCTCATTTTGGCAAACCCAAGCTCCGGTTCAAGCCAGCATTAGTAAGAGAGTGGAATTGGTGTACCATGAACTGAGCCTCTACTGCTCCCCAAATTGAGCAAACACTTCTTCCCCCGTCAGTTGCTTGGTTTTTTCTGCTAGTGAATAGTAAGGGGGCTTTTGGTCGATAAATATCTGTTCGGTTATTTTCCAATCATCCGCGCTATCAAGAAGGCCAACGGGAAGCGCGTAATGCCCACCCTGCTTTAAGCGATAGAAGAGGTGGGTGCCACACTGTTGGCAGAAACCACGCTCAGCCCACTCTGAGGAACTGAAGGTAGTTATATGCTCCGAGCCGTTAAAATCCACATCACCGGCAAACTCCACCGCAAACAGCGGCCCCCCACCCCACTTCCTGCACATCGAGCAGTGACAAACGCCGACATGGTTGCTTTTGGTGGTAACGGTGACGCTGACAATCCCGCAAAGACAAGCCCCATGAAGCTCTGTGTTGGTTACCATGTGTCTCTCCTTCAGTTCTGATCGTGTTTAACCGTCAAAAGCCAAAATAGCTACGAGGTTTCTTAGCAACACCCACCAAGATAGCTCAAAATTAGACTCTCCATTTAAGGCATGGGCGCACAGCTAGTTTGTTGGATCAATGGTTTAAACGTTGAGCCAGGGCTTGGTGGAGGGGGTATAGGCCCGCTGCGTCAAACGTTTGTCGAGAAAGTAACTCTCGGTCTTCTCAAGATCGTTAACCACCAGCACATGTTGGGTTGCTTTTACCTCAAACACTTACGGCTCCTTTTAGCCAGATGGATACTTATAATGCCAAGCACTAAGGCGCGAGTTTAGAAGCGCTCGGAGGCTGCAAGCCACGTGCTGTTTCGCTTTATTAAGATTTGTTAAGCCTCGTCAGGCCATACTTCAAACTTATTATCATTTACGATAATTGCTTGTGTATTACTAATTGGACAAAGGTCTATTTTCTCTTTATAACTGGAGATGATGCTCTCAACGGATTCTTTGAATGGAAAGTTGGCATGGTGTGGGACTGGATAAAAATCAACGAGACCTAGCGAGGAAAAAGAGCCTACGTTAGGTGCTGCCGTGAAATCATCCATGTCCTTCACATACTCAATATCGCGCGACACAACAATAGAACCGGCTGACTCACCTATATACATCTTCCCTGAATTTATTTGTTCTATTATGGCTTTATCTGCACCTGTTCTTTTTAGCTCTTGAAGTAAAAAGAAAGTGTTTCCACCAGTGATATAGATATAATCATTTTTTTGAAGCTTTCTCTCTATTTCATCTTTAGACGCCGTTGAAATTTCAAGTTCATCAACCATAACACCCAGCTTTTCGAGGGCTTCCTTGCCAGCGGACACATAAAACCTCACCTCTTCCACGAGGCTCGCCGTGGGAATGAAGGTAGCCGTTTTGCCAGCGCATTTCCCTCCGGTAAATTTTAAAAATAGATCCGCCACATCCGCAAACGATGAAGTTAGAAATATTTTCTTCATTAACGATCCTTATTACCTGAAAACTGTGACTCTAGAAACTTAATTTGAAGCAAAGCGATGCTCTGTAAAAGACCCACATTGGCTGCAAGCCGCGCACTGCTGCGCATTGTTATGATCAAAAGGTAGTATCCGCAACGGCATACATTTTCCATCCATCGGCCGTCTTGGTAAAAGCATAGAACCCATGAACACTCTCAATTTTTGAACCATCTTTTCTGCATCTGACAGCAGAGGCAACTGCATGAGCCTCACTATCATTGACAGCTGACACCTCAAACTTCCAGTCGACAGAATGATCCCAACTCTTTTCTTTTTTAAGGCTTTTGGGATCTATCGGATAGGAATCACACATTGTCACCGAGCCATTTTTAATATATGCGATTGGATATTTGACCATTTTATCGATCAGCGTTACGTCGTTGCTCTTAAATCCAGCAACATAGTATTCCATGTAAGTTTTATGCACTTCAGACCGTAACTCTTCGAACGACATACCACCTCCTCAACACGTGCCATAACACCTGAATAAACGGATCCAGTCATGCTTGTATGGCGTTTAAGCATGCATATAGCGACACTACAAAGCCTTAATCAACTAAGCCACGACGCTTTCCTCACTACGCACGGGGTCGGCTCAACAGATAGTCGAGATGCGCACGCACCTCTGACCATTCGCCCTTGTGCAGGCTATACATCACCGTATCGCGAATAGTACCGTCTCGGCGCAACACGTTGCCACGGATCACGCCGTCCTTTTTCGCGCCTAGTCGCTCAATTGCACGCTGACTGGCAAAATTGAAGTTGTCAGTACGCCAGCCGACTACATTACATCCCAGCGTCTCGAAAGCGTGTGTCAATAGCAGCAGCTTGCAAGTGGTGTTGACATGCGTGTGCTGCACTCGCTTGGCGTACCACGTGTAGCCAATTTCCACTCTTTTTACATCAGGCAAAATATCATGGTAACTCGTAGAGCCAAGCACCGTACCACTGGCCTCTTCAATGACGGTAAAGGCAAAGCGGTGGCCTTCCTCTCGGGCTTTCAAAGCAGTATCAATATAGCGGTGCGTCTCGTCAGGCGCTGGTACCGATGTAATGCGCAGGTTCCATAGCTCCCCGTCCGCTGCGGCAGCGCGCAGACCGGCTTCGTGGTTGAGTGTAAGCGGCACGATTTTTACGCCGCGCGCAGATAGGGTGACGGGTTCAATAAAGGCCATATGTGTACTCAAATATCTTCTGTAGGCGGTCAAGGGAGAAGCTAAACGATGAGCGTAAACAGCAGCCAGGTCGCATTGACGTTTTTATTAACCAAAGAGGCCAAACACTGGGATGAGCTGAACCAGAACACACCCTCTTTATTTAGCACGATTGTACGTTAAGCCTTACCGCTCAGTCAGAGCGAGCTGTAAGCCTAGTCCCGCGAACGCTGCTGAGAAGCTTCTGCGCAACCAACTCTGAATCTTCGGTGACTCAATAACGGCTGCTCTAAACGCATGGGCAAGCTGCCCGTAGATGACGAAGACAACAAATGTCATCGCCATGAAAATAGCGCTCAGCCCGAACAATTGTCCTAATGATGACTGGGCGTCAGTTGCAACGAACTGCGGCAAGAAGGCCAAGAAGAAAATGGTCAGCTTGGGGTTGAGGATATTCAGCAGGAACGCTTTGCTCATAAGCGAAACGGCATCCCCCTTTCGCTTCACCTCATGAACAGAGAAAGCGCTTCGATCACGCCAAGTAACAACGGCAAGGTAAAGAAGATACGCGACACCCGCATACTTGAGCAGCTGAAATGCTATCGCGCTCGTATGCATGATGGCCGCAAGGCCCAGAACAGTAGCCAGTAGGTGCGGCACAATACCAAGTGTACAACCGAGAGAAGCATAGAGGCTTGCCAGACGCCCATACATTAAGCCAATGGAAACGGTAAAGATAACACCTGTGCCTGGAATAAGTACGACAACCAACGAGGTAAGCAAGAATTCAGCAGAGAACATGAATGACGACTCCTCTATCAGGTACGCCGCTGCCCAATGCAAAGCAGCGCAGTAGGATCCAAGTCCGCAGGCAATCTCAATACTTCCTTCACCCTTGGATCGTCGAAACCTGCCACTAGAACACAACCAACTCCGAGAGCAGTACTCTGAAGATGGACATTTTGTGCTAGAGCACCAGTTTCCATATATACATAGCGAGCGCCGCGCTCTCCCTGGGGTGGCTGAGCTTCAAAGTGCCGAACGGCCTCTCCAAGTTTCGCGGTAACTCCGATGATGAGAGCCGCTTCTTCCAACCATGGCTGATCGCCAATCCCTAGCACTTGCACTGCCCCTTCCGGAACACGGTTCCCAATTAACTTTAACGAATGGTTATCAGCCTGATACTCATAGATACCGGGCTCAAGTTCCGATACCCGCTGCACCAAAATTTTTAGGTGCAGCGGGTATAATCCACCTGCCGATGGCGTTGCTCTTTTTGTATCCGGCCCTGTTACGCCCTGGGCCGACCAAAGCAATTGAGACAAAACACCGATAGGGAGCAGTGCATTCGTGTACTCCCTCACGCTGCGCCGAGCCGCAATACTGCCAACCAATGACTTGGAGTCTTGCTGCTCTGGTGCAGGTAAGTCGAAGACCATACGTTTACTCCCTATCCATAACACATAACACATAACACATAACAGTGATTATGCGATGCTAATCGACGACGAACAACTTAGCTCCCTGCTCCGTCGAAGAACGATGAAGTTCAGCATTGTCGGCAACTTGATAGCTCGAACCAGGTGTGAGAAAAAAACAACGACCATCATCTAGCTCAGTATGAAGCTCACCTTCGAGGCAGAGCAATATGTGCCCTTTAGCACACCAATGATCCGCCAGATAGCCAGGACTGTACTCAACCATACGAACCCGGATATCCCCGAAATTTCGAGTCTTCCAATAAGCAACACCGTATTCTCCGGAGTACTCAGTCCTCTCAATTTCAGACCAATCCGTGACCCCGAAAGGTAAATCTGTAATGTTCAAATTACTTCTCCATAAGCACATGACGGAGCTTGAGCAGCGTAGAAGCGCGCAGTAATCAGTTCGAAGCGCTGGTTAGATTGCACTTTGTTTCACTTTTGGCATCAGGTGAAGCATATAATCTTTTTTACCAATAGGCACTCCGACACTGCGCAATATCGAGTAAGTCGTGACCAGGTGAAAGTAGAAGTTGGGCAGCAAGAAATCCGCGACATACTCCTCGCCTGTTAGGTCTGCGTATATTCCGCCGCCCAATTCCAGGTGCTTGTGCTCATGGGTGATTGAAGTGCAGCGTGAATTGCTCCGCTGCAGCCGATTGATGTGTGCTGAACCACATTCTTCAATACTGCATTTATCCTTGTTTTTGCGCATACTCCTGGAGTAATTCTGGGAATTTCTCCTGTGGTGGAAACTTAACGAAACTATGCTCTGCACCAGTAATCGCCCACTCCAGCTTTTCATCCGTGTAAGTTTCAATGAATGGCTTATAGGTTCGAGAATTCTCTAGCAACGTTGGGCGCACATTAACAAAGTCATCCATGCCTTCAGGACGCGTGAATAGCCAGCTCATGCAATGCCCACAGAAAAAGTGGCGTGTATTACCGTGAAGCCCTCCGATAACAGGCTCTCCAGATGTGATCGAAAAGGCAGCGCTAGAAAATAGCGAGCTAAGGCTAAACGCGCTTGAGGTCATTTGCTGGCAGCCTGTGCAGTGACAAGCCATTGTGATCATGGGCTTTGCGCTAACCTCAAACTCAACCTGCCCACAACGACATCGACCTTTAATGTTATCAGGCGCACTGTTCACTATGTTTTATCTCCAAGTTCAATATTTTAGAGCCTTATCCATTCCTAGCCTGGGACTTAGCCGCAAACCACTGCAGGACATGTGACAAGGCTCTAGCGAATTTCGATCTATCTCATATTCCCTACTTTTTTAATTTACTTTCCGGACAGTCTGCCGCGGGCAATTCATTAGAATCAACCACTTCGCACATCGAAATCAACATGCACCCAAAAGCCATCAGTTTGTCCGACAACATCAGTTCGAAAACTGGGGCCGCAGGTACTGAGATTTGTCAGATGCGCATCGACATAACCAAGCGAGATAGACAGACCTTCACCGGCCGCAGCCTCAACTTTGTCCGCTGAATCGGGTTGTTGTGGTCGAGTGCCATGCTGTCTACATACGGCAGGCTGAGATCATCAGCAGGAGTGACAACTCACGTTTGCCGGGCTCGCGTCATACTCATCGTGGCGCCGAACCCAATCCATGATTTCCTTCTCGTTGCGACCCTTCGGCGTGATGTCGAGATAAACGAAAGCGCCAATAACCTCCTCATTGCCACGGGCGTAGCTGGAGTAAGTGTGGAATACTGCCCCGCTCTCGTCCCTGTAGAAAACGCTAAGGCCGGGCAGTTCTTCGCTGAAGTATTTCGGATCCTCGATAGCTTGATAATTATAGTAGAGCCGACCAGCCTCAAGCGCCTCTAGAGCGAAAGAGACCTGAAAATCAAAATTGAAATCGCTGCCCAGGGAGGACACCCACTGGGCTGTCCAGTCCATGCGCCTGCGGTAGGCTTCCAGCTTTTCCAGCGGGGCGCGGGATACACGAACGTAACTGACATCATGATTGGCGAGGTGGACGATGGCGCCCTCGGCATGATCCGCTTCCAGCGAGCAGCTCGGGCAGCCCGCGTTCCAATCAGGGCCGAACATGAAATGGTGAATAATCAGTTGACTGTTTGTGCCAAATAGCTCGGCAAGCGTCTTCTCACCTTCCAGCGTGTCGAAGACGTATTCCTTCTCCATTTTGACCCATGGCAACTCACGCCGCTCACGGGCGACCAGGTCGCGCATACGGGTGAGCGCTTTCTCGTTCTTTAGGTGGGCTTTGCGTGCCTGAAGCCACTCTTCTTTGGAGACAACTCTCGGTGATTCAAACTGGCTCATGACGAACATCCTCGCGTAGATTCAGCGCTGCTCCGGCTTGCAGCACCGGAATAATGCGTTTGCAAAGAGTAGTCGTTCGCCACTGATCAAAATCGACAACACCGACGCATTTAATGACGATGCGCTTGGTGAAGTATTGATGCATCGGGGCCTTAGTTCGACAGGTTGAGCTGCCAAGAAACGCCGTACCTATCCTTTAACCACCCAAACTGCTTACTGAAACCGTAGTTATCCAAAGGCATTAGCCTGGCGCCACCTTCAGCTAAGGCATGAAAAACCTTTTCAATTTCGCTTGTAGATTCACACTCCACATATAATGACATCGATGGCGTGAAAGTGAATTGGTGATCAAGATGGCTATCTAGCGCCAGAAAATCAGTATCATTTATTGTAAAGCGAGCCAACTTGATGGAACCCTCTGGTTCATTCTCACCCGCTTGGTAGCGCTGAATATCGATGATCGCTGAACCAGGGAATAGTGAGGTATAGAACTTGATGGCCTCTTCGGCCTTCCCGACTTGCTCTCCGACAAACATTAGCGAGGTCGTAATGGACTTCATGTATGCCTCCGATCCAATTGATACACTTAACGCTGAGTTTAGCGCCCTTGCAATTTAGGCGAAGCCACCATAAAAAAGAGCGTCTGGTAGCTACCGTCAGCGTACTATAGTGCCTTGCTAATATTAGTTTTGGGCAACGCTGTAACGCAGACTGACAACCCGCCAAGCAGTGCCATCCCATTCCCAGGTTTCTGCAAATGCCATCACCGGCCCTTGGGATGATTCGGTAATGGTATATCCCTGCCCAGCGATTACGGTATTCCCGTTAGCATCCTGAATCGATAGCTCAGGATCGTTTTTTTGCCCGCCTTGGGTAACCCAACTTCCGTTCCGCTTGGCTGAAGAGATTGCGTCGAGCTGGGATTGCTTGGGTTGGACACGGTGTTCGGAAGTAATTGTGAAATTATCTGCCTGCACTTGGTCAAGGTACTCAACATCACCATTGAGGTTATAATCCCGGACTAACCCAAACCCACTCTACTATTGAACGCCCAGCCTCAGGCCAACTACTGTGAACACCCTCCATCGAAGTGAAAATAGCCGAGCCAAGCCTGTTCGCAAAGGCCTGCACCCGAAGAATCTACACAACCAAGGCTATGACTTCCCTGCTCTCGTAAAAAGCCACCCAGCACTAGCCCCCCATGTGAAACCGAACGCTCATGGCGAACTATCCATCGATTTTGCAGACCCACTGGCAGTAAAAACGCTCAACGCCGCGTTATTAAACCGCTACTACAACATCGTCGATTGGGATATTCCAGAGGGCTCACTTTGCCCTCCCATCCCAAGCAGAGCCGACTATATTCATTACATGGCGGATTTATTGGAGTGTGGGCTTGGTCATGAACGGCCCAGCATCAAGCTGCTCGATATAGGGACGGGAGCCAATGGCATCTACCCGCTACTGGCCTGCCAAATTTACGGCTGGCAGTGTGTTGGTAGTGACATTAACCCTCAATCGCTTGAGAACGTCGCCACAATTATTACTAACAACCCCAAGCTCAAAGATCGCTTCACGCTGCGCACGCAGCACGATAAAAACCATATTTTTGAAGGGATCATTCAAGATGAGGAGTTTTTTGACGTCAGCGTATGCAACCCCCCCTTCCACGCCTCGCTCGATGAAGCACTTAAAGGTAGCCAGCGTAAACTCAATAACCTTGCTCGTAGTCGCGGTGAACAAAAAGCAAAAACCAACACTCCCGTTCTGAATTTTGGTGGGCTGGAGGCAGAGCTTTGGTGTAAGGGAGGCGAACAGCTGTTTCTTAAAAAGCTAATAAGAGAAAGCCAAGTGTATTCAACTCAATGCCGCTGGTTTAGCAGCCTGGTTTCGAAAGCCGACAATGTTAAGCCTGCAAAGAAGTTGATTCGTAAGCTCGGTGCCGTTGATATTCGGGAAATAGAGATGAAGCAGGGAAAGAAGGTTACGAGGGTATTGGCCTGGACATTTATCTGAACCGTACCCGAGGTGGCGCTCTATTATGCGAAGCCTGCCGTGACATTACTCTGCTATAAGCACATTGCTCGGAATGGAAAACGGCAAACCTAGCTTGTGCTCGATTAAATAATACGCTGAATGTTCAAAGGATCGGGGTGGAGCTGATCTTGGTAGTTGATCACCACCATGGTGTTTTTATCGTGGTTCACGAGCTTGAAGCACGGCATGCTGACCACTTCTTGTCCTGCCATACTTTTAGCCGTCAGTGGGGGGACAGCCTTAACGCCCGGCTCACCGAGCAAATTTTTGATGACTGTCTTTGTGCGGCCCTATGCACCAAAGGTGACAACGGAAATGTATCCGGTGCGGCTGATTGTTAGGTAGCTAATGTGGCTATTGACCAGGCTCTTCGCTGGGATCGATTTCAACGCCAAGCTGCGTTTCAAGGTTGTATATGGAGAGCACGCTTGCGAAGGGAACTTGGACATTTCTAGCTTTCCCGCCGAATGCGGCACTAAATTTTAGTCCATCCGAGACCCATTGAAACTTGGCTATTGCCCTCGGCGAGATATCCAGAACTATTTTTCCATCCTGAACGTATGGCTCAGGAACCTCAACTCCATTTCTAGTAGCATCCACACGGATGTGCAACGTATTCCCCAACTCATATATGTCTTTATAAAGTTTTTGAAACGCAGCCATATCTTCTGATTGTGGTTCGACTTCAACGATTTTATTATATTTTCTTCGTTCGAACCAAGAAAGTCCCAGCTTGATTCTTGATATAAGATTGAGCTTTGGTCTCTCATACGGATTATTCGTTTGTTCAGTCACTGTTAGTTATTCCACTTTTCACATAACAAGGCTGTAGAAAAACCCAATTTCGAGCTACCACTACCGCCTGCTGCTTTAATATATTTTTCGACCATAACGTTGGCCGATTTTCTTAATACACTTACTTCGACATTGGTTCGCCGTGCCGCCGCTGATGACTAACTGTTGGCCACATTGGATTGGCAAAGCCGATATCTGCAGTGACGATGGTGCCTTTCTGGTAGATGCTTTCCGCCATACCTAGCTTCTTAAAACGGGATTCGACCGTTCTCATTACGAGCTGCAAAGTTTGGTGTTCCTGCCCTTCATCAAAGGCCTGAGCGTCAATGATGATCTGATGTTTCTTATCCACCGTAGCCAAACCGTTATAACCTTGAATCGTGCCTTTACTGGTGGTCATCTTGGCTCGGCGAATGCCCCGGTCCAGATCAGCTTCCGTTTCGGCTTCGTCACGCGCGTAGTATTCCATTAGGTGATACCGAATCAAGCCTCTCAATTTCTCCCGCTTCTCGCCCAATTCTTTGAACGTACCCGACCATTCCTTAGAGGCATCGGAGGACATCTTGCAGCCGTCAATGGCAAAGAGTTCGTTACCCAGCAAGCCCTGTTCATGGCACACCAGCAGCACTTGTTCGAACAGCGCTTCAATCTCATCGGCATGGCGACTGACAAAGCTGGCCAGTGTGGTGAAGTGGGGCACGGTATCGCAGGTAAGAGCTTTGAAAATAATAGTAGTCTCGCAGCACCACTGCATCTCGCGGCTGGAGGTGATGCCTTTGGAGTAGGCAAACAGGATGATCTTCAGCAGAATGGCCGGATCATAGGCCAGCCGACCGGTCGCATCGTTGCGGTACTTGGGATGGAAAACGGATAAGTCGAGCTTGTGCTCGATCAGGTAGTGCACCGCGTGTTCAAAGGTGCCTGGCTGGAGCTGATCCTGGTAGTTGCATGGCGTTCTGATCGTAGTTATAAGCCTTGAAGCGCGGCATGCTGACCACTCCTCGTCTGTTTTCTCGATCCTACCAAAACTTAGCCGTCAGCGGGGTTTTTCTACAGACTCAACGCTCGCCATAATTTGCCGTTTGGAGCGCAGTGTAAAGCGGTCAAATCGATGGCTTTGTTATGCTTTTGATTTTTAGTAGCCAATATATTGGATTCCAGCAAGGTACTGCCGTGCAGTTCTTGGCATATCAGCATGAGCAGCTGTATCGAGCCTGTTAAACCGTGTTTCAAACATGACAACTGCCTTTTGAAATTTACTATTTATTAGCCTTAAAATACTTAACCCCAATTGAGCCTATTCTTCAGTTAAACCTCTTTCGTCAATGAGTTTGTCGAAATGACGGCATGCAGCAAAAAAAGCATTGAGTCGCTGCTTAACAGAAAGAAAACCTATACCCGGCATTGCTGCACTTACAGATAGAGCGGCTTCATTTTCTGCTCTCCAATTAAACTCGATCCCTTCCAGGTCTTTGTCATGAAGGGTTCCATTCCTGTTAAGAATCGCAACAAATTGATCTTTGTCCATTCGTTACCTCCATGAAGCATAACGCCCGCATTTGCGGCTGGTTTGGAGCACAGCGGAAAACCAGTCCGGCAACATGCGTTTGTTAGGGCCTTATTTACAAGCCTAGCTGACCTTTTATAGCTGCTGCTACTAGAGAAACACCTACTTTTTCGGCTTTATCAGCCAACCAGCTACCAGCCTCTTTAAGTTTTGGTATAAATTCACTTTTTGAATCAGCCAATTGAATTGCTTCTGTTAGTGCCTCCACTTCATTTTTTCTTGACTCAGGGTACCCTTCCTTATCAAGTAGGGTTTGAAGATGCTTCATTTCCTTGATGACGTGATCAGAGGGAATGCCTTGCTGCTGTTGATTCAAATTATTATTAGTCGTTATTTGACCCGATGCGGATACTGCGCCCGCTTGTTGTATATTAAAAATATTGGTTGTTTTTGAATCATCTTCTGGCATTTTAATTTCTCCTAATTCTCCTTGAAGCTTTAATGTTATTTCGCTGTCAAAATTCACTCCCTTATTTAAAGGAAGATCCAGATTAGTTATTGATTCCGCCGCAAGATTACTTTTTATAAGTGGCCTAAATGCTTCAGTAGCGTTAGCTGAAACACAGACTTTTATTTTTTTAAAATCTTCGCGACGAAGGGAGTTACTAACAAACGTTACTATTGCGTTCTGAAATTGTTGTTTGTCAAGAAAATAAGCGGGAGGAATTGTGTAACAAATTTCATGAGGAAGGGTATACGATTTAATCCCTTTCATCTCTTCAAGAAGATTATTTTTAAAAATAATATCTCCATCTCTTTTTTGTTTATAGTTGACCGAAAATTTTAATAACACATTTTCAACCCTTGCAGGTAAACCTCCACCCAATCCGAAATGTGATTCATTTGCTAAGATTACTAGCTGATGAAGATATATACGATATTGATCAAGATCCAAACCTTCTGAATTAGCAAAACTAATAACATTATCCTTAATGATAGAGAAATCTTCAGGATGAAGAAAATTAGAGACCTTCACTTCAAACCCAAAGTATTTTTTTATGTTTTGCATCTCAATCTTCCTTTAACATCCTTTGGCTGACGCAAAGCCAGTTTAGCCCTAACGCCGGAATTAAGCCGCGCCGCGAAGCGGCGTCGGCTTGAATGCATTGATACTCATTGAGCCTTCTCCCCCAGCTCAGCCCGTTTGGCTAAGCTGAAAAGGCGACCAAACCTAACAGGAGAAGACTCAATGAATTTTTACAATAGCACTCATCGTCACTACTGTGAAATTGATCTGCATGCCCGTAGCCTGTATGTCTGCATACTGGATCAGCAGGGCGAAACCCTTCTGCATATCCAGCCAAACCAGAACCTCTGCTCCATCTGATCGAACCTTACGGACGGTCTGGTCATCGGCGCCGAATGCATGCACTGCTGGTACTGGATCGCTGATTTCTGTGAAGACCAGGGCATTGCTTTCATTCTCGGTCATGCCCTTTATATGAAGGCCATCCATGGCGGTAAAACCAAGAATGACCGCGTGGATTCTTACAAAATCGCGGCGCTTATTCGAGGCGGTAATTTTCCCCTCGCTTATGTCTACCCACGCAGCATGCGAGCTACCCGTGACCTGCTTCGCCGGCGAACTGGGCTCGTTCGCCACGGCGCTGATCTCAAAGCTCATGTTGTCAACACAACGAGTCAGTACAACCTGCCACCCAACAAGGTCAATTTAAAAAATGTCAGTGCCAGAGAACAATTGGGCAGAACCTTTGATGACCCGCTCGTTCAGCGCAATATCGATCTAGATATGGCCGTTTTAGAGTGCTAACACCGGGAACTAAGCCAGGTGGAATGGCTATTGGAAAAGCAGGCCAAAAAGCATCAGCCGACCTACTACCACTTCTTAACCACCATTCCCGGCGTTGGCCGTATTCTGGCCCTCACCATTCTGTATGAAGTGGGTGATATTCGACGTTTTGAATCTGTCCAGAAGTTTGTCTCCTATTCCCGACTGATCAAGTGCAAAGCCGAATCGGCCGGTAAGACCTATGGCACCCAGGGCAACAAGATTGGTAATGCCCATCTAAAGTGGGCTTTTTCTGGGGCTGCGGTGCTTTATCTGCGCGGTAATCCAGGTGCACAAAAGCTGTTGCAACGCTTCCAGAAACGCATGGGGAAAGCCAAAGCCTTATCGGCTCTGGCCCACAAGCTGGGGCGTGCGGTCTATTTCATGTTAAAGAACGAAAAGGTATTTGATGAACAACGCTTTTTAACGAGTTAGTCACGCAGCAGGATGATGATCAACGTCTAACTGGATCATCATGGAGTGTGCTGAAACAGGGTGTCTGCTGACTGATTTTGAGATCTGAACCCCGACTTCTACACCCAACTCGAAGCCCGTCGCTTTGATTATCCATCCTGCTGGCGTGCATCAACACCCTGAGCGAGTGGGCTTACACCGGCGCTGAACCTGAAACTAACTGGGACTGTAGAGTAACCCGCTTTTTGAATAGGACAGATGCTGGTTAACCGATGAATGTCTAGTGCCCCAGACCCACCTGCAAGGAGCAACCCGGTTTGGCAGTGGTAACCACCACGTTAGAGAGCCTCAATAGGTGTTTGCTGTAAGCCACCAACCGCCAACGATGACAGATGAAGTAGGATCACTGGCTCAGGGACTTGATATTGACCGCTTACACGGCCAATAAAAAATACTGCGGCTTATTGACAGGCAGAAGGCTCATAGGTGTTATGCCTTTCTCGCCATCAGTAAACGGACTGTTTCCATTGGGTGCAATGATATAGCCATTGTCGCGCCTGACGGGACTTTGAGGTTCGGCGCAGACTCTTGGCTTGCACTTGTTACAGCCCTTTGAGAAATAACACCTATGGCCTCACCGCTTTCATTTACGACAGGCCCTCCACTGGCGCCGCTATTAACACCGCTGTCCAAGTAAAAAAGGTCTGCCTCGACATTGATATGCTCAACGCTATTGCTCGCGTGGATCCGTCTATGGTTACCGACTAGAGCATGCTTTATTAGCGGTCCCATCATGTCGGCCATATAGCCATTTCTCATTGCTGCGAAAAATCCTTCCATCCCCGGGTACGACCTGTCAGCGATTCTGTCCAGATTGAAGGGAAGAACCAGGTCGTCAGAAAAACCTGCAAGGAATACTCGCTGCCCCAAATGGGGCGGCGTAAGACTTGCTGGCAGATACGGAAACTGTGTTTCTTGTCTCTGCTTTGGTGCGAGGGCCGCAATGTCTAGCTGGATATCTTCAGTAAATGCCTCACTCCGGATGCCCAAGCTGCAGAATGAAACTCGATATTCCAATACTGGTCGCCCCGAAAACTTGACGAATATCTTTGCGTTTGGATCCGAGTAATCCTCATGGCGTATCGGCACCCTGCCGGTCACAACATGAGCAGCTGTGATAACTTCGCCCTCAGGAGTGAACGTGAAGCACGTGCCTTCGCTTATGACTTCGTCATCAAGAAATACAGTCACGTATCCACAACATTTCTGTATTTTTTCGTATAAGTCTTTGTACATTATTGAATCTTCTTCAGCGCATAACGCTGCCAACACGCGCAGCTTTGTAGTGGAGGCGAAGCCGCAACGAAAAAGCTGTCGCCGTGATTGGCCTAGTTATGGGTTGATCTGCTCATTGCACTAAAGTCCCAACGATTCCTTTACTCCCATTATCAACTTGGCAATGGCTGTATCATGGCCCCGTGCCTCTGAAAGCCCCATGCTTTCCGTGGTAACCAAGGTCAGATACTCCGCAATTTGCGCTGTCGATTGGGACTCCATGGCCATGCTGAACACTTTGGGAAGGTACGACTGATACTCATCCCTCGCCCAATTGGTATCAGAAATTCCTATTGGGTCCCACTTATAAAATAGGATTTCATCAATCCTTTCATATAGCTTTAGTTGGTCCGGTGGCAGCTTCTTTCCCATGGCTCTCAAGACCCATAACGATATAGCTCAGCCGCGCGCTTTAGCGCGTCGGCTGGAGCGGCTTGTTGGGGTACAGCCGCAGTTCATAACATGGATACCGCTGTATGAACGGATCGTAAGACAGGAGCAAGAACGCCCTGGTTATGAGCTGAGTCGCGTCGAATGTATGCTGCGCGATGCTGTGCTCAAGGCAATCTCGCTCAAGCCAAGGCTCGTCGGAGAAGATCACCAGAATGTATTGCGAGTACGGCCCACCCTTGATGGATCGAGACTTATCCTTGCGACGGACCAGCTTTTCTAGGGCTGGGAGCAGCGCCCCCTTCCAGTCCTTCCAATCATAAGGCTGGCCGAGGCGCGCAGCCTCGATGGATGGACCATCAACTAGCTCCGTTATCTCAATTTCGATACGCGTTCCATCTCCAGCATGGGCGTCACAATCTGGCGGATCTTCGCCTTCGCCGCGATGGCGTGCCCCATAAAAGAACAGAGTTCCCTGATTCGCCAGCGCGTTCGCAAACTCATCAAGAACGCCAAACTCGGCCATCGCGCGATCCGACTCCCACGAGAAATAACCCGCGTGTGGCCGATGGTTCTTTTTGATTTCTTCGGCCAGTGCTGCCCAGTCAACTTCGTGCATGCGGATCTCGCTCAAACGGCTCAACAATGAAGCTCACCAGCTCGATACAGGAGCATTGCCCAACGGACGTCAACTGTTAGGCTCTCGTCGCCACCATAATTCATCTACCTGACAGGTACCAATATCAGTGTGCCGGTACCCGAATCTCTCTCACGCACCTCGCCAGGGCCATACTCAACAACCCTTCCGTTTTCAAGAATTACGGTGTAGTCCGTACGATCCCACGACCATCCGCTAATAAGCCGGTTTGTATACTGCAAGGCCTCGTAGTCTCCATTACGTCTGTAACCATCCGGCTCTCCCAGCTGGGATACGACTTCCTCCTTGGACATGCCTTCGCTGACGGTTTGCATTCTCTCCCCCGTAGCACAGCCGTGGAGGAAAAAAGCAACCGCAAGCAAGGAAAGAATCATTTTCATTTATTCACCTCATGTCTCATTAGCCCAACAGGCATTTATTCGCCGTGCGGAGCATGGCGGATAAATGCCTGTTGGACTAAGGCGCGTCCATCAGGCAGCTACTTAATAGGGGATTGTACTGACTGACAGGTAGCCTGAGGTACCAGGCCGTGCATTGGCATGTCTGGGGTAACGCGCTCTGATCGTGAGTTTCGCCATCATTTCAGCACTTCCAAATCTAATTTAACCCAATGTAGCGCGCCTGATGGCTAAAATCCATCATCGGGACGAGCTTATCCATGACCCGCTAGCGAGCCGGTTAGCCAAGTCGGTTGTCGTCGTAGGGCGTTACATCATGCTCGATAGTGTTGATCCTTATGATTAGACGGTTGATCGTAGGTGTGGCGCTGGGGTGTGAGCGTCCCGA
>NZ_VCQL01000038.1:0-24581 GCF_005937175.1 Halomonas sp. ATBC28 | reverse complement strand
TAGTGGGTGAACTTTTTCTGCAAGCCACTTAGACCATGCTGTTCAAAGTGTTTAACCCAACGCCTGACGGTTGTAGGGCCAAGACCGTACTGTCTGGCCAGACTCTTGTAACCCTGCTGTCCTTCTGCATAGCGTTGCACTACTAGTAACTTGAACGCTTCATTATGTTTCGTCATGAAAAACACCCCAATCGTTGGATGAGCGTCCAACTTTTGGGGTGCAGTTCATCGCGGTGCCGTTTTGCAATGCCGATTGCCGATTTAAAGCAATAAAAAGCTAGGTGATTATTTCAAGCGTTCAAACACCGTCGCTACACCTTGCCCCATACCAATACACATGGTGGCTAAACCCAGGGTGGTATCGCGCTGCTGCATAACGTTCAACAGCGTTGTGCAGATACGTGAACCCGAGCAGCCTAGCGGGTGCCCCAGAGCGATTGCACCGCCATTGAGGTTAACCTTGTCGTCCATCGCATCCAGGAAACCGAGATCTTTCAGCACCGGAATACCCTGCGCCGCGAAGGCTTCGTTGAGTTCAACGGTTTGGATATCCGCCGCGGAAAGACCGGCGATTTTCAGCGCTTTCTTAGACGCGGGAACCGGGCCATAGCCCATGATCGACGCATCACAACCCGCGACGCCTGTAGAGAGCACCTTCGCAATAGGCTCTAAGCCAAGCGCTTGAGCACGCTCGTAGCTCATCACTGCCATTGCCGAGGCACCCACGGAAAGCGCCGAGGAGGTACCCGCCGTGACCGTACCGTTGCGCGGGTCAAACACCGGCTTCAGATTCGCCATAGACTCCAGGCTAGCGTCACCGCGAATCACTTCATCACGCTGAACCATGACTCTAAAGCCGCGTTGATCGTGGCCTTCGACGCCGATAATTTCGTTATCGAAGTAGCCCTTCTCCATGGCCGCCTGGGCGCGCTGGTGAGAGCGTACGCCGAATTTATCCTGATCTTCCCGAGAAACGCCGTGCATTTTACCCAGCAGCTCCGCGGTTAGGCCCATCATCATTGCTGCTTTAGCAGCGTATTTGCTGGCCGCCGGGTTAACGTCAACGCCGTGAGCCATGGGTACGTGCTCCATGTGCTCAACGCCGCCGATGATAAAGAAGTCGCCCATACCCGCTTTGATATTGGCGGCGGCGATATGCAGCGCCGTCATTGAAGAGCCACACAAACGGTTAACGGTTTGCGCGGGCACCGAGCGCGGAATACCGGTCATAATCGCCGCATTACGAGCAATGTTCATCGACTGCTCGAGTGTCTGGTTCACACAGCCCCAGATCACATCATCCACTTCAGAAGGATCTAGATTAGGATTGCGGGTAAACAGCGCCTGCATAGCCGCAGCAGAGAGATTCTCTGCGCGAACATTACGAAAAGCACCATTTTTGGCTTTCGCCATGGCGGTACGAACACCGTCTACCACCACAATGTCTCTCGGATTCAAACTCATCTTATATCTCCTGTGCGTGGTGGTTAGGCCTGGGTGGCAGAGTTGTCACTGGAATAGAATTGCTCATTGTTCTGAGCCATCTGACGCAGCTTGTCGGTGGGCGCGTATAGCGGGCCCAACTCCTCAGCTAGCCCTTCCGCCAGCTTGACGAACTCTGCAACGCCCATGGCGTCGATGTAGCGCAGCGCACCACCACGGAAAGGCGGGAAGCCGATGCCATAGATCAACGCCATATCGGCTTCGGCTGGCGTGGCCACAATGCCATCTTCCAGGCAGCGCACGGTTTCCAAGCAGAGTGGTACCATCATGCGAGCGATAATATCCTCGTCGGAAAACTCTTTATGCTCTTTCACCACCTCTTTAACTAAAGCGTAAGCCGCTTCGTCGGTGACTTTCTTCGGCTTACCCTTCTTGTCCTCTTCGTAGGCGTAAAAACCCTTGTCGTTCTTCTGGCCTAAACGGTCGTTGTCGTACATGACCTGAATGGCGGTTTTACCGTCGCGAGCCATACGATCAGGGAAGCCTTCCGCCATTACTTCATTGGCGTGAACGGCGGTATCCAGGCCGACCACGTCCAGCAGGTAGGCCGGACCCATGGGCCAGCCGAACCTCTCCATCACCTTATCAACGTGCTGGAAGTCAGCACCCTGCTCAACCAGGAAGCTAAAGCCGCCAAAGTAGGGGAAAAGCACCCGGTTGACCAAGAAGCCTGGGCAGTCGTTAACCACAATCGGCGTTTTACCCATTGCCCGGGCGTAGGCCACGGTGGCAGCAACGGCGGCATCCGAGGTCTTCTCACCACGGATGACTTCTACCAGCGGCATGCGGTGCACGGGGTTGAAGAAGTGCATGCCGCAGAAGTTTTCAGGCCGCTTTAGGTTTTGCGCCAAGCGGTTGATGGAAATCGTCGATGTGTTCGAGGTGAGAATGGTATTTTCGCTCACCATACCTTCCACTTCGGTAAGCACGGCGTCTTTGACTTTGGGATTTTCAACCACCGCTTCGACGACGAGATCGACGTTGCCAAAATCTCCGTAGGAGAGCGTCGGGCGAATATTAGTCAGCTTCTCCGCCATCTGCTCGGTGGTCAGCTTTTTGCGCTCCACCTGTTTGGCAAATAGCTTACGGGCTTCTTTCAGGCCCAGTTCAATGGCGTCATCCTTGATATCTTTCATCAGAATCGGCGTGCCTTTAGAGGCACTCTGATAAGCGATACCACCACCCATGATACCCGCACCCAGCACGGCCGTTTGCTTCACCGGCTGCGCCTGCTTCTCATACTTGCTGGCTTTTTTCTTGACCACTTGGTCGTTTAAGAACAGACCCACCAAGTTGAACGCCACGCTGCTGAGTGCCAGCTTGGCGAAGGCTTTGGCTTCAATCGCCTGGGCACGGCCACGCTCTTCGCCAGCGCCTTTCTGAATCACTTTGATCGCTTCTACCGGCGCCGGATAATGAGGCCCCGCTTTACCGGCGACATAGCCTTTCGCCGTTTCAAACGCCATCATCTGCTCAATCGGGTTGAGCTTCAGCGGGCTGGTCTTTTCAGCACGACGGGCCTGGTAATCCAGCTCACCGGCATTGGCACGATCAAGAATATCCAGCGCGGCTTCTTCCAACTGTTCTGCCGCCACCACCGCGTCGACGGCGCCCACTTTTAGCGCGGCATCGGCACGGTTTTCGGTGCCACCGGCAATCCACTCGATGGCGTTATCGGCGCCAATAATGCGCGGCAGGCGTACGCAGCCGCCCCAACCGGGCAGAATGCCGAGCTTGGTTTCTGGCAGGCCGATCTTGGCTTTCTCGCCCATCACACGAAAATCGGTGGTCAGCAATACTTCGCAGCCGCCACCCAGTGCCAGACCATTGATCGCCGTTACGGTAGGGAACGGCAGATCTTCAATAGCGTTAAAAATATCGTGAACCTTGAGATTCATCTCCTCAAGGTAGGCTTCGCCTTTATCAAATAGACTGTGAAACTCGGTGATATCGGCGCCCACGATAAACACATCTTTCCCGCTCGCAATAAGTAAACCTTTTAAGCTATTTTCAGCTTGAATGGCTTTTACTGCTTCGCTCAGCTCTGCGACCACCGCGCTGGAAAGCTTGTTGACGGACTCATCTTTCAGATCGAAAGTGAGCATTGCGATATCATTGCCACTCGGGGTGTCACGACGTGTCACCGTGATGGCGTTGCCTTGATAGATCATCCGCGCTCTCTCCACATTTTCGGGCTGGCTCTGAAAAGAGAACCCGCCACATTTCTCATACGGCTTCCACACGACTTTCATACGGTCGTTTGATTGCCTTAGCTTGGTTGAGTTGCCTGATAACGTCAAGCCCAGACTTTTGGCTAATTTACTCATTTAGTGAGACCAGCGCTCTCCGGCATCCGTTCATAGAGCGCCGTCTGAGTGAATGTAACCGATCCCGCCAGAAGCATGGATTTGCAGTAGATCAGCGTTAAGCCTGACAGCCTGTTAGAATCGCGCTTCCTTTTACTTTGCAGGTTATCTTGTTATGAGCGCACTGCTCACGCCTTCACGTATTGAAGCCATTCAGCAGCGAATTGAACGCATTGTCGAACGCCTCAAGCCCTGGAGCTGGCTTTGGCCACCAATGGCCTTTGCTGCCGGGCTAAGCAGCTTCTTTTTAGTTGATCGCCAGCAGTGGTTAGGCGCAGCGCTGGCGCTGGGATTACTGTTTGCCTGGACGCTACTGCTTTCGGAAGGCTTGATCAGCCGCTGGTTGTCGCGCCGGGGTCACCCCACGCCACCCCGGGGCGTAACCACTTTTATTGCCCAGATGATTCACCAGGAGACACTTTTCTTCACCCTGCCGTTTATCTTAGTCACCACGGTGTGGAATAGCGGGCAAACGCTGTTTGCGCTGCTGGTGGGCGGCATGGCAATACTGTCGATTATCGATCCGCTCTACTTCAAAGTCGCGGAGCGCTGGCGCAGTCTCTATTTCGTCTTTCATGCCCAGTGTGTCTTCCTGGTACTACTGGTCACACTCCCCATCATGGTGCACCTTACCACCGGCCAGAGCCTGCTACTGGCCCTGGGGATCACCATTTTGGTGGCCTTGCCAAGTTTTTGGCACTTGCTTAAGCAGCGCTCGCTCAAACGCTGGTGCGCTTTTTTTGTGTTGACGCTGCTACTCGCCTATGGAGCTTGGCTGGGACGTATATGGGTACCGCCTGCCAGTCTCTGGATGACCAGTAGCGCGCTCTCTCCTGGTTTTAATGTTGAGCAGCGCCTGCCTCAAGGCTCGATGGCGTTAACGCCACAAGCCATCAGCGAAAATGGCCTTTATGTTTACACCGCTATTCGGGCACCGCGGGGATTAAGTGAAACTATTACCCATGCCTGGCATCACAATGGTGTGCCAATGGATGTTGTGGAGCTTAATATCGACGGTGGACGCGAGCAGGGTTACCGCGCATGGAGCCACAAGCAAAACTTTCCCGAAGACCCTACTGGCGATTGGCGCATTGATATCATGACAGGTACGGGCCAGCGCTTGGGATTAATACGTTTTGAGGTCTCAGACGATGCTCAGCAAGCCACGCTGGCAGATGGAGAGATACGCGCCAGTGGTCTAAGTGGATTAAACTTACGGCGGTTTGTGCCGGGTAGCCCTAACGATGAAGAGGCGCGACCGGAAGATTGAAGGGTTAAGCGCCTTGCATTCAGCGGCGTAGCTTATGACAATTCGACTACTCACATTTATTGGCAGCTAGTTACCTATGGCTTCAACGATTGGATTTCGCATCGCACGCTTGCCCCACTTATGGCGCTCCATCTTGGATCGCCGCTTGGCGCCGCGGGGATTAACCCAAACACGCTGGGTGACGCTATATCACCTGTGGCGTCTTGGCGAAGGCCATCCGCAGTGCGATCTCGCCCGTGTGATTGGTGTTGAGGCGCCCTCTCTTGTGCGCACCCTGGGCCAGCTCGAAGAACAAGGCTTAGTTGAACGCCGAGCCTGCGACAACGACCGTCGCAGCAAGCGGATTTATCTTACCCCTGCCGCTATGCCGCTGCTGGAACAGATCGACAGCGTTGCGCAACAAGCGCGCAAAGAGATGTTCGCTGGCTTAAGCGAAGAGAACCTCGAACAACTCAACGAATGGTTGGCAGTGATCGAGGCAAACGGCTTGGCGATACAAGCACGGGATCAGGATAATCCGGCATCTTGATCGCTGACTGTGGATGACGCCTGCTCAGTGCCCTTTAATGGCTGGCTGAAAGGCTGGTCGGCACGGCCACGCAACGCCTCCTGCAGTTGCTGAAATTCGGGTAGATAGGTCGCGAATCGCTCCGCGGTTTGCGACTCCCACCACCAAAGCGTCAATGCATAGGGCGTTGACTGCACCACCAAGGCGTCTTGCGGCAAGCGTTCAAGTAGTGTTTTTAACGCTGCTGTAGCGGAATCGGGTAAAGGCCGCAAGGGGGCAATCCGCCAGCGCCAGCCAGCATGAAATGGCGTTAAGGCTTCACTGGCATTGCTGTCTCTTACCAATAGAAAATCAGGGCCCGGCCCTTCCTGGGGATAGTGCCAGCGATAAGCCGGCATGGTACCTCTAAAATGGTGTAGTGGCGGCTTTTCCAGCTTGATACTGACGCCCTGTTTGGCGATTTGAGTGCGCAGCGCCTGCTGGCGTTTTTGACGCGGGCTAGGCTTTAGCCACATCACCGGCGCAATTACAAACAGCATAATAAACACGATAATCAACCATTCCATCTCTACATTTCCTCCCACATAAGCCACACTGTATAAACTAATCTAAAAACCATGACTCAGGTCGCTGTTTTGACCCAAGTCATTGTTAAAACGCTTGCTATTGTTAAAACAGGACACGCCATCTAAAGTAACGGTTATTGAACAAAGAGCCTCTTTGTTACCTACTGCCAAGGAGATACGCCATGAGCTATCACCACATTTTAGTTGCCGTTGACTTAACCAAAGACTCCCACAAGATTCTGGAACGTGCCGTTGCGATCGCTGAACGCAACGACCAAGCCAAAATCTCCATTATGCATACCCTGGAACCGCTTGGGTTTGCCTACGGTGGCGATATCCCCATGGACTTGACCAGCATCCAGGATCAATTGGATGAACACGCCAAAAAACGCTTAGCCGAAATCGCCGCCCCGCATATTGCCGAGGCTGACCAACACGTTGTGGTGGGTATGCCCGACACCGAAATTCACCGTTTTGCTGAAGAGCACGATGTGGATCTAATCGTAGTGGGCTCCCATGGTCGCCACGGTTTTGCTCTACTGCTCGGCTCAACCTCTACCGGCGTATTGCACGGTGCCCAATGCGATGTGCTAGCCGTTCGCGTCGGTAAAAAAGGCGAAGAAAGCGACGAGTAACCTAAGGCACGATAACGTTTATAAAAAAGGCGCCCATACGGCGCCTTTTAACGTTTTCAAGCTACTCACCGGCAGCCATCGCTTCCAGTTCCATCCAGCGCTCCATGGCAACTTCTAACGCTTTCTGCACTTTTTCAAGCGTTTGCAGCTTAGCCGTAACGGCGTCGGCATCCTGCTGATAAAACGCGGGGTCACCGATTTCACTCTCCAGCGCCTCTACTTGCTCCTCAAGACGTTCGATTTCGGCGGGCAGTGCATCTAACTCGCGTTGCAAATTATACGAGAGCTTGACGCTTTTCTTGACCGTTGCGGCAGGTGCTTCAGCCACTTTCTTGGGCGCTTCTGAGGTGGGTTCGGTACGCTGACGCGCCGCCCCTTCCCAAGGTGCTGGCGGCAGCTTGCCCCCCTGGCGAATCCAGTCGGTATAGCCACCCACGTATTCACGTACAACGCCATCGCCTTCAAAGGCGAGCATGCTGGTCACCACGTTGTCCATAAAGGTTCGGTCGTGGGAGACCAGTAGCAGCGTGCCATCGAAATCGAGCAGCAGCTCTTCGAGCAGCTCCAGGGTTTCCATGTCGAGGTCGTTGGTCGGCTCATCGAGCACTAACACGTTAGCTGGCTGAGTGAACAACTTGGCCAGCAGCAGGCGGTTGGACTCGCCACCGGAGAGCGCTTTCACCGGCTGGCGCACCCGCTCGGGGGTGAAAAGAAAGTCCTGTAGATAGCTCATCACATGGCGATCTTTACCGCCCACACTGACACGATCACTGCCTTGGGCAACGTTGTCGTAAACGGTTTTTTCCAGTTCAAGCCCGGCGCGCAGTTGGTCGAAATAAGCCACTTTCAGATTGGTGCCCATCTGCACCTTGCCTTCAGTGGGTTCCAACTCGCCCAGCAGGATTTTCAGCAGGGTTGTCTTGCCCGCACCGTTGCGCCCCAGGAAGCCAATACGGTCACCGCGCAGTACCTCAAGATTGATATCGCGCAGTACCACCTCATCGCCAAACCGTTGGGTGACACCTTGCAGCTCCACAACGCGCTTGCCGGTACGCTCACCACGATCCACCGTCAGGTTGGCATTACCCTGGCGCTCGCGGCGCTGACTCCGCTCGTTGCGCATCGCTTCCAGCGCTCGAACCCGGCCTTCGTTGCGGGTACGCCGTGCTTTAACGCCCTGACGAATCCAGGCTTCTTCCTGGGCAAGTTTTTTATCAAATTCGGCGTTCTCCCGCGCCTCTACTTCAAGCTCGTGCTGCTTACGAGCCTGATACTCTTCGTACTTGCCGGGGTAGCGCCCTAGCTGGCCACGATCCAGCTCCAGAATATTGGTGGCCAGCTTGGAAAGAAACGCCCTATCGTGAGTAATCAGCAGTACCGCGCCGTTAAACGCCAGCAGTTGCTCTTCCAACCAGGCAATGGTGTCTAAGTCCAAATGGTTGGTAGGCTCATCAAGCAACAGTAGATCAGGCTCGGCGACCAAGGCACGCGCCAGCGCCACCCGGCGGCGCCAGCCACCGGAGAGCGAGCTCATCTCAGCCGCGGGGGGCAGGCCTAAGCGGGTCAGCACGGTGTCGATACGCTGGTGGAACGACCAGCCATCAATGGCTTCCAGGCGCGTTTGCAGGGTCGCCATGCGATCCATATCGGGGTCGGGATCATTGATCAGATGATCGTACTCGGAGAGTAGCTCCCCGGCTTCCGGCAGCCCTTGGGCGACCATGTCAAAAATGGTCAGGCCGGATGACTCGGGTAACTCCTGAGCCAGCACACCGATCTTGAGGCCAGGTGCCCGCCAAATTGAGCCATCATCGGGCAGGATATCCCCCGCTACCAGCTTCAGCAGAGTGGATTTGCCGGTGCCGTTGCGCCCGACCAGCGCCAGCCGCTCGCCTTTTTCAACCGTCAGGTCGGCGCGATTGAGTAGTACATGGGTGCCGTAGGCGAGTTGCAGCTGTTCGAGTCGTAACAGGGTCACGCGGTGTCCTCCTAAATCGTGAGGCGCACAGTGTAACGCATGAGCGGCCCAGGAGGGGGAACCATATAGAGGGGAATCGTAGAGCGGAAACCACCAGCGTGATACCGTTTTGCTAGCAACTACAATATCTCAACCAAAAAACGACTTTTAAAGGCGGGCTGACAGTGACGGTGACCGTCTCGATGCATTTTGTAAATGAGCTGTTTAAAGGCTTACCCAACAGCTCAACATCGCCCACACGCTACCTGGAACGGGCGGGCATTTCGCCCTTTTTACTTTCGGCCCCCCATGGCCGCGTCACGGTTGAGCAGTTTGCCGAACTGTATCGTGGGTTGGTGAACGAACTGGACGACGAAACGCCCGGCTTTTTTTCCCGCCCGCTGCGGGGTGGCACCCTGAAGCTGCTGTGTTTAAGCATGCTGGATGCGCCCAATTTGCAGGTAGCACTGCACCGCTATACGCAGTTTTTCCGTATTCTTCTCGACGACTTTGGCTATGCATTTACGCTCGAAGGGGATCTTGCCCGTATGGCCCTGGTGGAACATGCCCCCTTGACGGGCAGCCGCACTCTGATTCATGAGCTGATGCTCAAGCTGTTTCACGGCATCGCGTCGTGGATGATAGCGCGTAAAATACCACCCATTTTAATGGAGTGCGCTTACCCCCAGCCGCCGCACAGCGCTGATTATCTCTACTTTTATCCTGGTACAGTACGCTTTGGGCAGCCGCAAACCGCGATCTATATAGATCGCGGTTTTCTTGATCATCCTATCCGCCAGACCAAGAGACACCTGGGCGCTTTTTTAAAGCGCGCCCCCGCAGACTGGTTCTATGTGTCGTTTGCAGATCGCCTGCTCACCCACCGGGTGCGCGAACACCTCTCACGTCATCTGACTACGTCTGGCACCGTGCATAGCGTAGCCGATGCGCTGCATATGTCTGCTCGCACGCTGGCGCGGCATCTCAAAAGGGAGGGCACCCACTTTCAAGCGGTCAAGGATGAGTACCGCCGCGATGTCGCTATTCAGGCACTCACCTGTAGTGAGAAGCCCCTGGTTAGCATCGCGGAGGCGTTGAGCTTTGAGGATCTAGCCTGCTTTAGTCGTGCCTTTAAAACCTGGACAGGCAATTCGCCCGCCGCGTATCGCAAAGCACGCACGGCGGGCAATGTTCGCTGATCTACTAGGGAACAGCCTAAATTTCGGTGCGAATACGTTTCTTATCCAGCTTGCCCACGCTGGTTTTGGGTATCTCATCGACGAAGCGAATCATGCTGGGAATCCCCCAGCGGTTGAGTTTTCCCTGGGCGACAAACTGCTCTAAAAACGCCTGCACGGCTTCAGTGGTGGGCGGGTTGTTCAGGTCGGCGGGGACAGCTAACGCCGCTGGCCGCTCTCCCCATTTATCGTCCGTCACCCCGATCACCGCCACTTCGGCAATGCCTGGACACTGGCTGATATAGCTCTCCAGTTCTAACGACGAGAGCCACTCGCCGCCGGTTTTAATCACATCCTTGATGCGGTCGCTAATGGTCAGAAAGCCCCGCTCATCAAGCGAGCCCACATCCCCGGTATGCAGCCAGCCGTTGCGCCATAGCTCCTCACTGCGTTTCTCCTCTTTATAGTAGGCCTGGGTCAGCCAGGGTGCTTGAACGCGCACTTCACCTACGCTTTTACCATCATTGGGTAGCGGCTCGCCGTCCGCATCGACCACTTGAAGTTTAACCAATGGTATCGGCAGGCCCGCTTTACAGCGCCAGGGTAGCTGGGTCTCAAAATCAGCGTCGCCGATATCCTGCGGCAGAATATCGGCGGTGAGTAGCGGACAGGTTTCCGACATGCCATAAGCACTACGGGTATCAATCCCCAACGCCCATGCTTTGCTTGCTAGCGACTCGGTTAACGCACTGCCGCCGACCAATACTTTCCAACCGGCGAGGTCGACCTGTTTTGAGGTAATCGCCTCGGCGCTGACCACCATGTTGAGCAGGGTCGGTACGCAGTGGGAGAAGTCGACCTTCTCGCTGACCAGCAGCTTGACCAGCATTTCCGGCTCGTAGCGGCCAGGGTAGACCTGGGTAGCCCCCATCAGCGTGGCGGTATATGGCACACCCCAGGCGTGAACGTGAAACATGGGGGTAATAGGCATATAGACCTTGTCGCGGTTGAGCAGCTCAAAACCGGGCGCCTGGAAAGCGCTAGACTCGTTCAAGGTATGCAGCACCAACTGGCGGTGGGTAAAGAAAACCCCTTTGGGGTTACCCGTGGTACCGGTGGTGTAGAACAGTGTGGCGACGGCGTTTTCATCAAAGGTGGGAAAATCGTAGTGAGTAGGCTGTTGGCTTAATAACGATTCAAACTCGCCCACCAGCGGCAGAGTGGTATCGACTGTTTGCGGGGTCTCCTGACATAGCAGGTAACCACGTACTTGGGGTAGCTTATCGGCCAGCGGCTCAAGCAGTGGCACAAACTCTTCGTGCACGATGACGAAAACGTCTTCGGCGTGATCCATGGTATAGAGGATTTGCTCCGGAGCCAGGCGCACATTCACCGTGTGGAGTACCGCGCCGATCATCGGAATGGCGAAGAAGCACTCCAGGTAGCGATGGCTATCCCAATCCAGCACCGCCACCACGTCACCGGCTTGCACGCCCTGTGATGTCAGCGTATGGGCCAGTTGATGCACCCGCTCACGAAAACGCTCGTAGCTATGGCGGCTCTGATCCCGGTAGACAATCTGATTGTCGCCCGCCATTCGCACGCCTGCCTCCAGCAGGTCGCCAATCATCAAGGCAGGATTTGTCGCAGAGGTCGCGGCGGGTAAAATTTTCGGGGTAACTGAAGGCATAAACACTCCTATAACTTTTTTCTTATAACACTGTTCTTGTAGCAATCGATTCGGATCAGCCGCGCTCGATAAGAAGGGCGATGCCCTGCCCTCCACCAATACATAGCGTTATCAATCCGTAGCGGCCATTAATGCGCTCCAACTCGTGTAGCGCTTTGAGAATCAGAATAGCCCCCGTGGCCCCCACCGGGTGCCCCAAGGCAACCGCGCCGCCGTTGGGGTTTAGCTTCGCTAACGGGAACCCGAGCGTTTCCGCCACCGCCATGGCCTGGGCAGCAAAGGCTTCGTTGGACTCAATCACATCAATATCATTAATGCTTAGCCCCGCCTGTTGGAGGCAGCGTTGCACCGCAGGAATCGGACCAAGGCCCATTAGCGTTGGCTCAACGCCTGCTGTTGTGGCAACACGAAGATGTGCCCTAGGCGCTAAGCCCCGCTGTGAGGCTTCATCGGCATGGGCCAACACTAACGTGGCTGCACCATCGTTGATACCCGAGGCATTGCCTGCGGTCACCATGCCATCTTTTTGGAAGGCGGGCTTGAGCCGCGCCAAATCGCTAAGTTGGACGACATCGCGCACGTGTTCATCGCGGGAGAAAAGTACCGTTTGCTTACCGCGACTGACCTCCACTGCTACGATTTGATCGTCAAAGCGGCCTTCCGCGATGGCACGCGCCGCTTTTTGATGGCTCTCAAGGGCAAACTGATCCAACTGCTCACGGCTTAGGCCATACTGTTTAGCGATGTTCTCGGCAGTGCAGCCCATATGGCCGCTGCCAAAGGGGTCGCTCAAAATGCCTAGGGTTAAATCCTCAACGTTCACATCCCCCATACGCACGCCGTTGCGCGCTTGAGGAGGCAGCAGATAAGCCCCGCGCGACATCGACTCAGCGCCACCTGCCAGCGCTAAGCGGCTGTCGCCCATAGCAATCTGCTGGGCGGCTGAGACCACCGCCTGTACACCTGAACCACACAGCCGGTTGACGTTGAAGGCCCCCACTTCTTTCGGCACGCCTGCTTCCAGTGCAATATGACGCGCCAGATAGGCATCCTGGGGGCCGGTGGTAATAATGTGGCCGTATACCGAGTGATCGATATCTCCGCCCTCAACGCCAGCACGGCGCAACGCCTCTTTGGCGGTTATCGCCCCCAACTCAAACGGCGCCTTGGTTGAGAGCGACCCGCCAAAACTCCCGATCGCGGTTCGTGCACCGCCTAAAATCACTACATCATCCAACCGCATGGCTCTCTCCTGTGTTCAAACTCACCGTCTTGCTACGCCACTTTGCCCAGCAGCGAGCGGGCGACAACTTCTTTCATGATCTCTGAGCTGCCGGCATAGATCGTTTGTACTCGGGCATCCAGATAAAAGCGTGAAATGGGATATTCCTGGGTGTAGCCGTAACCGCCAAATAGCTGCAGGCAGCGATCCACCGCTTGACACTGCAGCTCGCTGAGCTGCAGTTTTAAAATCGCTGCATCCGTGCTGCTCATGGTGCCCTGGCGGTACTTTTCGACGCAGTGCTCAAAGTAGGCACGGGCCACGTCCTGCTGGGCTTTTATCTCCGCCAAGGTAAAGCGGGTATTTTGAAAATCCGCCACCCGCTGTCCAAACGCTTGGCGCTGCTGTACGTACTCCAACGTCAGCGCCAGCGCTCCCTCCACGGCGCCCAGCGCCTGTGCACCAACGCCCAGGCGTTCACGGGGCAGCTCCTGCATTAGGTAGCGGAACCCGGCGCCCTCCTCTCCCAACAGCGCATCATGGGGCAACTGCATTTGATCAAAGGCAAGCTCGGCGGTATCGCTGGCGTGCTGGCCGATCTTTTTAATCGGTTTCCCCCGCGAAAAGCCGGGTAAGCGGGTGTCGACCAAAAAAAGTGACACGCCCTTTGACCCGGCGGAAGGGTCGGTTTTGGCACACACGATCACCAGGTCGGCAAACTGGCCATTGGTGATAAAGATTTTGCTACCGCTTAACTCCCAGCCATCGTTAGTGCGCTTCGCCCTAGTTCTCATTGACGCAAGATCACTACCCGCATGGGGTTCGGTCATGGCAATGGCCCCAAGCGCATCGCCACGGGCCATGGCAGGTAGCCAACGCTCACATTGAGCCGCTGTCCCCAGATTCTGCAGGTAGGGCATAACGATATTGGCGTGGATATTATAGGCACTGGCAAGGCCACCAAACCCCTGGCGGGAGAGCTCTTCCAGCGCCAGCTGGGTGATGGCGATATCGGCTCCTGAACCACCGTGCTGTTCGTCAAGGTCAATGCCGAGCAGCCCCGCAGCGCCCAATGAATGCCATAGTGAACGGGGTATTTCACCCGCTGCCTCCCACTCATCGTAGTACGGGGCAACCTCCTGGCTTAGGCAGCGTTTGATCATGGCGTGAAACAGGTCGGTCGTTTGCTCGTCCATGCTCACCCCTTGAGGTCTTGACGTAGATGGCGCTTGAGAATTTTGCCTGCGGTACTCTTGGGTAGCGCATCGGCAAAGAGGATGCGCTTAGGTACTTTATAAGGCGCCATCAACGTTTTTGCATGATGGATCAGTTCCTCCTCGCTTGCCTCTTGACCCTCTTTCAGTACCACCACTGCCGTAATGGCTTCGATCCACTTCTCATCCGGCTGGCCGATCACCGCCACTTCGGATACCGCCGGGTGCTTGAATAGCCCCTCCTCTACTTCACGGCTAGCCACCAGCACTCCGCCGGTATTGATCACATCCTTGATACGGTCAACAACGTATAAATAGCCCGCTTCATCGAAGTAGCCCACGTCCCCGGAGTGGAACCAACCACCCTGGAAGGCTTCTTCAGTCATCGCCGGTTTATCCCAGTACCCGTTCATAAGCTGAGGTGAGCGGTGGACGATTTCGCCATGCTCGCCGGGTGGGACGTCATTCATATCGAGATCGACGATACGGGTTTCCACCGTCAGAATCGGCCGCCCAGCGGACGCTGGGCGCTCGGCGTGCTCTTCAGGGCGCAGCACGGTCGCCAAGGGAGCAATTTCGCTCTGTCCATAACAGTTATAGAGCCTTACGCCCGGTATACGCTGCTGGAGCTCCTCCAGTACCGGCACCGGCATAATCGAGGCACCGTAATAGGCTTTGTGGAGGGCGCCAAGGTCAAAGCGATCAAATTCAGCGTGGCGCAGTAGGCTGATCCAGACCGTGGGCGGGGCAAAAAATGACGCGATCTGGTGATTAGCTATGGCGCTTAAGCACAGCTCGGGAAGCGGCGCCTCTAGCAAATAGACAGGCGCACCGAGCAACAGCGCTGGCATCAGAAAGACGTGCATTTGTGCTGAGTGGTAAAGCGGCAGCGCGGCGAGCATGGCGTCGCTGCCTTTGATATCCAGTTCAACCATGCAGGCCATATATTCGGCCATCAGTGCCTGATGGGTCATCATCGCGGCCTTCGGCGCGGCGGTGGTGCCCGAGGTATAGAGCAACTGAGCAAGGCTGGCACCGTCGACCGTCACATTGGGCTCTTCACTATTGGATCCTGACGTAGCATGAGCGAGTACATCAAAGCTTGCTGCATCCTGCCCCTGATCCGCGTGCAGGGTTCCCATCAGGGCTAAATCCAAGCCTTCGGTCGCGACACTCACTTTGTCGGCGAGGCTGATATCGCTGAGCAAACCCGTTGTCCCAGACTGGTCAAGGATATAGCGCAGCTCATCGCTGCTTAAGGCAAAATTGATCGGCACATGTACCAAACCCGCTTTAGCAGCGGCTAGCCAGGCGATGACATAGGTATCGGAGTTTTTGCCATATACCGCCAGCCGGTCACCTGGCGAAAGCCCAGCTGCCAGCAAGCCATTGGCTACGCGGTTGGCTGCCTGGTTGAGCGCTTGATAGCGCCATTGGCGCTCGCCAAATACCAGCGCCAGCTGGTGTGAGTATTTTCGAGCGCTGCGGTTTAAAGCAGCCCCGATACTGTTTTGCTGAATAACCGACGTTTCCGGCATGCCAAATCCTCTGAGTTGTTATTAGCAGAGACTTAAGGAGCCTCTGATTAACGTAATGAGCGAAGGCCAGACAAGGCAAAAATCAACGAAAAAGCGGAGTTTACGGATTGTAAATGAGCATTTTGAGACGATTTTTAACGCCGTATAGCCGAGCGCAATAGTTAATCAGAGGTTTCTTAACTGTTTACCAACGGGCAGACACTCTCTGAAAGCGGACGGAAGGCCTCTTCTGCAGGGATGGTGCGAATAACATGAAAGAGATCATCCTCATCTTGCGACTCTTCAGGTGTTTTCACTTCTACTAAATACATATCGTGAACCATGCGGCCATCCTCACGGATGTAGCCACCGGTGGCGAAAATGTCGTTGATGGGGGTATCGGCCATTTGCTGACGAACGGTTTGCGTATCATCAGTACCGGTGGCTTCAATCGCTTCAAGGTAGTGGCGAGTACTGGAGTAGAGACCCGCATGTACCATGGTGGGCATGCTGCCGGTACGCTCACGGAAGCGCTCCGCCCATGCGCGGGTTTCATCGTTTAAATCGTAGTACCATGCTTTGGTGAACTGCAGCCCCTGAGCGTTCTCCAAGCCAATGCTGCGTATATCGGTACTAAACAGCACCATTCCCGCCAGAATCTGCCCTGCCTGGGTAATGCCGAACTCACCTGCTGTCTGCACCGCGTTGATCGTATCGCCACCAGCGTTATTCAGCGCGATGACATCAGCGCCAGAGGCTTGCGCCTGAAGCATAAAGGAGGAGAAGTCACTACTGGGGAAAGGGTGGCGAGCGCTGCCTACGATAGTGCCGCCATTTTCAGTCACTACGCGCGTGACGTCGGCCTCCAGTGCGTGACCAAAAGAGTAGTCAGCGCTTAACAGATACCAATTTTTGTGGCCCTCATCAGTAATCGCCTTTGCCGTACCGTTGGACATCGCCCAGGTGTCATAAACCCAGTGAATATGATTGGGCGAACAGTGCTCGTTGGTAATGCTTGAAGAGACAGCGCCATTGACCAGCCCAAGTTTATCCGCCTCTTCCAGCAGGCTCACCGCCGCCAGAGTGACAGAAGATGCCACCAGCCCGGTGACCATATCGACGTTGCGCTCATCGATCCACTCACGCACGACGCTTGAGCCTACATCCGGGCTATTACGGTCATCGGCGCTAAACACCACAATATTGGCCCCATTGACACTGCCGCCCATATCTTCAATCGCCATATGGATAGCGTCTTCGCCCAACGGGCCAATGGGGTCGCGGTAAACGCCGGACATATCGGCTAAATAGCCAATACGGATTTCGTTATCGGAAATGCCTTCAGCAGCGACGGTAGTTGGCACATAGCAGGCCACCAGAATGGCAGCGGCGAGAGTGGAAGTAGCAAAGCGGTAAGATGCACGATGAGATGAACGATAAGATAGTGGCATTTTATGTGGCTCTCTTTTGTTGTTATTAAAGGGTGTTATTGAATCAATCGCAGTGACGTAGCACGTAATAGCTTGCGTTCATCTTAGGCGGTAATAAGCCCTAGCTGTTTACCTATCGAGCCAGATTTTTTGCAATTCGTGCCATTTCCTTGCACTCACCTTCTTCAATACACCATTAGTCGATGCTCACGCATGCCGTTACAATGGTGCCTTTGCATATTGAACGGGAGAGACCTTTGGCCACTGCTGATGCCGATGACTTTTTACCCGAAGCACTACAGTTTCGGCCTAGCGCCCCTTTGGTGGATATCGGCGCTAACTTGACCCATGAAAGCTTCGAGCGTGATCTTGAGGCGGTTATCCAGCGCGCCCAGGCGGCGCAGGTAACGACCATGATCGTTACTGGCACCGACCTTGCCCACGCCAAGCAAGCGGTTGCCCTGGCCAAGCAGTATCCTGGCCTCTACGCCACGGCGGGAGTGCACCCCCATGATGCCAGTCGCTGGGATAAGAACCTTGAACATGCCATGGCGGCCCTGCATGCCATGCCGGAAGTGGTCGCCGTAGGCGAGTGTGGTTTGGATTTTAATCGCAACTTTTCGACGCCCAAGGAGCAGGAGCGTGCCCTTGAAGCGCAGCTGGCTCTCGCAGTAGAAAGCGGTTTGCCGCTGTTTTTACATGAACGAGATGCTGGCCAGCGTATGCGCGAAATCCTGCATGCGTGGCGAGACGACATCAGCCACGCGGTGGTGCACTGTTTTACCGCTGACCGCGATACGCTGTTTGGTTATCTCGACCTAGACTTACATATAGGGTTGACGGGTTGGATTTGCGACGAGCGGCGCGGTCATCACCTGCGCCCATTGGTAAGCGATATACCCTTAGAGCGCTTGATGGTAGAAACCGACTGCCCTTATCTGTTACCCCGTAACCTACCGGCGAAATTAAAGGGTCGCCGACACGAACCGGCGTTGCTACCGTGGATTGTCCGCGAGATCGCCCAATGGCATGGTATTAGCGAAACAGAGCTAGGTGCGGCAACCACACAGACCGCCCAGCGTTTTTTCCGTCTTCCCACGGAATCTTAAAAGGAGTATTAGCGTGGCCGATTATCCAGGGTTTATAGCCATTGAAACAGGCGAAGACGATGGGCTCCCGCTAGCCATTGCCTGGTCGCTCCCCGATGGCCGGGTGAAGCAAACATTGATTCAGCCGGACGATAGCTGGATCAAAGAGGATACCAATGCCATGGGCGCTTACAGCATGGAAGAGCTGGAGAGCTTAGGGGTTAGTCCGCTTGAGGTAATTCGCGAGCTTGAGAACGACCACTTCTCCGCCACGCTGTATACCAGCGACAATGGCGACGACGAAGCGGCACTAGCGCGCCTTTTTGACACCTACGGGCTTGATCCTTTTGTTGAGCTAGCCCCAGCGTCGGTGCTCTACCCTTCACTTACCCCAGGTGAATGGCACCGCCAACGGCGCGAAACGTTCAGCGAGCTGGGTTTAGAGCCGATGCGCCCAGAGCATGAGCTGGAAGTGATGCTATCGATGCATCAGCGCCTGACCGAAGAGGATTAAGCCGGCAGCGCTTTATCCATTTTATCCAACGTGGCATGCGCCTGTGCCACGGCTTCCGCTAGCGTCGCCTGGTCAGAGTAGAAGCGTTTAAGCGCCACCTGGAAGGCGTTTGCGCGGGCTGGCAAGCCCTCCTTCAAGTAGCGCTGGGCGCGGGCCTCCACTCGCGCTGCAAAGGCCTCTATATCTACCTCTATATCGCCGCCTAGATTGTCCACGCTGACATGAAACACGCGACCACAGGCACGGGTGAAGATAGACTCCAACGCCTGTGGCGCAATCTCAGCCTGCTCAAACGCTTTTTGCTGTTCAGCATCGCGCCCATCAGGGCAGTACCAGTAGCCGTAATCCTCTTGTTGGCGCCGCTGTGCTCCCGCAATACACCAATGGCTGATTTCGTGCAGCGCACTGGCATAGTAACCCCGCGCAAAGATAACCTGATGATAAGGGGTTTCACTGTTAGCGGGCCGATAGAGAGGCTCCTCCCCGCCCCGAATCAATCGGGTTTGATACCGCTCAGCAAAAATCCTGTCAAAAAGCGCGGTAATATCCTCGAGCGTCCATCTCTCCTGCCTGTCACTCACATTGACCTCGTTTGATACTGGTTTTGGGGCATTATACCCACACGATTAATACAAGCTAACGGCTAACCCCAAAAGTGAGTCGCTCCTGCTAATATAGCGGCCTTTCACAGCAACTTTTCCCCTTCAGGAGCCAACAAGTGGGCGGCTTTACTCAGCAAATTAAATCGGTTTACTGGCCAGAAACACGAATGTTAATGCACTTGGCACTGCCTATTTGCGGTGCTCAGTTGGCTCAGGCAGGGATGAGTGTCGTCGACGTTATGATGACCGGTCGGCATGACGCCACCTCACTTGCCGCTGTATCGGTGGGCTCGAGCCTGTGGATGCCACTCATGCTATTTATGACGGGCACTTTAATGGGGCTTACCCCAATTGTGGCGCATTTGCTGGGTGGGAAGCGCAATGAGGCTATTCGTCCAGCCGTTCATCAGGCGCTTTGGGTCGCGCTGCTACTAGGCGCTATCGCGGCTGTGCTGCTTTGGTCGGCTATCATGCCGATATTTGAATTAATGAGTGTGCCCCCAGCGGTCGCCAGCCAGTCTGCCGCCTATCTGTCAGCCGTCGCCTTTGGCATGCCGGGGATCGCTCTATTTCAGGCGCTTAGAGCGTTTTCAGATGGTATGAATCATACCCGTCCGGCGCTATGGATCAGCTTGGTCGGTTTAAGCGTGAACATTCCTGCCAACTACCTCTTGATCTACGGCGGTGATGGTTTGGTTGATTTATTTGGCGCCTGGGTTCCCACTAGTCTGCAACAGTTACCTGCCTTGGGCGCTTTTGGCTGCGGCATTGCGACGGCGCTCTCCATGTGGACGATGGCACTCGCGATGGCCTACTACACGCGCAGGGGAAGTACTTATAAAAGCGTTGCGATTTGGCAAAAACTGACACCGCCCCAGTGGCTAGGTATACGTGAATTAGTGGTGGTGGGCGTTCCCATTGGCGTAGCCATTTTTGTTGAAGTGACTCTGTTCACACTCATTGCGCTCTTCATTGCCAGCTTTGGTGAAGTCACGGTGGGAGCTCACCAAATAGCGCTAAGTTTCACCTCCATTCTGTTTATGCTGCCCCTGTCGCTGAGTATGGCACTGACCGTACGAGTGGGTAATACGCTGGGTCAGCAGCGCTTAGCACTAGCCCGTAAAGTCGCTTGGAATGGAATTGTCATCAGCGTCATCATTGCCGCTATTAACAGCCTCGTACTGTGGGTTAGCGCCGAGCCGGTAATCGCACTTTACACCTCCAATAGTGAGATACAGGCGCTAGCGCTCTCGATCATTGCTTTAGCCGTCATTTTTCAGCTCTCAGACTCGTTGCAGGTCAATTTAGCGGGTGCTTTACGCGGCTATAAAGATACCCGCATTGTGATGGTGATTACGGTGCTCTCCTACTGGATTGTAGGCTTGGGTGGCGGCCACTGGCTGGGCTCCTATGGAGTGGGCGAGGTTGCCCCGCTAGGGGTTCATGGCTACTGGATTGGGTTGATTGCGGGCTTGAGCACCGCAGCACTGCTACTTGGCTGGCGTTTACAGCGTATTAGCATTCGGGAGTAAACATGGCTCGATGGAGAAACTTTTCTCTAGCTATCATCCTAAGCGCCCTCCTGTCTGGCTGTGGGGACAACCCCGCTGAGCAGCAGTGGCAGCGTTATCATCAGCAACTCGCCAATGACCTTGCACTATCAAACATTCAAAGAGCTGACCCGGGTAATATTGGCGACTTCCCTGAGCGCCCCGATCGAATTATAGATATCCCCGAAACCCGGGACAGCCTGTTGAATGTATACGCGCTACGCGAATGCCAAATCACGTCGCTAGTCGCTGCACGTAACAATCAACTGGGGCGTGTAGCACCGCCTAGCCAACAGTGGCTATATGAGCGCACTCTATGGCAGCGGCTAAGCACCTGCTTAAATAGCGAAGTTCCCGAGCAGTTAAGCGATGAAGATAGAACGCGCCTAAACCGATTAACCACGACTAAAACGACACAGTTACCCGCGGTAAGCTGGAACGCTATTTTTGATTCCAGCGAGTGGGTTAAAAGCTTCTCACGAGCAAGCCAGCCTTTATCTAACATCGATGAAACTACTATTGCTGGCCAGCTTGAAGCGATCGATTACTTGCAGCAAATGACGGATCACCAGTTTGACCTCGACTGGCAGCAGGACTCTTCAACCCTTGAAAACCATTTGAAAACCCTGCAAGAGCGGCCATTGACCGCTGAGGTGTTGCGCGCCCTGCTACTCGCCACTCAACGCTTAACAGAAGCGAATGCATTGTTAGCTCGGCAGAGTGATACCACACGTTGCTTAAGCCGTTGGGAATCGCCGTCGCTTGAGCGCTTGGAGAACGCTGCCCAGCAATGGCTAACAGCGATCAATCGCTTAATTGACGCACAGCAGGTAGGCAAGCCAATAGCGATTCAACGCTACCAGGAACGCTGGCTTTCGCTGGATAATGCCCAAGCGCCCTGGGGCCAGTTTCAGCAAGCGCTCTCTGAGCATCAAGCGCTGCGAGCTCGCTTTCCAACTTGTTCAGATAATTAAAAAGCGCAGAACCCTTAACCTTATGAGCAAGTTGTGCTATTTGTGGATATGAGAGGCAAATGAATCAGCTTTGCCAATCTGATGACCACGCAGCATAAGGAGGGACACAATGGGCGCATCCTTGTCACCCCGCTCTGCCCAGGTCATCGACCTGGAAACTGTGCGCCAGCGTCAGCAGGCGCAAAAGTGCCTTGTCCGTTTAGCCCCTGAGCTAGATGGCTTAGAGATGGTGTACCAGCTCGCTGCGAGTCCCGACGCCTACTATGGCTTACCTATTTTGGCCTGGGGGTTAAGAGAGGACGGTAGCGTCATCGGTTTGGTGCCGTGGATGGAAAGCCTGGCAGCCTGCCATGATCTGAACAGCCAGGAAAATGGCTACTTCGTAGGTTATCGCGATCCTGAAACGGAAGAAATTTTTGATACGCCACCGGATCACAAATACCACGAGCTAGTTGCGGCGGCTGAATACTTTGATTATGAGGCTTCTGGCGAAGTCACCCTTATTCAGCAAATCCCCGACACTCTGGGCACCCACGCGCTGTGCATGAATCACCCCGATTCACCCTGGCATATGAAGCCCGTTTACGGTTGGCGTCTCTACAGCGACGGTAGCCTTGACGCGCTCCTTGCCGACGAGAACAAAGCGGCGATGACACCGATTTTGTTAGGGGATGAATGCCTGTACAGCGCTCACGCCCGCCATCAGACCGTTTACTTTTTCCAGCGTCATATCGCCAACCGTATCCTGGAAGAAGATCCAGCGACGCTTGATGCGCTAGCCATGATGGTTGTGGCCAGTGATTAATCGAGTGCCTTAATGTCGCTTTGTGAGCGAGGCCAACATCAACGATTTTGATTTGAGCCTCGCATGGCTTTTCGGGCTATTTCGAAGGGCTATTTCGAAGGGCTATCTCAAAAGGTTATGCTAAACGAATAAAGTAGAGGTAGTTGCTCTCAGAGACGGTGTGCTGCTCTAGCAGCTCGTGCCCTAAAAACTGACAAAACTTGGGCACATCTCGCGTGGTGGCTGGATCTGTGGCAATCACTTTGAGCACTTGGCCTGGGGTCATGTCGCGCACTTTGTTATGCATCAGCATAATCGGCTCTGGGCAGTAGAGTCCTGTGGTGTCCAATACCGCATCAACGTTGGGTAACGTACCCGTATTATCAGCCATCAATATCCTCGATGTAGGAAACAGAAAGTATGATTAAAGTTATCATCGAACGGCGAATTATGCCCGGTCTTGAAGAAGAATTTGAGCAAGCAGCGCGAGAGGCAATGCGCGTTTCTCTAGGCGTAAGGGGCTTTATCAGTGGTGAAACATTGGTAGAACTGGGTCATACCGATCGCCGACTGATGATTACCAAATGGCGTGACCTCCGCGCTTGGAAGGAGTGGCACTCAAGCGAAGCGCGGGCAATGGCTATGCAGCGTATTTTACCGCTGTTAACCGAAGATGAAACTATCCGGATTTACGAGCCAAGCTATTAAACATGGGTTTCACTAGCATTAATCCCTAAGCCTTACATGCACCGTTACCTCTTCCCTATCGTGATAGAGGTGACGGCATGATACGTTGGCATGCACACCCGCTTTTTCCAGCGACTCTTCCAGCGCCGTTAGACAACGTGTCACCTCATCCCAGCGCTTTTTCATGGGCAACTTGAGGTTGAAGATCGCCTCTTTGCACCATTTACGAATCAGCCACCGCTCCACCATGGCTAGCACTCTCACTGGTTTATCAACAATGTCGCAGACCAGCCAGTCTAAGCGCTGTGGTGGCTCCCAGGTAAAGCCATCCTCTTTGAGATGATCAATCTGCCCAGTCTTCATCAACTGTGATTCCATCGGACCATTATCGATGGCATACACGTACATGCCGCGCTGAATCAACTGCCACGTCCAACCCCCTGGGGCGGCCCCTAAGTCAGCTGCTTGCATATGCGGTGCTAGCCGCACATCCCACTCATCCCTAGGAATAAACTCGTGCCACGCCTCTTCCAACTTCAGCGTTGAGCGGCTAGGCGCACGGGAGGGGAAGCGCAGCCGCCGAATACCATTAATCAAATCACTACGATTGCCTGGGAAGCTCATCGCCAACTGCACTTGATCACCGTCAGTCCAGAAAATATGTAAACGTCGTGCGCCCGCGCTGCGCCTTAACGCACCACGTTTTTTCAACATACTTTCCAGCGGCTTGGTAAGCGCCTTAATCAGCCCGGCCAGTGCTTTGCCATCGTTGGTATCCGGCGTTTCATGCCAAATCTCTTCAAAGCTCCAACGGCTGGCTTTGACCTGTTCCAAGATAGCGGTAAGACGATCGTCACGTGAAAGAGTGAGCGCAGGTAAAGCCGCTAAGCTCTGGCGCGCAAAAATCAGCTTTTTAAACGCTGCCTGGCGGTGTAAATCATTTACCGCTTCACCATCAACACGCGTTAAGCTTACCCACCCCTCACCATGAGATGACTCACAGGCGATGCCCTGTAATGCTGCGTGATGCTGTAGCTCTGCCAACGCATCACTCTCAAACCCAGGACGGCAGTAAACTAACCATGACGTAGGTACCGTTTCACTCACCACTTCACCTCGATTCCGCCCATCACAAACGGTGATGGCTGGCTAATTAATTGGGGCGCATCATAGCATTTATCTAGCTGAGGCGTGAGGCGCGAGGCGTGAGGCGTGAGGCGTGAGGCGTGAGGCGTGAGGCGTGAGGCGTGAGGCGTGAGGCGTGAGGCGTGAGGCGTGAGGCGTGAGGCGTGAGGCGTGAGGCGTGAGGCGTGAGGCGTGAGGCGTG
>NZ_VCQL01000037.1:0-24840 GCF_005937175.1 Halomonas sp. ATBC28 | reverse complement strand
TCTGTCGCAAGGCAGTCATCGTCGTCACTCCTGTTGTATGACCCACGTGGGTCAATCAACAGTGTGGCCCGATGAGGCGAAAAACGTGGTTCGTCGACAGCTACCGCGAAGCGGTTTAGTTCAACAGCGTATTAGACGGCGCGTTTTATGATTGAATGAACGTGCTGGCACTTTTTTCCGGCAAATATAGCCTGCCCGATTCTCCCAAGCCCATGATTCTCTGGGCTATTAATTTCCATTAGGCCGTATAGCCAAAATTCATGCTCCTGCTGCATTTCCAAGAATGACCGCTTCGGGTCCTGGCCGTGTGAAAACAAAATAAAACTAGTCTGACTCAAGAGTCTTCCCCTTCAGCTGCCCGTTGGCCCCTTCTGAGCCATGGCTACGATAATCGCCGACCGCTGCTGTTGTGAGATGTGACAATTATAGAATCATCAGAAACCAACTACATTCGTGATCACGGCCCTAGAAGGCAGAGAAAAAAAGGGCTGTTACGCCCTCGCAGCCCTCATCAACACACTGACTCCCAAGATCTTTATGACGCGCTTCAGGTTGTACGCCAATACATGAAGACTCATTTCTGTGCTCACATTTCTAAACCGCTTTGTCGTGAAGTGTGTCGCCCCCATCCAAGCCTTGAGAGTGCCAAACGGATGCTCCACGGTTTGTCGCCTTAGGCGCATCATCTCTGGATTCCAATCGAGACGTGACTGTGCAGCTTCAAGCACATCTTCATGTTCCCAACGCTTGATCCGTCGTTGCTTGCCTGTCGTGCATTTTTCTTTCATGGCGCAGCTTGCACATGCTGAGCTCCAGTAAGCATGGAGTTTCATTCCTTTTTCTATCGTTTCATATCGCCATATGAGCCGCTGACCAGCAGGACAGGAATATTCATTGCTTTCAGGGAAGTATTGAAATGCGCCTCTTGGAAAAAAGCCCTTTGCCTGGTTGGGCGATGTCATCGGCTTGGGGAGATAGGTAGTTATCCCTTCCTTATGGCAGTCGAGAATTTCCTCACCTTTAAAGTAGCCTCTGTCAGCCACGACCTTCAGCTCATTGATGCCAGTGGCTTCACGAGCTTGCTTCGCCATATTGAAGAGCTGCCCCCGATCATGCCCGACGTTGGTCACCTCATGGGCCACAATCAGATGGTGCTGGCTATCAACAGCTGTCTGCACGTTGTAGCCTACTGTCCCGGTGCCTCTGCCACTGGTGGCCATCGCCCTGGCATCTGGATCCGTCAAAGATACTTGCTGATCGGGAGATTGTAGCCGCTGTTCCTCAACTGATTGTAATCGTGTCGTTTCTTCCCTTAGCTTTATAATTTTCTCCTTTAGATGTTTCGTCTTAGCCTCGGCCAGGGCGGGCTCCGAGCGATCGGCTGCATCTAGCTGACCGAGGTACCGGTTGAAGCTTTCTTCGATCTGCTCAAGGCGACGCTTCATCTTGGTCGCTGTGAAATTGCGATTACGGTTGTTGACGGCTTTGAACTTGCTGCCATCGATGGCCACGATGGCTTGAGAGAACAGTTCCAGTCGCCGACAAAGCACGATGAACTCTCGACACACACAGCGGATGGCATCGCCATTGTCCTTTCTGAAGTCTGCAATCGTCTTGAAATCCGGTGTCAGACGCTCTGTCAGCCACATCAGCTCGACATTGCGCTGCGTCTCGCGCTCTAGGCGGCGACTCGACTGGATGCGATTGAGGTAGCCGTAGATATAGAGCTTCAGGAGTACAGCGGGATGATAGGCGGGCCTACCTGTTGCATGCGGATCGACGCCCTTGAAACCAAGTCCTCTAAGATCGAGACCTTCTATGAACGCCTCTATGGCACGGACAGGGTTATCGTCTGCGATGAAATCGTCTAAAAGCGCAGGGAATAACGTACTTTGATTTCGGGCCTCGCCTACCACGAATCGCTTCATCACTATTTCCTCAGCGAACCTCGTCAAAGTATAGCGACCATCACGTTTTCACACAGCCTCGGTCGAAAGCAGCCATCTAATAATGCCTCATGACAACATCAGGTATAACACACCGTCACGCCTTGACGCCTTTACCACTTCATCCACCAAATTCACTTAACTTCAAACTATCAGACATTGTTTACCACCGTCACTAGCCATTAGTCCCCTTTGCTCGTGCTTTTTTTCACCTTCGCGCCTCTAAACCAAACGCGGTAAGCTTGGCGGCAACGCCGCTGTTGAGTACATGCTTGATATGACTACCCACTGGATACTCGGCCCAGGTGCCATTGGCCGCCTGCTGGCCCATTCACTGTCTCCCATAGCGGCCACCACGCTACTCGGTCGCCGTGCGCTGCCTGTGCGCCAGATGCTGACCACGCCGGAGGGTGAACAGCGCGTGCTGCCGTTAAACTCGTTGACGATAGCTCAACTGGCATCAAACACGCCTGAACCGCCCGCTTTTGTGCATATCACTACCAAAGCGATGGTGGCTGAGTCGGCGTTGGCTGGCATTACTGGCTGTATTTCCCCTTCTACCCCGCTAGTGCTGTGGCAAAACGGTTTTTTGGCGCAGCCGCGTATTACCCAGGCCTGGCCGGGGCCGGGGCCGGTGTTGTGCGCGACAACAACTGAAGGTGCTTATCTAACCGGTGATGATGGCGTGGTGCATGCGGGGCGTGGGCATACCTTTTTGGGCGATTTAAATAACCACCACGGCGCTCTAGCGGAAGAACTGGCGCAAGTATTAACCCAGGCAGGGCTTGCCGCCACAAAGGTGAGTGATATTCGCCAACGCTTGTGGCAGAAGCTGGCGGTGAACGCGGCGATTAACCCACTGGTGGCATTGAATAGCGTACGTAACGGCGAGTTGCGCGGTGAAGCTTATGCGGGCCGGATGGTGGCGGTGGTAAAGGAAGTCGCGGCGATTATGCTGGCCGAGGGCATTGCGCCGCCCAATGATGACAATGGTGAAGATGAGTGGTTGGCGTTGGTGTGGCAGGTGGTGGAGAACACGGCAAACAATAAGGCTTCGATGTTGCAGGACGTGGAGGCCAAACGCCCCACCGAGCGCGGGGCTATATTGGGGCCGTTGATTGAGAGTGCCCAGCGCCATGGGTTAGCGTGCGAGGTTTTGCAGGCGCTGAATAATGAGTTGGCGGAGGTTGAGGCGAGCTTTTAGGCATTACCACGCGTTTAGGCATTACCACGCGTTACCCCATTCCTACATTGTACAGGCTTAATGGCTTAGCACCGGGTATAGCGACGCGATTAACAGCAAAGCCATGGTGATATTGAATATGCGATAACGACGGTGGCTGGTCAGCCATTGGCGCACCATGATGCCCAATCAAGCCCATACCGAGATAGCGGGAAAGCTGATAATGGCAAACACACTGGTCACCATCAGCACCGAGAAGATCGATTTGTTGGGGGCGTAGAGCGTAATGGCGGAAAGGCCCATGGCCCAGGCTTTGGGGTTTACCCACTGAAACGCTGCGGCTTGTAATAGCGTCATCGGACTACCTTTATGATTGCTCTCGTTGAGAGGTGCGGCTGTTGCGATTTTCCAAGCTAACCACAACAAATAGCCCGTCGAGAGGATGCTTAGCCATGTGTTGAGTACCGGATAGGCTTCAAATAGCGCCATTAAACCACCGCCCACCACCAGCGTTAGCCCACTCAACCCCACCACTATGCCGAACATATGGGGCAGCGTTTTTTTAAAGCCGAAGTTGGCGCCAGAGGCCAGCAGCATCAAGTTGTTAGGGCCTGGGGTTACCGTCGTGACAAATGCAAACGCTGCCAGCGCTGCTAAAACCGACGAGGTCATTGCGCCTCTCCTTGCGTTTATGAGTAGTTAGAGAGGAATTTTACGAGCTTCAAGGCGCAACTTTTGATTTAATCACACCCTCTTTTCACTATTTATGCAACAAAACATGAAGATTGACGCGATTGATCGCAGAATATTGCAAGTACTAAAACAGGACGGAAGAATCAGCAACGTGCAACTAGCTCAGCGCGTTGATCTCTCTCCTTCTGCCTGTTTGCGGCGAGTTCAAGAGCTTGAAAAAAATGGTGTAATCAAGGGTTACCGTGTCGTAACCTCACCTGAGCACATGGGCAGAGGTTTTGTGGCCTATGTCACAGTGGGCTTATCGTCACACACCAAAGCTGCCCAGGAGGGGTTTGAGCGAGCCATGTTGGTGGCCCAGGAAGTAGCTGAGTGCCATAACATTGCAGGCTCTTTTGAATATCTGCTGCGAGTGGAAACCAAAGACCTCAGCAGCTATAAGCGTTTTCATACCGATGTACTTGGCACCCAAGCCCATGTGAGTGCCATCTCTACCCATATTGTGATGAATTCTTCAAAGGATGAGCGAGGCTAACCCCCACTCTTCCATCAAAGCCTGCTATTTACGTAACAGGAATCACCACCACTTTTTGGTAGGCGGGACGTTCAGCGATTTGTTGGTACCAGCGTTCTAAATGGGGGCGCGGCTGCCAGGTTAAGCCGATATGCCATAAGTTGTAGATAAAGGGTGCAACGGCAATATCACCCAGGCCAAACTCATTGCCCGAGAAGAACGCTTGCTTGGCCAGCACGTTATCCATCAACTCAAACAGCTCTTCACACGCCTGCATACCCGCTTCAATGGCAGCGTTATCGCGTTTTTCAGGTGGGGTTCTGACATAGCCCATCAGGATCGTACGGTGCCTGGGTGACAGGGTGCTGTTTGACCAATCCATCCACTTTTCTGCCTGCGCCCGTTCGGCGGGGGCTTCGATCCATAGCTTGCTTTGCCCGTACTGCGCGGCAAGGTAGCGAATAATCGTATTGGATTCCCAAAGCACGCTGTTGGTGGCGTCATCTTTGAGTAGCGGTACTAGCCCGGTGGGGTTCATGGCCAGGTATTCCGGAGTGTTGTTGACCCCGTGCTCCAAGCCAGCCTGGATCTGCTCAAACGGCAAATCCAGCTCTTCTAGCACCCAGCGCACTTTTTTGACGTTGGTGGAGTTATTGCGGCCCCAAAGCGTGATCATGGCAGTCCTTGTATATGAGCAGTTTCTTTAAGTTTGCCCGCCCTTGAGATCGGAGACAAGCTGTGGCTTTGGTGGGATAGCTGGGGCGGCTTCGCCGCCCTCTCGCGGGTGCCTCGTTTCTCGCTGCGCTCGCTACTCGTTACCACGCGCTACAAAACCTATTCACCACTCACCATTTACCATTCACACCTCACACCTCACTCTTTATCCTGATAAAACTGCATCAGGCTTGAGAAGTCGAGTTTACCGTTGCCTTTGGCTTTATGCAGGGTGAACAGTGAGCGGGCGGCGGAGCCCATGGGGACTGCGGAGGCGCTTTGCTGACTGACATCCATAGCGAGGCCTAAGTCTTTGATCATCAGGTCGACCTGGAAGCCACCCTGATAGTTTTTGGAGGCCGGTGCGTTTTCCATGACGCCTGGGAAGGGATTGTAAACATTGAGCGCCCAGTTACCGCCGGAGCTCTGCTTCATGATTTCCGAAAGCACCGCGGGATCAAGGCCGTTTTTGACGCCCATATTGATCGCTTCGCAGGTGCCCGCCATCAGGATAGAGAGCAGCATATTGTTGCAGACTTTGGCCACCTGCCCTGCGCCATGGTCTCCGGCGTGGAAGATATTTTTGCCCATGGCTTCCAGCACCGGCTTGGCCTGCCTGAACTCGGCCTCGCTGCCGCCCACGATAAAGGTCAAGGTACCCGCTTGAGCGCCGCCTACCCCACCGGAAACCGGCGCATCTACAAAGCCAATCCCCAGCTTCTCGCCCTCTTCTGCAACGCCTCGGGCAGTGGCCCCGTCAATGGTAGAGCAGTCGATGACCAGCGCCCCCTGCTTGATCACTTCAAATAGCGGCGCGTCGTCTTCAATATATAGCCCGCGTACATGCTTTCCTGCGGGCAACATTGAAATGATAAAGTCGGCATCAGTGGCGGCTTCCTGGGCCGAAAAAGCCACTTCGCAGCCGTTGGATTTGGCGATCTCCAGCGCGTCTTCTGAAAGGTCAAAAGCGCGAACGCTGAAGCCTACTTTGGCTAGATTGGCGGCCATCGGGCCACCCATATTGCCCAGGCCGATAAATGCGATGGTGTTCATTTTATTATCCTTATTAGCCGGTAATGGGAAGATTATATTAGCGTAGATCCGCCAGCGGATTTTGCGACCATGCGGAAGATAGTAGCTCGTTGATAAAGCTCTCCTCTACCGAGGCCACATCGGGATACGTCCAGTTCGGTTGCCCGTCTTTATCGACCAGCAGTGCGCGCACGCCCTCGGGGAACTCACGGTGTCGGCAGCACTGTACCGAGAGGGACATTTCGGACTGGAACACCTCTGCCAGCGACATATGCTTGGCCCGCTTTAGCTGCTCATCAATCAATTTCACTGACACTGGGCTACCGTGGGCCAGCGTTTTCTGTGCCTTGCCAAACCACTTATTGTCGCTTTTTACCGCCGTAATAGCGGCGACAATTTGCTCCACGCTGTCGTGATCCATCAATTCGCGAATCAGCGGTGAGTGCTGGTATACGGGCGCTTCCATCTCAGCAAATACAGGCTGGGATGTTTGCTCAAGCTCACGCATGATGCGGTTAACCACCCCGTTGGCATCGGTATTCTCACCGGCTCCCCATTGTGCGTCGGTCAGTTGCTGCAGCATGGCATCACGATGGTGGCTGGCGATACAGCGGTCAGCCAAACCTAGATGCACGGCATCTGGCGCATTGATCTGGCAGCCGGTCATGGCTAGAAAGCGCCCTGCGCCGTTGGGAAGCCGGTTTAAAAACCAGCTGGCGCCAACATCCGGGTAGAGGCCGATAGTGACTTCCGGCATTGCCAAACGCGAGGTCTCGGTCACGACACGGTGGCTACTGGCGCTTAACAGCCCCATGCCACCGCCCATCACAATACCATTACCCCAGCAGATCACCGGTTTTGGATAGGTATGGAGTAGAAAATCGAGCCGATACTCGGTCTCGAAAAAGCGCTCGGGGAAGCTGGGGTCGCCCTCGCCGGTAATCGTTTTATACAGATTCACCACGTCGCCACCGGCACAAAAGGCTTTTTCGCCAGCGCTATCCAGCAGCACCGCGACCACCCGCTCGTCGGTGGCCCAGTCGCGAAGGCGCGGCAGCATCTCTTCACACATTTCAAGCGTTAAAGCGTTCAGCGAGCGCTCGGCATTGAGCTTAACCTCTGCAATCACGTGGCCGTCTTGGGTGGCGTGTTCAGTAAACAGTACGCTGCTCATTGGCATTCCTTATCCGTCGCTATCGTTTCCACCGTTATCTTATTCATCGTCATTTACAGCTCGGTGGCGCCATCTGCCAGCACCCGGCGGGAGATGATCAGCCGCATGATTTCGTTGGTGCCTTCAAGAATCCGGTGTACCCGCGTATCGCGCACGTAGCGCTCCATGGGGTACTCCTTGATATAGCCATTGCCGCCGTAAAGTTGAAGCGCTTCGTCGCACACCTTGAAACCCACATCGGTAGCAAAGCGTTTAGCCATGGCACAGTAGGTCGGTGCATCGGCGTGGCCTGCGTCCAGCTTGGTAGCGGCCATGCGCACCAGCTGCCGTGCAGCGACCAGCTCAGTGACCATATCGGCTAAGCGGAACTGCAGCGCCTGGAACTCGGCTAAGCGCTTACCGAACTGTTTGCGCTCCAGCATATACTCCCGCGCTTTGTTGATCGCCTGCTGGGCGGTGCCGATAGAGCAGGTAGCAATATTGATACGCCCGCCGTCGAGGCCCTTCATGGCGATTTTAAAACCGTCGCCTTCATTGCCGAGCAGATGATTGGCGGGTACCCGCACCTCTTCAAAGGTAATCATGCGGGTGGGCTGGCTGTTCCAGCCCATTTTCTCTTCCTTGCGCCCATAGCTAATGCCGTCACTCTTGGCATCAACCGCAAACGCCGAAACGCCGCTGGCGCCCTCACCGCCGGTGCGCGCCATCACCACGAGAAAATCGGTGCTACCGGCACCGGAAATAAACATCTTGCTGCCGGTCAACACGTAATGGTCGCCATCGCGCTTGGCAGTGGTTTTCAGCGAGGCGGCGTCGGAGCCTGAGTTTGGTTCGGTTAAACAGTAAGAACCCAGCAGCTCACCCGTGGCCAGCCTTGCGCCCCACTGCTCTACCGCTTCCGGCGTACCGAAATCCGCTAGCATCCAGGTGACCATATTGTGAATGGTTAGATAGGCCGTGGTAGAGGTGCATCCCATGGAAAGCTGTTCGAAAATGATGCTGGCATCCAACCGCGAGAGGCCTAGCCCACCCACGCTTTCCGGTGCATAAAGAGAGCAGAAGCCCAGCTCGCCTGCTTTACGAATCACATCGACGGGGAAGAAAGAAGTTTGATCCCACTCGGCGGCGTGGGGCTCTAGCTCGTTTTGGGCAAACGCCCGCGCCATATCGGCAAAGGCGACCTGATCTTCGTTGAGTTCAAAATTCATGGCGTATCTCCGCAGATGCGCGTGCGCACTGCTGTTGTCGTTATAATTGACGTTAACGTTAACTTATCCATTTACCCGGCTACAAGCAACCTGCCAACGCTTGCGACCTTAGGCGTAGGCCTTATAAAAGAATCAAAAAAAGGGCGCCAAACGGCGCCCAAAATCGGACAGAGAGAGTGCTATTTAAAAAAAACGCTTACTTAAAGTTTTTGCGATACATCTTGTCCAGCTCACCGATTATTCCGCTACGGAAACTGAGTACACAGACCACAAAGATGATACCGAGAATAACGCTAACCCAATTCCCCAGCGGTGACTGCGCCAGGATATGCTGCAAGCTGACCACAATACCTGCGCCCATTAACGGGCCCAGCAAGGTGCCCACACCGCCCAGCAGGGTCATCAGAATTACCTCACCGGACATATGCCAGTGCGCATCGGTCAACGAAGCCAACTGGAAGACCACGGTTTTGGTGGAACCCGCCAAGCCCGCTAAACCTGCAGAGATGACGAACGCCACTAGCTTGTAGGCATCGGTGTTGTAACCTAGCGATACCGCGCGAGGCTCGTTTTCACGAATCGCTTTTAGCACCTGACCAAACGGCGAGTGCACCGTGCGTTGAATCAGCGCGAAGCCGAAGATGAAAATCGCGAACACAAAGTAGTACATCGCCAGGTTGCTGCTCAGGCTGATAAACCCAAACAGTTCGCCACGGGGCACGCCGTGCAAGCCATCCTCACCGCCGGTAAACGGTGCCTGTACAAACATGAAGTAGACCAGCTGGGCGATCGCCAACGTCACCATGGCAAAATAGATACCCTGACGCCTGATGGAGAGCACCCCAAACACCACTCCAAGCAGCGTGGCTAGAACAGTCCCGGCGATAATACCCAGCTCAGGCGTCAGCCCTGGGTAGCTTGCCAACAGGTAGCCGGTTACGTAACCACCAGTGGCCAAGAAAGCCGCATGGCCGAAAGACAACAGACCCGCATAGCCAAGCAACAGGTTGAACGCACAGGCAAACAGCGCAAAACAGAGCACTTTCATCAAGAACACGGGGTAGGCCAAAAACGGCGCGACCAGACCCACCACGATTAGCGCCAGATAGAACATATTGCGGCGAAACTTGGCCCGCTTTTGACGTTCCAGTACCGCGGATGGCGCCGCCATTGATTGAGATTCTGCCATGTTCATGCCTCCTTACCGAACAGCCCAACGGGGCGCAACATGAGCACGAGGATCATGACAAGAAAGATCACCGTATTAGAGGCTTCGGGGTAGTACACCTTGGTCAGCCCTTCGATGATGCCCATGGAAAGCCCGGTAATAATGGCACCTAGAATCGAGCCCATCCCACCGATGACCACCACCGCAAACACCACGATTAACAAACTCGACCCCATGGTCGGCGATACCGGATAGAGCGGCGCTGCCAACACGCCGGCAAACGCAGCAAGACCAACCCCAAACCCATAGGTGAGCGTGATCAGCAGCGGTACATTAACGCCAAACGCCTGCATCAACTGCGAGTTCTCAGTACCTGCGCGAAGGTAAGCACCCAACCGCGTACGCTCGATCATAAACCAGGTAAACAGGCACATCGCCAGCGCTGCCACCAGTACCCAGGCGCGATATGTCGGTAGGAACATAAAGCCCAGGTTCAAGCCGCCCTGGAGGATCTCCGGTGTAGCGTAACGCGCCCCGGAAACACCGAAGAAGTTGACCAGCGTGCCCTCAAAAATCAACGCCAAACCAAAGGTCAGCAGCAGCCCATAGAGGTGATCCAGATGGGCGATCCTGCGCAGCAAAAAGCGCTCTAGCAGCACACCGAAAGCGCCGACCACCAACGGCACCAATATGAGCGCCAGCCAGTAATTAATGCCCAAATAGCGAAAGCCCAACAGTGCGGCGAAGGCCCCCAGCATGTATTGCGCCCCATGGGCAAAGTTGACGATCTTCAACAGGCCGAAGATGACCGCCAGGCCCAGGCTAAGCAGTGCGTAAAAGGCGCCATTCACAAGACCCAGCGTTAGCTGGCCCATGAAGACGGCCATTGGCACGCCGAATATCATCGTCATAACGCGACTCTCCTCGCCCTCAAACAGTTGGCGGCAACTTGCCGCCAACCGGTTCTACACATCACTTGCGATGGCTATCTGGCTCAAGCTCAGCCGGGAAATTAGTTTTGCACCAATTTGCACTGGCTTTCAGATAGCGGGCGGTAGGCTTCTTCGGCGGGAATGGTGCTGAGGATTTCGTAAAGATCCCACTCACCGGTGGACTCATCCGGCGTTTTAACCTGGGCCAGGTACATGTCGTGGATCATGCGGCCATCTTCACGAATGCTGCCGTTGCGGGCAAAGAAGTCCTCAATAGGCATCTCGGCCATTTGTGCACGTACGGTTTCAGGGTCGTCGGTGCCAGCGGCTTCAACGGCTTTCAGGTAGTGCATGGTGCTGGAGTAGATACCCGCTTGAACCATGGTCGGCATGCGGCCTACTTCATCGAAATAGCGCTGTGCCCATTCGCGGGACTGCTCATCCATATCCCAGTACCAGCCTGTAGTTAGCAGCAGGTTCTGAGTGGCTTCCAGGCCAAGGGCGTGAACGTCATTCAAGAAAATCAACAGGCCTGCTAGCTGCTGCCCAGATTGAGTCAAGCCAAACTGGCTGGCCGTCGTGATCGCGTTAACGGTATCGGCACCGGCGTTGGCCAAGCCAATAATTTTCGCGCCGGAGCCCTGAGCCTGAAGAATGTAAGAAGAGAAGTCGTTAGTCGGGAAGGGATGACGAACGCCGCCCACAATTTCACCGCCGCTCTCTTCCACTACTTTGGTGACGTCAGCTTCAAGCGCATGACCGAAAGCGTAGTCTGCGGTCAGCATAAACCAGCTGTCGCCGCCCTGCTCTACGACGGCTTTGGCGGTACCGTTAGCGAGCGGATAGGTGTCGTACACCCAGTGGATGTGGTTAGGAGTACAGTGTTCGTTGGTAATGCTAGAAGCCGCCGAACCGGACACGATACCCAGGCCATTGTTCTCTTCCAGCACTTTGGTCACCGCAATGGACACAGAAGACGCTACTAAGCCGCCCACCATATCGACGTTATCCTGATCGATCCAACCACGCACGGTATTCGCGCCGACGTCAGCGCTGTTGCGATCATCTGCACTGGAAATAACGATGGGCGCGCCATCTACACTGCCGCCAAAATCGGCCACCGCCATCTCCATGGCGGTTAAGCCGCCGGGGCCTGCGAGGTCGCGATAAGTGCCGGACATATCGGCCAGGTACCCAATGCGGACTTCACCATCACTCATATCAGCCTGGGCGGTAGACACAGCTAGGCTTGAAGCGGCCGCGACGGCGATACTGGCGGCCAGCGTTTTTTTCATAAAGGTCATATTCGTCTCCTGGCCCGGAGGCCTTTGTTGTTGTGTAGTCTTTGAGCTGTCGTGAAAGTGCGTACTGCAAATTACTGATTAATATTATTGTTTTGTGAGCAGCGAAACTGTTGGCGGAATGAACATTTAAGTGTCTAGCCGTGTGTTATACCCCTAGCATTGAGTTGAGATGTTCCCGACGCGATGGCAGCTGCGCGGCGCTGATTTCTTCGACAATCTGACCGTGATCCATCACGAAGTGGCGATCCGCAAGCGGCGCCGCAAAGCGAAAGTTCTGCTCCACAAGCACAATGGTCATACCGCGCTCTTTCAACTGAACCAGCACTTCGGCAAGTTTCTGCACTATCACCGGGGCCAACCCCTCGGTAATTTCATCGAGCAGCAGCATGCGCGCGCCGGTGCGCAAGATGCGCGCCATGGCTAACATCTGCTGTTCACCCCCGGAAAGCCGCGTCCCCTGGCTTCTACGCCGTTCATAAAGGTTCGGAAACATGGCGTAGATTTCGTCCAGGCTCATACCGCCGGAACGCACAGTGGGTGGAAGCAATAGGTTCTCGTGCACATCCAGGCTTGCAAAAATACCGCGCTCTTCCGGGCAGTAACCCACCCCGAGACGCGGGATATGGTGCGGCTTCATATGCAGCGTTTCATTACCGTTAATCACAATAGAGCCCGTTCTGCGCCCCACCATGTTCATGATCGATTTCAAAGTGGTACTTCGCCCGGCGCCGTTGCGGCCCAGCAGCGTCACCAGCTCGCCACGCTTCACATCAAAATTGACGCCGTGCAGGATGTGCGACTCGCCATAAAAGGCGTGTAGATCCTGCACCCGCAGCATTTCCAGGCTTTGCGTGTTTTCAACCGGCGCTTCGGCCTCAGCGATATTCATACGACAGCTCCCTCTTTTTCAGAACCATCCTCTTCCGCGGCATCGCTGCCCATATAGGCTTCGCGTACCAATGGATTCCGAGAGACAGCGTCGTAATCGCCCTCAGCCAAAACAGCGCCTCGCGCCAACACGGTGATGCGATCACATAGGCGGCTAACAACGCTCAGGTTGTGCTCCACCATTAATACGGTGCGCCCCTGGGAGACACGCTTAATCAGCGCCACGATGCGGTCAACGTCTTCTGCGCCCATGCCTTGGGTAGGTTCATCAAGCAGCATCATGGTGGGGTCGAGCGCAAGCGTAGTGGCCAGCTCAAGTGCTCGTTTACGACCGTAGGGCATTTCTACCGTTAGCGTATCGGCATATTCCCGCAGCCCCACTTCTTCCAGTAGTTCAAGCGCGCGCTCATTAAGGTGATCCAGGGATTTCTCAGATTTCCAGAAATGAAACGAGGTGCCCAGTTTTCGCTGTAGCGCTACCCGCACATTCTCCAGCGCGGTCATATGGGCGAATACCGCAGAAATCTGAAACGAACGCACCAACCCTAACTGGGCTATTTCGTTGGATTTTTTACTGGTGATTGAGTTGCCGCGATACAAAATATCGCCGCGGGTAGGCGGCAGAAATTTGGTCAATAAGTTAAATACGGTGGTTTTACCCGCACCATTGGGGCCAATCAGTGCGTGAATATGCCCTTCCTGTACCTGGAGATTGACATCGTCCACGGCGGTGAAGCCGCGAAACTCTTTGGTCAGCCCTCGGGTTTCGAGGACAGGTCCCTGAAGGACATCGTTTGCACTCATAGAGTGGCAAGCCTCTTATTGTTGTTGTGCTAATTCTTTACAGGCATGGCAAAAGCGGCTGCTACTGCCTTACCTGAACGTAAGGTGTATGTGCAAACTAGCAACTGTCGCTATAGCAATACAATTACAACTTTGGTCTATCGAGGACATTATCCTGAATTAACAACTGCTTTCAAAATATAAATATCAACGACTTACCTAATTTCAACGCTTTTCAACTGCTAGCAACAATTGCTTTACGTTAACGTAAACTTGTTTTAGCCTCAGTGGCAGTGTTCCATAGGAGTCATATATTGGGAACAACGCCTTATTGAGAGAACGTCACCATGAGCAAAACTTACTCGATCAGTGAACTAGCCAACGAGTTTGATTTAACCACCCGTAGCATTCGCTTCTATGAAGATCAGGAACTGCTCCACCCTACGCGCCGCGGGCAAACCAGGGTTTACAGCAGCAAAGACCGTGTACGGCTGAAGCTCACCATTCGTGGCAAGCGACTGGGTTTTTCATTGGCAGAGATTCGCGAACTGTTCGAGCTTTGGGACGAAACCCGCAGCGGCAGCAAAAAGCAGCTGCATCTAATGCTTAGCAAAATAGGCGAGCGCCGTGCGGCGCTGGATCAACAAATGAAAGACATCACCATGGTTCAGCTAGAGCTTGAAAGCGCTGAAATCCGCTGCCGCCAAGCGCTCGAAGAACTACTCGAGAAAGAGCCGCAAGAAACACAAACCGAAGAAGAGCACGCGAGTTCGGCCGATAAAGCCTCAGCCCCCTCTTCCGCCACTATGCACTGACGCGTCCGCCAACTCGATTAGCCGACACAGCTACGCCAGCCCAGATGGCTAATTACAGATAGCAAACACAAATAATCAGCACAGGTGATTGACCATGTTTTCACACTACTCAGAACTCAATTTTGGCCTCGAAGACGAACTGAACATGTTACGCGAGCAGGTCAACGCCTTTGCTGCCAGCGAGATTGCCCCCCGTGCGGCCGAAATCGACCGTAACAACGAGTTCCCTAACGACCTGTGGAAGAAGTTTGGCGATATGGGGCTATTAGGGATTACCGTCTCGGAAGAGGATGGCGGCAGCGGCATGGGCTATCTTGCCCACTGCATCGCCATGGAAGAGATTTCGCGAGCCAGCGCATCGGTAGCGCTCTCTTACGGCGCCCACTCCAACTTGTGCGTTAACCAGATCAAGATCAACGCCTCCCCCGAACAGAAAGCCAAGTACCTCCCCAAACTGATCAGCGGCGACCATGTGGGCGCTTTGGCCATGTCGGAACCCGGCGCAGGCTCGGATGTTGTGTCGATGCAGCTGCGTGCCAAGCAGAATGGCGATCACTACATCCTTAACGGCAATAAAATGTGGATCACCAACGGCCCCGATGCCGATGTGCTGGTGGTGTACGCCAAAACAGATCCAGACGCCGGTTCCAAAGGCATCACCGCGTTTATTATCGAAAAGGGCATGCCCGGTTTCTCTACCGCCCAGAAGCTCGACAAGCTGGGTATGCGCGGTTCCAACACCTGTGAACTGGTATTCCAGGACTGCGCCGTTCCCGCTGAAAACATTCTCGGTGAAGAAGGCAAAGGCGTACGCGTATTGATGAGCGGGCTGGATTACGAGCGCACCGTGCTTGCCGCTGGCCCGATCGGCATTATGCAGGCCGCCATGGATGTGGTGATGCCCTATATCCACGAGCGTAAACAGTTCAACCAGTCGATTGGTGAGTTCCAACTGGTGCAGGGCAAAGTGGCGGATATGTACACCACCCTGAACGCCTGCCGCGCCTATTTATACGCTGTAGCCGGTGCCTGCGACCGTGGCCAAACGTCCCGCAAAGACGCTGCCGGGGTGATTCTCTACTGCGCCGAAAAAGCCACTCAGGTCGCGCTGGATTCCATTCAGCTACTCGGCGGCAACGGCTATATCAACGAATACCCCACCGGGCGCCTGCTACGAGACGCCAAGCTGTATGAGATCGGCGCGGGCACCAGCGAGATTCGGCGGATGCTAATTGGTCGCGAACTCTTCACCGAAAGTCTTTAATTAAATTCAGCAGGGTCCTGTCATGAGCTCCATTTCCACTCAGATCAACCCGCGTAGCGATGTATTTCAGGCCAACGAAGCCTCAATGCTCGGTGAAGTGAACAAACTGCGTGAACTGACCGCTGCCGTCGCCCAGGGTGGCGGCGCCAAAGCCCGCGAGCGTCACGAAAGCCGCGGCAAGCTGTTTGTACGCGACCGCATCGATCACTTGATCGATGAAGGTTCGCCGTTTCTAGAGTTTTCAGCCCTTGCGGCGCATAACATATACGATAGCGAGATCCCTGCCGCTGGTGTGGTCACCGGTATTGGCCGTGTTTCCGGCGTGGAGTGTGTGATTGTCGCTAACGACGCCACGGTGAAAGGCGGCACCTACTTTCCGCTCACGGTGAAAAAGCATATTCGCGCCCAGGAGATTGCCCGCAAGCATCGCCTGCCGTGTATCTATTTAGTCGATTCCGGCGGCGCCTTTCTGCCCCGCCAGGACGAAGTCTTCCCCGACCGCGACCACTTCGGGCGCATTTTCTATAATCAGGCGACCATGTCGGCTGAAGGCATCCCGCAAATCGCCGTGGTGATGGGGTCCTGCACCGCGGGCGGCGCTTACGTACCCGCCATGGCGGATGAGTCGATTATCGTTAAAGAGCAGGGCACGATTTTCCTGGGTGGCCCGCCCTTGGTGAAAGCCGCCACCGGTGAAAGCATCAGCGCTGAAGACCTGGGCGGTGCTGATGTTCACGCCAAGGTCAGCGGTGTCGCCGACCACTACGCAGAAAACGATGCTCATGCGCTGCAGCTAGCTCGCGCCTGTGTGTCGCGGTTGAACTGGCAAAAGCGCGGCAAGCTGGCCATGCAGGCACCCAAGCCACCCAAACTTGACCCTGCTGAGCTGTATGGGATTGTCGGCACCGACCTGAAAAAGCCCTACGACGTGCGCGAAGTCATTGGCCGCATCGTCGATGACTCCGACTTTGACGAGTTCAAACGCTACTACGGTGAAACCCTGGTCACCGGCTTTGCGCATATTCACGGCTACCCGGTGGGTATTGTGGCCAATAACGGCGTGCTGTTTTCCGAAAGCGCGGTGAAAGGCGCGCACTTTATCGAGCTCTGCGCTCAGCGCAAGATTCCGCTGATCTTCCTGCAGAACATCACCGGCTTTATGGTCGGCTCCAAGTACGAACACGAAGGCATCGCCAAGCACGGTGCCAAGCTGGTCACCGCCGTAGCCTGCGCCAAGGTACCCAAATACACCGTCCTGATTGGCGGAAGCTTCGGCGCCGGTAACTACGGTATGTGTGGCCGCGCCTATGACCCTAACCTGCTGTTTATGTGGCCCAACGCGCGCATTTCAGTGATGGGCGGCGAGCAGGCGGCGGGCGTCCTGGCCCAGGTTAAGCGCGAGCAGCATGAGCGCGAAGGCCGCGAGTGGAGCAAAGCGGACGAAGAAGCCTTTAAGCAGCCCACCCGCGACCAGTACGAGCATCAGGGCCACCCCTACTACGCCAGTGCCCGCTTATGGGATGACGGTGTGATTGATCCGCTGCAAACCCGCGATGTCCTTGGGCTCTCTTTAGCTGCCGCGATGAACGCAGAAATCGAAGAGACGCGCTTCGGCGTGTTCCGGATGTAAGGGGGTCTTACCATGGCTTACTCAACGCTGAATATAGAAGAGGGCGTGGCGCGCCTGACCTTAAACCGCCCCGAGGTGCATAACGCTTTTGACGACAGCCTGATCGCTGAGCTAAACGCGCACCTTGACCAGTTGCATACGTTGGCCGAATCAGGCGATGTGCGCGCGGTAGTGCTGGGTTCAGAAGGTAAAAGCTTCTCGGCCGGTGCCGATCTGAACTGGATGAAGCGCATGGTCGATTACGACCTGGAAGATAACGTCGCCGATTCCCGCAAGCTCGCCGCGCTCATGCACGACCTGGATACGCTGCCCTGCCCTACCGTCTGCCGTGTGCAAGGCGCCGCCTTTGGCGGCGCGGTGGGTTTGGCCGCTTGCTGCGATGTGGTGATCGCCTCAGGCAAAGCCAAATTCTGCCTGTCGGAAGTCAAAATTGGCCTATCGCCCGCAGTCATCAGCCCTTACGTGCAGCGAGCCCTGGGCGAGCGACAGATGCGCCGCTATGCGCTAACAGCAGAAGTTATGGACGCCGAAATAGCGCTCGCGCTGGGTTTAGTCCATCTGGTGGTGGAGCACGATAAGCTAGACGACGAAGTGGATGCCATGCTGGCCACCCTGTTAGCCGGCTCGCCCCAAGCCCAGCGCGCCACCAAAGCGCTGATGGCCAAGGTCGCTCAAGCGCCTGACAGTGACGCCACCCGCGAACATACCTGTCAGGTGATCGCCAAACTGCGGGTAAGCCAAGAAGGGCAAGAGGGTTTATCCAGTTTCTTTGAAAAGCGCCGCCCCGCCTGGGCCGATTCTAATAACACACCCCACGCTTCGGAGCGTCGCTCATGAGTCATTCACCCCCTATTGAAAAAAACGAAAGAACCGAAAAAGCCGCTCGCACGACGCCTTTTGACACGCTTCTAGTCGCCAACCGCGGTGAAATCGCCTGCCGCGTGATGCGCACTGCGCGCCGTATGGGCCTGAAAACCGTCGCGGTTTACTCTGACGCCGATGCCAGCGCACGCCACGTGCGTGAAGCCGACGAGGCCGTTCGTCTGGGGCCTGCCGCCGCCCGGGAAAGCTATCTCAATATCGATGCGGTGATCGAAGCTGCCAAGCGCACCGGCACCGGCGCGATTCACCCCGGTTACGGCTTTCTTTCCGAAAACGGTACCTTCGTCAAAGCCCTTGAAGAAGCGGACATTACCTTCGTTGGCCCGCCCGCCTCGGCCATTGCCGCCATGGGCGACAAATCCGCTGCTAAAGCGCGTATGGCCAATGCGGGCGTGCCGCTGGTGCCGGGCTACCATGGTGACGATCAGGACGACGCCCTGCTGCGCAGCGAAGCCGACAAAATCGGCTACCCGGTGATGCTCAAAGCCAGCGCCGGCGGCGGTGGTAAAGGGATGCGCGTGGTTGAGTCTGGTGATAGTTTTCAGGCCGCATTGGATGGCTGCCGCCGTGAATCCAAAGCTGCTTTTAGTGATGACCGGATGCTGATCGAGAAGTATCTGGTGCAGCCCCGCCATGTGGAAGTGCAGGTATTTTGCGACCGCCACGGCAACGGCGTTTACCTATTCGAGCGGGACTGCAGCGTTCAGCGGCGCCATCAAAAAGTCATTGAAGAAGCCCCGGCCCCCGGCATGACGGCAGAGCTGCGCAGCGCTATGGGCGATGCCGCGGTGCGCGCCGCCCAGGAGATCGGCTATGTGGGCGCAGGTACCGTCGAATTTTTACTAGACATTGATGGTTCGTTCTACTTTATGGAGATGAACACTCGCCTCCAGGTCGAACACCCCGTCACTGAGATGATCACCGGCCAGGATTTGGTCGAGTGGCAGCTGCGCGTCGCCATGGGCGAGCCGCTGCCTTGCACCCAGAACGAACTAACGATTACCGGCCATAGCTTTGAAGCGCGTATCTACGCCGAAGACCCAGATCAGGATTTCCTGCCCGCTACCGGCCTGCTCACTCGCTTTGCACTGGATTTAGAAGGCGCTGGTCTAAGCGGCGACCAGGTACGTTTAGATAGCGGTGTAGAGAGCGGCGATGCGGTGTCGATGCACTACGACCCCATGCTCGCCAAGCTGATCGTTCACGGTGCCGACCGAGATGCGGCGTTGGCCACGCTTAACCGCGCACTAGCAGCGCTGGACGTTCAAGGGGTTGTCACTAATCGCGCCTTCTTAATGCGCCTGGCAACGCATCCGGGCTTTAAGAACGTGGAGCTGGATACCCGCTTTATCGAGCGCAACGAAGCGACGCTGTTTGCTCCCCGCACTTACAGCATGGAAGCCTACGCCAGCGCGGCGCTGATTGGCCTGAATCAACTTGCCCAGGAGTGCGAAAGCGACTCGCCATGGGATCGCCACGACGGCTTCCGACTGAACGCACCGCATACCATTCGCATTGCCCTGTGTGACCCGGCAAGTGCGCAAGCGCCCGATAGCGATGAAGCGGTGGTGATTGTTGAAGGTAAACGCAGCCCTGGCGAGTCACTGTGGAATCTTACTATTGGTGATGAAACCCTTACCGCGAGTTTGCAGCCGCTCACCGGCGATGCGGTAGCGGTTACCTTGAACGGCCACCGCCGCCGCCTGCAGGCCCGCCGCGACGGTCATGTAGTGGTCATGGCCGACCCCAGCGGTGAAACCCGCCTGTTCTGGCGGCGCATCGATGCCATTGATCACGGTCACCACGAGGCAGAATCCACGCTAACCGCACCCATGAACGGCACGGTCGTTGCATTGCTGGTAGAGCCCGGCGTTAATGTTGAAAAAGGCATGCCGCTAATGGTGATGGAAGCCATGAAAATGGAGCACACCATGACCGCTCCGGCGGACGGCAGCGTGGAAACCTTCCACTTCCAGGCCGGCGACACCGTGAGCCAAGGCGCCGTGCTGCTCGACTTTGCGGCCAACGAATAGGAGTCACTGATGCCATTGCCTACCTCTGTAAAGCTGTTTGAAATGTCGCCCCGTGACGGCCTGCAAAACGAGCCCGGGGCCATTGTACCCACCGGGACTAAGATTGCTCTGATCGAGCGGCTTGCTAAAGCAGGTATCACGCACATCGAAGCCGCCAGCTTTGTATCACCCAAGTGGGTGCCACAAATGGGCGACGCCGTTGAGGTGATGGCGGGCATCACACGCCAGCCAGGCGTGGTGTACTCCGCGCTGACACCCAACCTAAAAGGGCTCGAAAATGCGCTAACCGTGGGCGTTGAGGAAGTCGCGGTATTTGGTGCGGCGTCTGAGGCTTTTTCGCAAAAGAACATTAACTGCTCCATTGCTGAATCACTGACCCGCTTTGAGCCGGTGTTAGAGCGCGCCCGAGAGGCTGGCGTGCGCGTACGCGGCTACGTCTCCTGCGTATTGGGCTGCCCCTACGAAGGCCAGATAGCCCCCGCCAAAGTGGCTGAAGTGGCCAAGGCGCTTTATGAGATGGGCTGCTACGAGGTGTCCCTGGGCGACACCATTGGCGTCGGCACGCCGCTGGCTGCTAAACGCATGATTGAGACGACGCGCCAACAGGTGCCCATTGAGTTTCTGGCCGCTCACTTCCACGACACCTACGGCATGGCGCTGGCCAATCTTTATGCCGTCCTAGAAGAAGGCGTTAGCGTTATTGATGCCGCTACCGCGGGACTTGGCGGTTGCCCCTATGCCAAGGGTGCTTCCGGCAACGTAGCCACTGAAGACGTGCTCTATCTGCTGGAAGGGCTAGGGATTGAAACGGGCATCGACCTACAGGCCGTGATTGAAACCGGCTACTGGATCACCAACGAGTTAGGCCGCAAGCCCAGCTCCAAGGTGGCCCTGGCAAAAGGCTCTAGCAGTTAAATGAGACGTGAATAATAAAAATTAAAAGCAGCGAGTTATCCCCTGCCTTCCCGTTCGGACAAGAAAAATATCGGAGAGATACACCATGGCATCACCTGCTCTTACCCAACCCAGCTACTCCAGCAGCATGGCTGACAAGCCGCTTCTTGGCATGACGATCGGCGATAAATTTGACCAAATCGCGACGCAGTATGCTGAAAATGACGCGCTGATCGTACTGCATCAGAACATTCACTGGAGCTATCGCCAGCTCCAGGAAGAGGTCAACCGCTGTGCCCGTGCGCTGCTCTCCATCGGCGTCAATAAAGGCGACCGTGTGGCCATTTGGGCACCCAACTGCAGCGAATGGACGTTGACTCAGTTCGCTACTGCCAAAATCGGTGCCATTCTGGTCAACATTAACCCCTCTTACCGCACCCATGAATTGGAGTACGCACTAAACCAATCCGGCGCGCGCTTCTTGGTCACCGCTAACAACTTCAAGAGCTCTGACTACAGCGCCATGCTGTATGAGCTTGCACCCGAATTAAAAGCCAGTAACGATGGCGAGCTGAAGTCGCAAAAGCTGCCCGACCTTGAGTGCATTATTAATTTAAGCAGCGAAAAGCTCAGCGGCATGTGGCGCTGGTCTGACCTGATGAAAGAAGCCAATAAGGTTAGCCAAACTGATGTTGACGACCTCCAGGCGACGCTGCAGTTTGATGATGCGATCAATATCCAGTACACCTCCGGCACCACAGGCTTTCCTAAAGGCGCGACGCTTTCCCACCACAACATTCTCAATAACGGCTTCTTCGTGGCAGAGAGCATGGGCTTTACCAGTGAAGACCGCCTGGTGATTCCGGTGCCGCTTTACCACTGCTTTGGCATGGTGATGGGCAACCTGGGCTGTGTGACCCACGGCGCGGCCATGATTTATCCCGACGAGGGCTTCGACCCCGGCAAAGTGCTGAAAGCCGTTCACGAACAGAAAGCCACCGCGCTTTACGGCGTGCCGACTATGTTTATCGCCGAGCTGGATCACCCGGATTTCCCTGGCACCGATCTCTCATCCCTGCGCACCGGGATTATGGCGGGCTCGATCTGCCCTGCGGAAATCATGAAGCAGGTCATCAACAAGATGAATATGAAGGGCGTGCAGATCGCCTACGGCATGACGGAAACCAGCCCGGTCTCCACTCAAACGGGTGCCAACGACAGCATTGAGAAACGCGTTTCCACCGTGGGCCGTACCCAGCCTCACTTAGAGAACAAAATTGTCGACCCTGGCAACGGCGGCATTCTGCCTCGGGGCGAAATCGGCGAGCTGTGTACCCGCGGCTATAGCGTAATGCTGAAGTACTGGAACAACGATAAAGCCACCGCCGAGGCCATCGACGAAGCGGGCTGGATGCACACCGGCGATCTGGCCACCATGGATGAAGAGGGCTACATCCAGATCGTCGGCCGCATCAAAGATATGGTCATTCGCGGCGGCGAGAACGTCTATCCCAAAGAGATCGAAGAATTTCTCTACGCCCACCCGGCGATCTCAGAAGTACAGGTCACCGGCGTGCCCGACAAGAAGTATGGTGAAGAGCTGATTGCCTGGGTGAAACTCAACAGCACCGCGGGTGACGTCACCGGTGAAGAGCTGCGCGAGTACTGCAAAGGTAAAATCACCCATTTCAAAATTCCGCGCTACTTTAAGTTCGTTGACGAGTTCCCGATGACCGTCACCGGCAAGATTCAGAAATTTAAAATGCGTGAAATTTCCATTCAAGAGTTGGGCTTGGATCAAGAATCGTAAGCGATGACCCCTTCCAACCCTTTAGCCGATCATTATCAGCGCGCCCTGCGCGCTGATGAGGTATTGGCACAGATTGATAGCCACTATCCCGCAGGCCCCACGCTGCATCAACTGGCTCCCTTGGATCAGTTGCATATTGGCGGCGTGGCAGCCTCTACACGGCTGCTGGAACGGCTCAACCCTGACACCCAAAGAAAGGTGCTGGATATTGGCGCTGGGCTGGGCGGGCTAATGCGCCAGGGTGCTTCACTCGGTTTTCAAATGACGGGGCTGGATATCACCCACGGTTTTAGTGCGCTCAATAAATCGCTGAGCTTACGGGTCAGTCAGCCAGACGCCCCACCGCTTGCCTGGGTAACGGGCGATGCTTGCGCTCTGCCCTTTGCGGATAACAGCTTTGATGCTGTGCTGTTTCAGCACAGTCTAATGAATATGCCCGATGTTCCCGTGGTAATCGCTGAAAGCCGTCGTGTTCTGCGCCCAGGCGGGCAGATAGTGATGCACGAAGTCGTCAACGGCCCCAACTGGGCGCAACTTCGCTATCCAGTGCCTTGGGCAGCCGACTCCAAGCACTCCCATATAGTTACCTTGGTTGAACTGACTCGACTGCTTGAAGTGGGCGGCTTTCTACTTGAACACGTGGACGACTGGAGCGAAATGGCCTTGACATGGCGCCAGCGCCAACGGCAAAAAGAGCAAGCGTCACGGCAAGCGGTGCTGTCCCCCCAGTGGGTATTTGGTGAGCGCTTTATCACTATGGGTAAAAATTTAGTTGATAACCTAGCCCAGGACGCAATTAAAGTGGTGGAAATCCAAGCCAGTTGCTAATCTGAATAGAATTGCTTTTTCCTCTCTACCCATGGCTATACGACAACACTTGGGTATGTACCGATAGGTGTAAGAGAAATGCCAATCAAACGCTTGGCAAGCACCCTGCTCTGCTGCTCCGTTCCCTGGTTTAGCAGCTACGCCGACGATACCCCGCCGGTGATGGCTTATACCGCACCCAATAGCGAGCTCATGCAGCTTGATAATGGCGTTATCTTAGAAGGCAGCGACCTTCAAAGCCTTGATAACTATACCAGCGGTTTTCGAGTAACCGCAGGCTACAGCCCCTGGCGACTCCCCCAACTCGATATTGGCGCTGAAATTGCCTACCGGGAAAGCGACGAAATCTCCACTTCCTCCGGTGTTAATCCGCTCATCATGGATACACTCAGTTTGGGTGGCGCCATTGTTGCCGGAGTTCGCATGGGCGCCTTCAGCGTCTATGCGAAGTCCGGCATCACAGAATGGCGTGGTGAAAGCGACCTGGAAGGCGCCGATGAAAGCGGTACTGCATTGCTGCAAGGGTTCGGCGCCACGGTAACGATCAACCGACTCGTCAGTCGCCTAGAGTATGAACGCATCGACGCTCCAACCCTCAGCCACCTCAATATGCTAAGTGCCTCGTTGCATCTTCCGTTCTAACGCCCAACCTAAATTAAGTTAAATTCGCTTTTCTCTGGTTACCCATCGATTTGTAAGAAATGGCTTAAAATTTTGTAAGCCATTTCTTACAAGCGTGTAAGCCATTAACGCTTCGTGCCCTCAAGGGGTTGCGCTTCAACTCTGCCTCGCTATTCTGACCGCTTCTCATTAGCAGTTAATGATCCAAGGAGCGGAGCGATGGCGGACAAAACGGGCCTGCAATTTACCCTGACCCTACCCGGGGCCGATGACACCGCCGTGGTGCGCTTTACCCATCGCGAGGCGCTGTCTGAGCCGTTTGCGCTCTCGGTTGAGTTTGCCAGCCGCACCCACGACCTGTCGCCCAGCGACTGTTTGGATCAAGAGGCCACGCTGACCATTTGGCAGGACGGCGAGCCGCTACGCCGCGTGCATGGGATGATTTCAGAGCTTCACCGCGGCGATAGGGGGCACCGCCGCAGCTTTTACCGGGTCGAGATCCGCCCCGCTCTGTGGCGGCTATC